>NZ_JBGCCU010000031.1 GCF_041261445.1 Catenulispora sp. EB89
CACAAGCAGTGTCCGCCGGCAGACAGCGCGGCCCCCCTCCCCGGAGCGAGTGCCGCTCGCCGCGCAGGCGCCGCCGGAGGCCCTGTCTTTGACTTCAGGCACCCACCACGCTCGACGATTGCCGCCCACGCAACGCGTGCGCAGTGACTCGGACCCGCGCGCGGTCGTGCACACGAACAACCGCCGGCCGCCAGCGCAACCAGCGCGGCACCACCGAACTGCGCCACCCAGCGAAGTCACCAAACCTTAGGCGAAGCCGTAAAAAGCTCTTAAAACCAACAAACTAACCGCATCTGTCGCACCCACTCGGCAACAGCAGCACCCGCACATAAAGCAGGAGCGCCCCAAAGCCGCACCGCGCGCCCGGCCGGCTGATCGCCTCAGCCGCCCGGGCGCGCGCTTCCGTACCGCCCTACTCCTGCTACTCCCGGCTGCTACTGCTACTGCTACTGCTCCTGCAACTCCTACTGCTTCTGCCCCGCAGCGATGACCGCCTTCTGCGTGCCGGAGTCGAAGTCCGCCAGACCCCCCTTGATCTTCTCGAACTGCTGCGCGAAGTTCCCGATGTTGTTCATCGCATTCTGCAGCGTGACGGTGAAGTGCGCGTACGCGTCGTGCAGCGCCGGGCTGGACTGCTCCATGTACAGGCCGCCGCCGGAGCTCAGCATGGCGGTCACCGTGTTCTGGAGGTTGGCCAGGTGGGTGACCAGGTCGGTGTTGGCGTTCTGCAGCTGGGTGCTGACCGTTGCGACCTTGTTGTAGTCGAATACTGCGTCGGACATCTCAAGGCTCCTGTGTTCTCGGATCGGATGCGGCGGGAGGGGGCGTGCTACTTGCCGTTGATGCTCTTGGCGATCGACTCGTCCATCCCGATGATGCTGTTGGCGATGCTCGTGAACTGCTGGGAGAACGAGCCGATGGTCTGGACCGCCGCGACCAGCGAGTCGTTGAAGCTCTTGTAGGCGGTCTGGAAGGCGGGGCTGGACTGCGTCAGGAACAGGCCGCCCTCCTTCGAGCCCAGCAGGCCGTTGACCGTGTTCAGCAGGTTGTTCAGCTGCGTCGGGATGTCGCCGACGGCCTGGTTCAGGGTCGCGGTCGCGGCGTTGATCTGGTCGCTGTTGATGTCGATGTTGGGCATGCGGATCGCCTTTCGGTGCCGGGGTTGTGCTGTCGGGGGGGAGTGCTTGCTGTCAGATCAGTCCGAGGCGGCCGCCACCGCCGCCCCGGCCGCCGCCGTTGTTGCTGCCCTTCGGCGGGTGCATCGCCGGGGAGTCGACCAGGGTCCGGTCGCCGGGGCTGTTGGCGTTGCCGGTCCACTTGTAGTTGTCGGTGGTGCCGTCGGTGTGCTTGGTGACGTCGGTCCAGACCGCGCCGCTGCCGTCCGGGTTCGCGGTGCACGTCGCGGTCTCGGTGGTGCCGTCGGCGTGCGTGATGTGGCTCGTGTAGTTGAACTTGTTGGTGACGTCGTGCGTGGTGCTCTCGGTGTACGTGCCGCCGTCGTAGCTCACGGTGGTGTCGCTCTGCATGACCGGGCTCTGCTGATGGTCCGAGTCCGGCGGGTTGGCCCCGGTGTTGGTGTCCAGCACGCCCTGGTCCAGCTTGACGCTCGTGGTCATGGACGCCGCGTGCGAGCCGAACGGCTGCACGTCGCCGGCGACCAGCGTCTTGTCGTCCGGGGAGGCCGGCTTGTCCCGGAAGCCGAACAGCGGGTTCGTGACGTCCGTGAGGTTGTTGTACGACGTCGGCGCCGCCCCCGGGTCGTCCGGCGTCGGGCTGCCCGGGGCCCACATCGGGATGTGCTGCGTGACGAGGTTGCCGTTCTCGTCGTACGTCTGGAACGTCGTCTCCTCGTTCTTGGTCGCCTGGTAGTGCTTCCAGGCGGCCTCCTTCGAGCCCCAGGCGCTCAGCAGATACTGGTAGCTCTGGTAGTTGATGCTCGCGGCCAGGCCGAGGTCGTTGTCCAGGTACTGCAGGGCCACGGTGCGGAAGGTCTGAGACAGCTTCTCCAACTTGGTCTTCGCGTCGCTCGCGATGTCGGTGAAGTTGTTGTAGAAGTCGTACAGCGACTGGTCCAGCCGGTCGTTCCCGCTGCCGGTGAAGGTGCCGCCGTAGATGGTCGTGCCCTCCATCGAGCTGTCGGTGATGCCCGCCTTCCAGGCCGAGAGCTGCGAGTCGAGGTTGTTCCGCAGCGTGTCCATGTTGTCCGCGGCTGTCTTGAGCTGCGTGTAGTCGATCTGGAACTTCAAGCCGGGGTCCAGCTTGGTCGGGTCCGCCACCGGTGCACTCCTTCCCTGACGTCGTCTCTCATCCGGTGGTACGCATCCGCCTCCGGAAAAGGTTCTCGCCGAGTTCTCGCCGATCGCGGACGCCGCGAGAACCGTAGACGGGTCCGGATACGTACCCCCGTTCGGAACACCGCGACGAACCGGAGGAGGCCGCGTGGCCAGGCCCACTGACTGGTCCAAGCTCGGCCTGGACAGCGACCCCACGCCGGGCAGCCAGGACACCATGGCCGCGCTGGCCAAGATCCTGGACACGGTGCAGGGCCAGGTCGACGAGATGGAGTCGACGATCACCGCGATCGTCAACAACGTCGCCGGCGGCTGGACCGGCAAGACCGCCGACGCGCTGCGCGGCCAGATCAGCGACCAGCTCCAGAAGTTCTTCCGCGGGCTGCAGCAGTGCTTCGACGAAGCCGCCCCGGCGATGCACACCTTCATCTCGGCCCTGGCCCAGCACCAGGCCGACGCCGACACCGCGCTGACCAAGGCCCTCGGCCTGCCGGACAAGGACCCGGGCCTGGCGCAGTACAAGCAGGCCGCGACCCAGGCCGGCTCGGACCTGACGGCGGCGGGCAATACCGCATCCAGCGCCATCGACGACGCCGTGAGCCGGCTGGCCAGCGCCCTGACGCCCTCGGAGATCTTCTGGGAGGCGTTCCAGTGGCTGGCGCTGATCCTCGGCGTGGTCGGCCTGATCTTCGGCGGCCCGCTGGCGATCCTGGCCTGGCTGGCGAACATCGCCCTGTTCATCAAGACCATCGTCGACTTCGCGCACGGCGACACCAACTTCCTGGGCCTGTTCCTGAGCTTCCTGGGCATCATCGCGCCGATGACGAAGGGCATCGGCGGCGACCTGGCGAACCTGATCAAGGGCGGGTTCGGGAAGATCATCAACGGTGTCGACAAGTTCGGCGGCACCATCGGGAACCTGTTCACCGACGTCAAGACCCTGTTCATCGACTTCAGCACGATCGGGGTGCTGGGCTCGATCAAGGTGATCGGCGTGCTCGGCATGAAGGCCGGGCTGTGGGTCTTCGACAAGATCCTGACCTTCCCGAACGTGATCACCAAGATCGGCGCCCTGGCCTTCGAGAAGTTCACGAACATCGACCAGTACCTGATCAGCGGCCTGAAGTTCCTCGGCGACGGCTTCGGCAAGGGCATCGACTTCGTGCTGACCGAGATCGGCACCGGCCGCTTCGTCCGGCTGTTCCTGCCGGTCACGAAGGACGAGTTCACCGCGCTGAACTTCGGCGGCGCGCTGTGGCGCTCCTTCGAGCGCACGTTCCCGGGCATCGTGCCGATGAACAAGGTGCTCGACGACCAGTTCACGCTCTTCCAGCTCACCAAGAGCCTGAACCTGCCGGCGGACGCGATCGCCAAGATGACGCTGAACCTGAAGACCATGCACGACTTCAACCCCGCCCACGGCATCAACTACGTGCCGATGCCGAACGGGACGCTGTTCGTCCCGGAGAAGTTCCTGACCTCGATCAAACTGAACGACATCAGCACCATCGACTCCCTGATCAAGCCCAACCTGCTCGACCCGCACTTCAACGCCGGCAACCTGGACAACCTCGGCAAGATCGACCCGCACTTCGACATCGGCAACCTCGACAATCTCGGCACCTTCAACAAGATCGGTTCCGGGAACCTCAGCACCGTCACCGTGCACGGCCTGGAGCAGCTCGACGGCTTCAAGCCGATCGAGATCACCAATCTGGCCCACGCCGACAGCATCGCCGTGGTCAAGATCGGCGACAGCATCTCGCTCACCGGCGTCGAGAAGGAGATCGCGGTCGCCAAGCTGCCGACGTTCACCGGCGCCGACCACATCGCCACCGTCGACGTGCACGAGCAGGTCCCACGGGTCGAGATCTCCGCCGCCGCGACCGCCGAGGCCGTCCCGATCCACGACGTGCTCAGCCTGGTCAAGAACGTGGAGGTCGCCGGCGGGAACCTCGCCGAGCACAACCTGGCCGACCTCGGCACCCTGAACACCTCGATCGACCACAGCCTGGCCGGCCAGGCCGGAGCCCTGCACGGCCTGGGCGCCGAGAACATCGCGGTCCGCGCCGAACCCATCGGCAGCCTCCACGACGTCGTCGGCGTCGGCGGCCTCACGGCCGACCACCTGGCGGTCGCCAAGCAGGCCTTCGACCACCAGATCAGCACCTTCGCCGGGAAGATCGCCCCCGACGTGCTGGACAAGATGGGGACCGACTTCCTCACCCAGATCAAGGACGTGCACTCCGGCTGGCGCGATCCCCGGATGGTCGATCCCCGGCTCTCCGAATTCCAGGTCAACAGGCTGATCGACAACCTGCCCAAGCAGTTCACCAAGGAGTTCGAGCGCGCCGGCTGGATCGACGACCTCGGCAAGGGCGTCAAGGACGACCCCGGCTACCTCAAGCTCAGCCTCGACGCCAAGGCCAAGTTCGACCAGGAGATCGCCACCCGCGTCGGCTCCGGCTTCGACCGCGTCTGGTCGGCGAAGAACGCCGCGTTCGGAGACGGCACCGATCTGCCCGCCCTGAAGCTGGCGCTCGCCGCCGACCTGCGGACCGCGCTGGGCAAGGCGCTGGAACGCGACGACTGGATGCGCAAGGCCGGCGCCGCGTTCGAGCACGGACTCGGCGAGAACGCCGGCATCGCCGGCAAGCTGCCGCCGGCCGAGCTGGCGAAGTTCCGCCAGGAGTTCCTGAGCACCGCGGACAAGATCTTCCAGGACGCCAAGGCCAACAAGCTCACGTTCACCGCGGACGTCCAGGACGGCCTGGCCGGCGCCCTGACCCACGACATGCACAGCAAGCTGGCCGACCAGATCGCCCGGATCTCGAAGATCAACTCCAACGGCCTCAAGGGTCGCGCCATCGCCTCCGACTGGGCCGCCGCCAACCCGCACGAGGCCGCGCTGGTCGGCGACTCCGGCATCCAGCGGCTGCTCCACGACCTCAGCGGCGACCTGCGCAAGATCCCGCCGGGCTCCCGGCCGCAGATCTTCAACCAGGTGCTCAAGAACTTCGAGGGCAAGCTCGCCTTCGAGGCCGACCTGCGCACCGTGCTGGCCGACGCCGCGCATGCCTTCCACGGCGCGCCCGAGGACGCCGCGAAGTTCCGCGAGAACACCGTCCTGGACTTCCTGTCCGGGCACCCGCTGCCGAACGGCATGCCGCACGGCATGACCCCGGACGTGGCGAAGGACTGGCTGTCCTGGGAGAAGGACAACGGCGACGTCTTCGGCAGCACCCTGTCCCAGCTGCACCCGGTGGACAAGACCGCGGCCTGGAGCCAGGCCCGCATCGACCTGGCGAAGGACGTCCAGCCGAAGATCCAGCTCGAGAAGCAGATCGCCCCGAAGATCACCGCCGCCCTGGACCACTTCGACACCAAGCTCGACAAGTGGGCCGAGGACCACGGATCGGTGTCGATCGCGAACCTCAAGGCGTGGCGGGACGAGTTCGACAAGGCCCTGCGAGACGCCGGACCTGCCGTCCTGCACGACCCGCCGGCCTTCGACCGGCTCACCAAGGACCTGCTCGACGGCCTCGACCACCGCCTGGGCTCCGAACCCGAGGTCGCGGCGCTCAAGGGACAGGCGGACATCCGGTTCCAGGACGCGGTCAAGGACTGGGCCGCCAAGACCGGCGGAACCCCCTCCTTCTTCGGCTTCACCAAACTCACCGAGGACTTCCAAGCCCACATCGGGGACCTGATCGGCGCCGCGCGCCACGGCCTCGGCGACGGCGGCGGCCTGGACGTCGCGAAGTTCGCCAAGGGCCTGGACGACCACATCGCCGGCATCGGCGCGAAACTCGACAAGGAAGCCGGACTCGGCCACCTGGAGGCCGACGCGTTCGAGAAGGCCTACGGCGGCTGGCTCGGCCACGACGTCCCGCTGGCCGACGGGTTCTCCGCCGACCGGCTCACCGACCTGGCCTCGGAGTTCCGCTCGATCTCCCGCACGCTCACCGACCACCTGGGCGCCGACGAGGCCAAGCCGATCATCGACGACCTCGCCTCGCGCCTGCCGGAGCGCTTCGATCTGGAGCTGCGCGGCCTGTCGCGGATCGACGCCGCCGACGACGCCTTCACCCACGGCCTGCAGGACTGGCACAGCCCGGCGGGCATGCGCGGCCTGACAGACCCCGAGATCGGCCAGGTCCGCACCGAGTTCACCGCGGACGCCAAGGAACTGACGAAGGTCCCTGACACCTTCTGGACCGGCGCGCGCCTGGACGCCAAGCAGATCCGCGCCGTCGTCGCCGGCTGGGACTCCCGGCTCGGCGACCTCGCCGCGGCGGTCCCCGGACGCCTGAACTTCGAGGCGCACCTGCTCGACGAGCTGTCGCACGCCTCCGAACTGCTCGGCGACGGCGCGAAGTACGACCACATCGTGCAGGACTTCCGCCAGGACTTCACCCACCAGTTCCACGACGTGTGGGGCAACGGCCGCAACGCCGACGACTGGCTGGCCAAGGAACAGCGGAACGGGGACGTGTTCACCAACGGTCCCGGCGTGCAGATCCCGAAGACCTCGCTGGAGCTGCGGCCGCTGGACTCGCACCCGGTTGCGCCCGACCCGCGTCCGCAGAACGTCGCCGGGACCTGGGGCCGGCCGGTCGACCTGAGCGCCTGGGACAGGGCCTGGCACCACGAGGTCGACGCGATGTTCAGCGGCAACGGCATCCTCAGCCTCGGCACCGTCAAGGACGGCGTGGCGACCGGCGGCAACAAGGCCATCACGCGGATGTTCAACGACACCAAGTTCGGCGACGCCGCGAAGGTCCAACTGCAAACCGACCTCGACGCCCTGCACAAGAGCCTGGCCGATCCCGAGGTGTCCTCGGCCGCCGCGCGCCCGCTGCTCCAGAACCTCTTCGACCACAATCTCAAGGGCGACACCCGGGCCAGCAAGTTCCCGGTCTCGGCGCTGAACGACGCGCTGGAATCCCTCAACGCCAAGCTCCTCGCCGAGGTGCACGGCGGCAACTCCGGCCTGCATCCGTGGCCGTTCGACGGGAGCGCGAAGAAGCCCGACTACGTGGTGGCCGGACCCGATGGCAAGGTCCCCAAGCCCGGCGAGAACGGGTTCGGCGGCACCGAGGACACGTTCTTCAACTCGGTGACTCACGTCGGCGACCACCTGCGATACAACTCGGTGAAGGACTTCGCTGACGTCGGCAAGGGCGTGCGCAGCGCGGTCGACTCCAAGCTCAAGGCCTACGGCGACAAGCAGGTCCGGGTGGTCGTCGACCTCACCAAGGCGCCGGGCCTGGAGGCCGCGCCGGGCCGCGATCTCACGGCACTGATCGGGCATGTCACCGACGCCTACACCGGGGGTGCCGCCTGGGACGGCCCGACCCGGCTGATCCAGAGCGACCTGATCGTCCCCGGCCACTTCCTCGGCCAGCCCGACCCGGCGGTGCTGAGCTTCCGCTTCCGCTCCGACGGCCTGGTGTACCTGGACAGCGCGGGTGCCGGCTGGGGCCACGTGGCCGAGCTCGGCGACCACGCGCCGGCCGACGCGCACCCGGCCGTGGACGTGCCGAGCCTCGACGGCGGCATCTTCCTGCACCCCGACCTGCCCGGCGGCGGCCGGATCCTGCCCGGCGGCCTGCTGCTGTCGAACCAGGCGAAGGACCTGGCGCTGGCTTCCAAGCTCCCGAAGTACGACGGCGCGTTCCTGCTCGTCACCCACTTCGACGACGTCCGGGGCCAAGCCCACGTCAACGACGTCCCGGTGCCGCACGGCCTGGTCGGCGGCTACTTCCGGTCCGGGCTGCTGCCCTGGCGCGACGGCCAGCTGATCGTCGTGGTCGGCTGCGGCGCCGAGGACCTGGCCGCGGCCCTGCGCACCGAGCTGCACACCCCGACGGTCGGCGAGACGCACGACTTCGTCACGACGCACGACGGGTTCACCTACACCGGTCCCGAGTCCTGGAGCGAGCACGGGCCGGACGTCCGGACGTCCCAGCCGGACTGGCGGCCCACGCCGGACGTGCTGGAAGCCGGTCCGCACGACGACGGCGGCGCGCGGTTCAAGCTGTTCCTGCCGGGCGACCTGGAGACCGAGCCCTACCGCCTCGGGTCGGACTTCGGCCAGGCGATGCGCCGGCTCGGCTTCGACCCGTCGAGCTCGGTCTCGAACCTGGACTACCTGGGCAAGCTGGCCAAATTCGAGGACGGGCCGTCGGCGGTCAAGGCGGGCCTGCAGGCCTTCGCCGACAAGGTGTTCGCCGCGCATCTGCCGCCGACCGAATCGCTGAAGACGGCCCTGACCGACCTCGGCCGTCCCACCGGGATCGGGGTGGACTGGAAGTCCGGCGGCGTCCCGATCGACCAGGATCTGCGCACTTATCTGCGAGACCTGGCCGACCTGGAGGCCAAGAGCCCGGACGGCGCCCGGGACTGGCGGCTGACCGGACTGAAGCAGGATCCTGATCTCGGGCCGGCGTTCAAGGACCACCTGTTCCCGGACGGCGTCCCGCCGCAGCGCCTCTACGTCGGCCACAGCGATGTGGGCCCGGACGGGGGTCCGGTGGCCGGCCACGACTTCGTGGACGTGATCAGCCGGATCGAGCGCGGCACCACCCCGAGCGTGGACATCGTGCACGTCGGCCAGGACTACCTGGACCACTGGACGGGGGCGCTGTCCGACGGCCGGGGCGTGCAGGAGCTGAAGGCCAAGTTCGGCGCGGCCGGCGCCGCCGAGATCGAGGTCGTCCGCTTCGACGACCTCGGGAAGCCGGGGAGCAAGCTGGGCACGCTCAGCACCGGCGTCGGCGACGGCGTCCACATCCGGCTCACGCTCGTGGGGACGGCCGCGACCTTCAAGCCGCTGCTCAAGGCTGGCGAGCCGCTGGTCCTGGTCGCCGGCGGCAAGAGCGCCGCCGACGCGCTGTCGGCCGGAAAGGCGCTGCTGTATCAGGGTGCCGACCATGTCGGCGCGGTCGGCGCGGCCGGCGAGGCGCACTTCCTGGACCAGCTCGCGCACTGGGGCACCGCGATCGGCGGCAAGTACTCGCCGATGACGAACATGCTCTACGCCTTCGGCAAGCAGGACCTGTTCAAGGACACCTCGGATCCGGCGCGCCTGCGGATCGTCGCGGACCTGGCGAAAAACGATCTGCACCTGGCGCCGTGGCGCGAGTTCTCCGACCTGATGGCGGTCGGGCACGACGCGAACGTGGCGCAGCTCGGGCAGTTCAGCCGGAAGATCTGGGAGCAGGGCGCGGCCGGGGCCGAGATCAAGGACGCGGTGAAAAAGCTGACCGGGCTCGCTTCACCGACGCTGAAGGATCTCGACGCTTTCGAGAAGCGGATCTCCGGGCTCGTCGGGACCACCGGGAAGTGGAGCGCCGACGCCGGCAAGGACATCGACGACCTCATCCGCCGGATGCATGACCTGAGCCTGGACGACGCCGATGTCATCGACGTCATGGAGGTCGAGCACACGCCGACCGGCGCCTACGTCCAGGACAACAAGTTCTTCCACCCGGACCTCCCGGGCCACGGCTACGTCCTGCACGACAGCCTCCTGCTCTCGAACCGCCCCGCCGACCTGCGGCTGTCCGACGGCGTCCCGCGCTACGACGGCGTGTTCCGCCTCATGACGCACTTCGAGAAGCCCACGGACGAGTTGTTCGTCAACGGCACGCGCCTCCCGGCCGAGCTCGCGCACGACTTCCTCACCTCCGGCGTCACCGACTGGCGCCCCGGCATGCCGATCCTGGTCGTCGGCTGCGGCGCCGAGGGCGTCGCCGACCTGCTGCGCACCCGTCTGCAGGTGGCGACAGTCGGGGCCACGCAGGACATCAACGCGCTCGACGACCATGCCCTGTTCACGTTCACCGGCGATATCGGCGCGGGCAAGAACGTGGTGGACGAACCGCTGTCCAGCCACGGCTTCTGGACCGACCCGCCGAAGGACCTGACCGGCGCGCCGGTGGCGGACGGGAAGTCCTCGTTCAAGCTGTTCCTGCCGGGCGACGCCGAGCACGGGATCTCCTATCCGCTCGGCTCCGACCTGGTCCGCGCGATGAACCTGCTGGGCCTGCGGCGTACCGACATGCCCGCGCTTGAGAAGCTCGACCTGGACATGATCGACGCGACGACGTCCTCGTGGGCGCACGACCTGCACCTCCAGATCGGCGGCCGGGACTACCGCGTCACGGTCCGGGACGACGAGCTCAATCCGGCTCTGCAGAATCCGTGGCTGATCATCCCGAACCTGGACCACGACCTCCATCTCCAGGTGGGCCGCAACGACGGTGCCGGGACTCCGCTCGGCCAGTTCTGCGGATACCTGTCAGTGCACTGGCTCACGCAGACCGATCACAGCCTGCCACTGGGGTTCAAGGACCTCGGCGGGTTCCGGGACGACGCCGTGCGGACCGTGACGGGCTGGATGACCGGCGCGCACGGCCCCGACGGGATCGCGGCGATCGACAGCCACGCGGTGCGGGCGCTGAGCGGGGGCCGGCCGGCGGTGCAGCTGGGGCTCACCGACTTCACCCATCAGCTGGACGATCTTCCGGGCGGGACGCGGATCGTCTACTCGACCAACGGCCGCGCCGTGGACGACGGGTTCCAGGTGCTGGGCGGCCACTCCATGGCCGCCGTGCTGGAGGACGGCGGCGGGGTCCGGGTGTTCGACCCGGACCAGGGCCACGGGCTGATCCATTTCCCGGACCGCCAGAGTTTCCTCGATGATCCGTTCACGCAGCGCGCCACCACGTTCGTGGTCGAGGACAAGGTCGTCACGCCAGCACCCGCTTCGACCTCACCGACCCACACCCCGCCGGACACCACGGTCACGAAGGTCACCGACGTCCCCAAGGTCACCGACGTCCCCGAGGTCGCCAAGGTCGAGACGGTCTTCGACGTCGACCCGCTGACCCACAACCCCTGGGCGACCCCGGACCCGGCGACCGTTGTCGCCAAGTTCACCGCCTTCGTCGACGCCGTCCGCGATATCAGGCCGCCGCACCCGGTGAACCCCTGGCGGCAGATCACCGTGCTGGGCCGCGACGGCAAGCCGACCGGCGAGGTCTACGCCGTCGACGACCTGAACGGCCGCTGGGCGAAGCTCGGGGTCGCCGACTCCGTCGACGCGCACCACCTGTGGGACGGCAGCCGCGGTCCGTACCTCGGCAAGGGAAGCGTCACCGTCCGGCCGAACGGCGACGTCGTCCTGGTCGGCGAGGACAAGAAGCCCTTCTACCTCAAGGAGAACCTCGGCGACGGCCGGTTCGTGGAGGTGTTCCGCGCGCTGGACGGAAAACGCCACTGGTTCGAGTGGAAGGGCGACGGGCCGGACCGGGAGCTGCTGTTCAGCGGCAAGCGCATCTTCGAGACCAACGCCGACGGCGCCGTCTACAAGGACCTCTACCAGAACGGCCACATCGCCCGCGACTACCGCGTCACGCTCGACAAGGGCCTGATCCGCGCCGAGCGCGGCCTCGGGGACCAGCGCGGCCTGTGGGTCTGGAACCGCTACGACAAGGACGGGAACTTCGTCGCCAAGGGCATCCGCGAATATCAGGGCTCCGCGTGGAAGGACACCCTGACGTTCGGCGAGGCGGGGGCGAAGACCGAGGTGGTCGTCGCCAAGCAGTGGAGCATGTGGTTCACCAAGTGGGGCCACGCGGCGCACTTCCGCGAGCACACCATCGACATCAAGGACGGCAAGCTCGGCGATCCGCTCAAGACCATGCACACCTACAAGGAGATCTCGCCGCAGGACAAGGAGACCGGCTCCAGCGAGTTCATCGGCGAGAACCGGATCCTGGTGCTCCAGCGGGTCTCCGAGCAGCGCATCCCGACCTGGTTCGCCCGGTGGTTCGCCGAGATCGACGTCCCCAACCGGGGTTTGTTCGGCGGGGTGTCCGGCGTGGACAGCCGGTTCCAGATCTACGCCTGGACCGAGCACGAGATCGTGCCCGCCGGCAAGCCGCTCGGCGCGCCGATCCAGCGGGCCGGCGGCATGCGCGTGGCGATCCCGGACGGCTCCACGTTCGACTTCGTCACGGTCGCCGCGGCCGGCGGCAAGGACACCGGCGTGCTGGTGCGCGCGGTCGTGAAGCTGGACGACGGCAGCAAGCTGGAGGTCGGCCGCGACCTGGACAGCGGCAAGTGGGCCTCGCTCGCCGGCGGCGTGCCGGCGGTGGACGGCCGCACGCTGAACTGGCGGCAGGTCGGTTCCGACAAGAAGGTGATCAGCCAGGGCGTGCGGACGTTCGGGCCGGGCCATCAGTGGACGGACACGCTCGGCGACGAGGCCAAGACGATCGTCCGCTCGACCGACGACCTCGGCCGGGTCACGTACAACCTCGGCCGCGACACCTCGCTCACCCGCGATCCGATCGGCCTGATCACCAAGCGCACCGACAGCTTCCCCAGGGTCGGCGGCAAGGGCGAGATCGTCGCCGGGAGCGGGAACCCGCTGTCCGGGAAGTGGAAGTGGGAGGTCACCGGCGCCGACGGCACTGTGGCCGGCGGCCTGCGGTTCCCGTTCCGCAGCCATCCGGACCTGGGCAGCTGGGACGACTCGTTCGTCGACTTCCAGAAGGTCGACGGGATCTCCAAGGTGGTGCCGATCCGGGAGATCCGCGCCCTGGACAAGGGCCGCGGCCTGGCCGCGTACAAGGTCGGAGACGTCTGGCACAGCGACATCCGCGGCCTGGACGGCGCGGTGAAGGCCGACAGCCACGCGATCCGGCAGTGGAAGGCGGACGACGGCACGTGGGGTGCGAACCCCAAGCCCGGAACCGACATGCAGCCGTGGCGCGACGTTCCCGAGTCGGCGCATGGGAACCTCGTCGATCCGCCGGTGCTGCGCACGGTCGTGGACGGCAAGGTCCGGCTCTACGACATCAAGGACGGAACCCCCGAGGCCAACATCTGGTCCGAGTTCGACCACGGCGGCGGCTTCCGGGCGAAGAAGCTCGTCGGCGTCACGCCCGGCGGCAAGGAGATCTACCGCGAGACCCACGCCGCCACCGGTCAGTGGATCGAGACCCTGGCCGACGGAACGCGGATCCGCTACCGCTCCCTCAACGGTTTCATCAACACCCGGGACACCTTCGGGCGCTGGAGCGTCCGGCCCGACTTCGAGATCTCCGGCCGCTGGAAGACCGGCGGACGCGAGTACGAGTTCAAGGGCGCGGGCACCGAGTTCCGCGGCTACAACCGGATGTGGCGCGAGCCGAACCGGCTCCAGTACCGGGGCATCGACGGTGTCGACGGCAAGTTCGTGAACCCGAACTGGCTCAAGGCCCAGAAGGTGCTTCTGGACTTCCTGCAGGACTACACCTTCGACGTCATCGCCAACATCCTGATCACCGGGGCGGTCAACAACTGGAACTTCTCGCCGGCGGACTGGGGGAAGATCTTCGCCGGCGGCGCTGTGGGTTCGGGTGTGAAGGGTGCCTCCAACGCGCTCCAGGAGACGCTGCTGAAGAAGTTCAAGGACGGCGTCGGGAATGTGGACAGCGGCAAGTTCTGGGGTCGTGCCCCGTACAACCACGACAAGACGTGGGACAACGAGTGGGCCGGCAACGAGAACCCGCGGCGCTGGCGCTCGGGCCTGTACGACTACGGCGTCAACAACCTGCTGACCAGTGCCATCGGCGGCTTCGTCTCCACAGCGTTCACCTCGACGGTGTTCGGGATCGGGCCGCACCACATCACGGTGTCCGGCCTGCAGTCCCTGGAGGCCGGCGGGCTGGGCATGGCCGGGGCGCTGACCGGCGGGCTGCTGGCCGTGGGGCCGCGGACCATGCTGCACCAACTAGGCTCGGGCCGTTACTTCCACCAGGGCGGGATCCCGGATCTGTTGATCACCTTCGGCGAGAAGACTTTCGAGAAGTGGTTCATCGGTGATGTGCTTAGCCCGGCGCTGCATCTGAAGATCACGCCTCCGCCGCCGATACTGGGGACCGGCCAGGGACCATGGAACGGATGACCAAGTGACAGACCCGATACGCGTCTCGGCCCGGGGCCGGGGCGACGGCGCCGTCGATGCGGCTCTGCGGACCGCGAAGCCGGGCGCGGTGCTCGTGCTGGAGGCCGGGGAGTATCGCGAGAACCTGGTGTTGGACCGGCCGCTGAGCATTGTCGCGGCGGCCGGGGTGCGGGCCGGGCAGATCGTGATCAGGGGTGTCGCCGGGTCTGAGCGTGCGGTGTTGACGGTCTCGGCGGACGTGCGGGTGTGGGGGATCACCATCGATGCCGGGGATGGGGCTACCGGGGCCGGAGGCGGGGCTGGAGCTGCCGGAGCCGGAGGCGGAGCTGCCGGAGGCGGAGCCGGGGCTGTTGGCGCCGGGAGTGGGGACGGCGCCGGGGGCGGGAACGTGGCCGGCCGGGCTGGAGGCGGTAGCGGCGTGGCGGTGAGCGTCACGGCTGGGGCCGCCGAGTTCGGGCGCTGCGAGGTCCTCAGGGGGCGGATCGAGGTGTCGGGCGATGCCGCGCCGATGCTCCGGGACTGCACCGTCTCCGAGAGCCCGGCGGTGGGTGTGCTGGCCGCCGACCGCAGCCAGGTCACCCTCGAACGGTGCCAGATCCGGGACGGCGAGGCGATCGGCGTGGCAGGGCTCGACGATGCCGTGCTGCGGATTTCGGAGTCGGGCGTCAGCGGCTGCGGCGGGATCGGGTTGCGGTTGTTGGGGAACGCGTCCGCTCAGGTGCGGAAGTCGAGCTTCGAACGGATCGGGGAGGCCGCGGTCCAGGTCGAGGAGGCGGCCCGGCTGACGATGGCCGGGACCCGGGTCGAGGGGACCGGGCGTACCGGGGTGTTCGCCGGGGGTACCGCGACTCTCGAGCTGACGGACTGCGAGGTCGCGGAGACGCGCGGCAGCGGTATCGCCTATCGGTTGCAGTCGAGTGGCTCGGTGTCGGGGACCACGGTGCGGGACACGACCGGCAACGGGGTCATCGCCGGCGGCGACGCCGAGGTGCGGCTCGTCGGCTGCACGGTGGAGCGGTCGGCGTTCAGCGCTGTCCACGCGGACGGCCGGGCCACGCTCGGCGTCGAGGACTGCCACGTCTCCGACACGCCCGAGCACGGGATCAGGGTGACCGGCCGGGCGCTGCTGCGGGTCGAGGGCGGCACGGTGTCCGGGGCCGCGATGAGCGGGATCCATCTGGAGGGGGACAGCGACGCGGAGGTGTCGGGGTGCGAGATCTCCGGGTCGCGGGTCGGGGCGGCGATTCAGACGAGTCGCAGGCCTCTGTTCCGCGAGGTCGGGGTCAGGGACACCGAGAGCTCCGGCTTCGAGATTGGTAAGCGGAGCAACCCGATCCTGTCCTCGTGCCGCGTCGCCGAGGCCGGCTCGGCGGGGATCTTCGTCGATGCCGGCAGCGCGGCCCGGATCGAGGACTGCGAGATCAGTGATCCGGCCGGCAGCGGCGTCGTGGTGTGGGCCGACGCTTCGCCGATCGTGACCGGGCTGACAGTCTCGGGTGCGGGGAAGAACGGCGTGTACGTCAAGGACGGCGGGCACGGGATCTTCGACCGGTGCACCGTTTCGGCGTCGGAGTTCCCGGCGCTGCACGTGGGGGCCGACGCCGATCCGGTGTTCCGGCTGTGCCGGATCCGGGACGTGGGGGAGGACCTGGCGCTCGGGGAGAACGCGCGGCCGGTGTTCGAGGACTGCGTCGTCGAGAACGTGAAGATCTCGACGATGCCCGCTGCCGGGGAGCCTTCGGCTTCGCGGGCCGGCCGGGCGGGTTCCGGTGGCGGCGGTGGCTCGGCGGTGGCGGTCGCCGGAGCGGGCGGTTCTTCCGGAGTAATCGGCGCCGAAGACGCGGAGGGCGCCGACGTCGAAGCGTCCGGCCCCGAGACCATCGACGACCTGCTCGGCGAACTGAACTCCCTGATCGGCCTGGCCCGCGTGAAGCAGGACGTGGCGGCGCTGATCAACCTGATGCGCATGGTGAAGCGCCGCACCGAGGCAGGCCTGGCCCCGCCTCCCCTGAGCCGGCACCTGGTCTTCGCCGGAAACCCCGGCACCGGCAAGACGACCGTGGCCCGCCTGTACGGCAGGATCCTGACGGTCCTGGGCATGCTGGAGTCCGGCCACCTGGTCGAGGCCGACCGCGGTGCCCTCGTCGGCGAGTACGTCGGCCACACCGCCCCGAAGACCACAGCCGTCTTCCGCCGGGCGCTCGGCGGCGTGCTGTTCATCGACGAGGCCTACGCCCTGGTCCCGGCAGGCATGTCGAACGACTTCGGCCAGGAGGCGATCGCCACCCTGGTGAAGCTGATGGAGGACCACCGCGACGACGTGGTGGTGATCGTCGCGGGCTACCCGGAGGACATGAACAGGTTCATCTCGGTGAACCCGGGCCTGGCCTCCCGCTTCTCCCGCACCCTGACATTCGACGACTACACCCCCGACGAACTCGTGGAGATCGTCGGCCATCAGACCGAGGCACACCAGTACGAGCTGACCCTGGCCGCCAAGGCGGCGCTCGCGGCCTACTTCTCGACAGTGCAGAAGGGCGCCGGCTTCGGCAACGGTCGCGCGGCGCGCCAGGTGTTCCAGAAGATGACGGAGCTGCACGCCATGCGCGTCGCCGCGATGGATGGGGACGACGTGAGCGCGGAGGACCTGTTCCACCTGCGGGCGGAGGACGTGCCCGGCTGAGCGGTGCGGCTCCGTACCGTTTTGACCAGATGCGCTGCTGGCCGTGCTGCTCGGCGTGACCGAGACGGAACTGCCGGCTTTCACCCACGGACTGCCCGAACTGTTCGCCGCCCAAGGACCTGGCTGCCGCGACCGCGCTGGCCGAGTTCCTGGACCTGCTGGCCCGCGCCGCCGGGCATGAGCCCGGCAAACGGGAGGGCCAGGACGAGCCTCAGGACTGGGCCACTGGCCGCGAGACTCGCCTCCGACGGGAACCGACAGCCGGCACCACCAGACCGGTGACCCGGATGGCCGCAGGTTCACCTCAGTTTGATCGTGAGACCCTCGAGTTGAGCGGAGGCGAGGACGGTGAACGAGGCCGTGGAACCCTCGTCCACGAACGTGTTGGTGCCGTCGGCCGCGGCGCGCGTCGTCGCGACGGAGGCGCTCGTGGCCGGGAGGGTCACCTCGATCGGGGCGTCCGACAGCGGGAACGGGTCATTGGTGATCGTCACGCTGGCAGAGGTGGCCGGCGGTGTGACGGTGACGGTGTCACCGGCGCCGAGCAGCGTCAGGTCGTCGAAGCCGGTCTGGTGGCCGGCGGCGTCGAAGAAGGTGATCTGGACCTCGGCCTCGTCGATGAGCGCCGCGTGCGCAGGAGCCGCCAGAGCCAGTGGTGCGGCGGCTAGCCCCGTCACGCAGATGGCAGCGACGATTCTGGACTGGACAGACACGGGCGCGCACCTCTCAAGGAACTGTCAACGGTAAGGCGGGGCTGCCGCCCAACCCCACCTTCCCGACCCCGGTACCGGCAAAACGGCCGAAAACCCACAACCCATCACGACCCGCCGACCGTGCGGATCTCCGACACGAGGTTCCGCGACGACCTCGGCGACAACGCGTACGCATCGCTCGGCCCCTGGCGGAGCATGCCTGCCGCCGCTGGGGCAGCTGAACCCGTGCGTGCGCGAAACGTACGGAAGTCCGCTACCCGACGACGAACTCGACCTGCTGGCAGGCCAGCTCCGTCCCGTCCTTCGCGGAGACGGTGATCGTGCCCTTCCAGGTTCCACGCGGCGGCTGGATGTCGAGCGTCGTGGGGAACACGAGCTCGACCGGGCCGGGGCCCTTGGGCGTCGGCTGACCGTCCAGCAGTTCCGTCCACGTGAACGTCTCGTTGACGAGGGCGATGAGGCCGAACTTCAGCACCAGGCGGCCGGTGGTCCCGTCGCCCGGCAGCTTTGTCAGATCTCCCCCGAGGATGAATCGCAGCTCCTTGCCGCTTACTGGCGGGTCGGGCCGCATCGCGGTTGAGGTGACGTGCAGCATGCCAGCCGAAGCGCCGCAGTCCGTGAAGGTCGCCATGTCGACAACCCTACCCACCAGGAAATAGCCTCTATGAGATTCCTGAGATGCTAAACCGCCCCAACGAGTGAAGCCGTTGGCCGAGGTTGCACAGGGTTCCCACCGTCCCCGGCACAGGGGAGGCCTTCTGGTCCGAGCAGGCTCCTACGCCTCGATCATGCCTGTCCCTTGATCATGGCCGCGTAGGCACTTTCGTCCATGAGGCTGTTGAGTTCGGTCGCGTCGCTCACTCTCATCTTGAAGATCCAGCCGGCTCGCAGAGGATCTTCGTTGATCTGCTCCGGCGCGTCGGCCAAGGTCTCGTTGATCTCGGTCACCGTTCCGGATACCGGCATCGTGATCGCGCTCGCGGCCTTGACCGACTCGATGACGGCCGCTTCATCGCCCTTGGCGAGTTCGGCTCCGACCTCGGGCAGCTGGACGAACACCAGGTCCCCGAGATGGGACTGGGCGAAGTCCGTGATGCCGACCGTGACCACCCCGTCGGCTTCGACTCGCAGCCACTCGTGCTCCACGGTGTACTTGACCTGCGACATGTGTCTCCCTGCGGCTCATCCGAGCTCTGCGAAAACGGCATATGCCGCGCCGGGCATCCTGCCCGGCAGCGGAAGTCGTCATACGTGAGAATCAGTATTCGATGATCGCGGCATCCGACTTGACTGGACGGCCCCCGCCTTGGAACCTCCGCATCCCCGTGGAGGGCTGGCCGGCTGTGCCCGGGACGCCATGGTCGCGGCACCGGCGGGCTGAGATTCTTGCTATCCAGGGTGGATTGTCACACGATCTGGCGCCGTGTGGGGGTGATGCCTCCAGTAGCGTTGGATCATGAGCAGCCCCCTCGAACTCGTGATCTTCGATTGCGACGGCACCCTCGTCGACAGCGAGACCCTGGCCCTCGACGTCGTCCTCCAGCTCGGCCGCGAGATGGGCTGGCCGCTGACCGCGACCGAGGTCGTGGACCTGTTCATGGGCAAGTCGGTGGCGTCGCAGAGCGTCTTCATCGACGAACGCCTCGGCGAGGGCGCGTCGAAGGCGTGGCACACGCGCTTCCGCGAGCTGCACGACGCGGCGGTCGCGGCCGAGCTGACGGCGATCGACGGCATCCCCGAGGCCCTGGACGCGATCGCGCTGCCGAAGTGCATCGCGTCCAGCAACGGCCACCGCCAGATCGGCGAGATGCTGGCGATGACCGGCCTGGCCCACCACTTCGGCGACCGGATCTCCACCGCCGCCGAGGTGGCGCACGGCAAGCCGGCCCCGGACGTCTTTCTACTCGCCGCCGAGCGTCAGGGCGTCAATCCGGCGGCGTGCATCGTCGTGGAGGACAGCCGCTTCGGCGCGCAGGCGGCCCGGGCCGCCGGGATGCGGTGCCTCGCCTACACCGCCGGCCTCACGCCGGCCGACCGGTTCGACGGACTCGGCGCGGTGTTGCTCGACGACATGCGGAAGCTGCCGGAGCTGATCGCGGCGGCGTGACCGGACCCGCTCGACCCGCCGGGCCAACAGGTGGCGGCTAACGCGTGGTCGCACAATACGTGGCTAGGAGCGTGGGTCGGTAACGAGCAAGCTGCCGGGTGATTGCGGCGGGTGCAGCCCGTGGTATTCACCCGGTTGGCGTCTTCGAGGCCGTAGATCGGCTGTCGGTGCGGCCCAAGCGGGCGTTTCGCGGCTTGGAGAGGCCCGTCGGCCCGGTCGTCAGGCTCGGGCGGCGACGAGTCCGGTGGTTCCGGCGTTCCGGAAGATCTTGCGGAGGTTGTGGCAGGACGCGAGCAGGCGCCATTCGCCGCGGGCTCCGTCTTCGCCGCGCAGCAGCAGGTCCCGGCCGTCCTGGCAGGCCATGATCTGGCCGAACACGGGTTCGACGATGGCTTTGCGGCGGGCGTAGGCGGCTCTGCCGGGTTTGGTCCGCAGCTTGCGGGCCATGCGTTCCCGGGACGTGGCGTTGGTCGGGATGCGTTCGCGCGGGGTGGCGCTGACCTGCTCGTCGTGCGCGAGGCGGCTGGTGGCCATGAACGTGTCGGTGCCGTGGTCTTCCTTGCGGGCAGCCGCGGCGGTGAGGTTGGCCTCGGAGCAGTAGCCTGCGTCGACCAGGGCTTGCTTGGGGTGGGTGCCGGTGTTCGCGGCGGACTGGTCGAGTATGTCGGTGTAGTTCAGCGCGTCCGAAGGGTTCGTGGTGACGTCGGCGGCGGTGATGATCTGGTGGGCGTCGTCCACGACGGCCTGGGCGTTGTAAGCCTGGATGTAGGCGCCGTCGCCGTTCTTCATGATCCGGGAGGCGGGGTCGGTGAAGTTGGCCTGTGCCTTGTCCTTGGGCCGGGACTTCTCGGCGGCGGCGGCTCCGGCAGCCGCCACGGCCTCGGGGTCGTCGTCGCCGGCACGGTCCTGGCGGCGGGCCTCTTTGTCCGCGGCGTGTTTGCGCGCCTTGGCGGCGGCCTCGGCCTCGATCTGCGCGCGGGCGGCCTGCAACTTCGCCAGGCGCTGCTCCCACCGGTCCAGCTCTGCCGGCAGGTCGGTGTCCTTGCCTCCGGGGCCGAAGCGGCGTCCTCGGCGGTGTCAGTCTGCTCGGCGTCGGCCAGCAGTCCGGCGGCTGCGGCCTCCAGGCCGGCGATCTCGGCCTCGATCTGTTCTTCTTTGGTGACCAGGCGGGTGTAGCTCATCGCCTTGTGTTTGGAGGCGGAGGCTTCCAGCTTCGTGTCGTCCAGCGCGACCCGACCCATCTTCACCATGCCCAGCCGTTGGGCCAGGTGCAGGGACTGGGTGAGCAGCCCGGCCAGGGCGCCGAGGTGGCGGCGCCGGAACCGGGAGATCGACCGGTAATCCGGGCCCGTCCCGGCCGCCAGATACCGGAACGCCACGTCGTCGACGCATCTGCGCTCGATCGCCCGCGAGGACCGGACCCCGGTGGTGTAGCCGTAGATCAGCAGGCGCAGCATCAGCCGCGGGTCATACGGCAGGTGACCGCGCTTCTCGGTGTAGCCGGCCAGCACCGGCGCCAAATCCAGGACCTCGTCGACGAGCTCGGCGACGAACCGGGCCAGATGCCCCTCCGGCAGCCACTCGTCCAGCGACGGCGGCATCAGGTAGACCTGATGCGGATCGAACGCACGGAACGTCTTGTCCACTGGCCCCAGCGGTCCGGCCTTCTAACCTGCCGGCACCGGATCCACCGCGAACAGGCCATCCTCCACCGGCATACCAGGATCCTTCCAAAGTAGTGATCACGCACCGTGGAAGATCGCCGGTCGCCACGCTGGAAGCGGTGGAAAACCTGTGGAGACGCGACCGGCAGATCGCTACCGTCCCGACCATGACCAACCCTCCAGGCTTCGGTTCCGGCAGTCGCCTCACCTTTATGTCGCCCCTGTCGGGCGAGCACGCCGATCGGCTCGCCGCCGAACTCGCCTCGAACGAACCGGCGACGGTGTTCGACATCGGCTGCGGCTGGGGCGAACTGCTGCTGCGCGTGTTGGAGGCCGCGCCGCAGGCTCGCGGCATCGGCGTCGACGAGTTCGGCCCGGATATGGAACGGGCCCGCGGCAACGCCGCACAACGCGGACTGGCCGACCGGGTCAGGTTCATCGAAGGCCAGGCCAAGGACCACCTGTCGTCGGCGGACCTGGTCATCAGCTCCGGGGCGTACCAGGCCTTCGGGAGCATCCCGGACGCGTTGCAGGCCATCCGGCCGCTGGTGAACCCCGGCGGCCGTCTGCTGTTCGCCTGCGAGATCTGGGAGCGCACCCCGACGACCGAGGAACTGGCCGAACTGTGGCCGGGCACCACGGTCGACACCTGCCTCTACCTTCCGGACCTCCTAGATCAAGCCGTGGCCGCCGGATTCCGCCCGCTGAACATCGAGATGTCCACCCGCGGCGAGTGGGACTGGTTCGAAGCAAGATACGCCGCAAGCTCGGAGGAATGGCTGTTGGCCAACGGCGACCACGACGCGGCCGACGCGCTGCGCACCAGACTCGACGCACACCGCAGGAGATGGCTGCGGGGAACACGCGACACGATGGGCTACGCCTACCTGACGCTCGGAGTTCCAATCCACCCGACTGTCAATACCGACCCACGCTCCTAGGCTCCGACTAGTTGTCCCGTCTCATGGAGGTCGGTTTCAAGCACAGGGCTGAACTGGGGCTGTGCCAGGTTCGGTGAGACCGGCGGGTGCGGTTTGTCCCAGGCGAGGCGGTATTTCCGGTTGATCTTTGCAGAGTCACCGGTCGGCCGGTGCGCGACCAAGCTCGGTATCGAGGCGGGCTGGCCAGTCGTCGCGGGCGAGTCCTGAGGCGACCGGGAGATCTCGCCAGTCGGTGCTGGCGAGATTGAGAGCCGCACGGAAGCGGTCGAGGTCGTCTCGTGCAAGCAGCACGATTCCTGCCATCACACGTTCGCTGCGAAGATGGGAGCGAATCCGACGACTGACCTAAGACGGTCGCCACCGAGCAGCGGTGGGCCCAGGAACGCCGTGCGTCCGGGGCCTGCTCTATCGACACCGCGTCCAATAACACCTAGGATCGCCGACGTGCCCCGACTGACCTCCCCCCACGCCGCGCTCGCCGGCCTCCTCGCCTCCGCGGCCGTCACGCACGTCGTGGCGCCGAAGCAGTACGACGCGATCATTCCGCGCGCGCTGCCCGGAAGTCCGCGGATGTGGACCTACGTCAGTGGCGCCGCCGAGCTCGCGGTTGCGGTCGCGATTGCGAACCCGAAGTCGCGGCGGCAGGGCAGCCTGGCTGCCGCTGCGTTCTTCGTCGCGGTCTTTCCGGCCAACGTCAAGATGGCGCGCGACTGGAACGATCGGCCGGCCCCGGCCAGGGCGGCGGCTTGGGGGCGGCTGCCGCTTCAGGTGCCGTTGGTGTGGTGGGCGTTGAAGGTGGCCGGCAACGCCGCGAAGAAGGGCTGACGCCGCTTCGTTCAGAACCGCGCCCCAGACCGCGCCCCTGACCCAGACCGCACCTCAGAATGCGCCGCACCGTCCCCGACAGCACGATGGGACCGTGACCCCCAAGCCCACCGCACTCGTGACCGGCGCCAGCGGCTACATCGGCGGCCGCCTGGTCCCCGAGCTGCTGGCATCCGGGTTCGACGTCCGCTGTCTGGCGCGCGATCCGGACCGCCTGCGCGACCACGCGTGGGCCGAGCACGTACAGCAGGTCCGCGGCGACGTACTCGCCCCGCAGACGCTCCCGCCGACGCTGGACGGCGTCGATGTCGCCTTCTACTTGATCCACTCCCTGACCACCGGCGAGGGCTTCGAGCGCACCGAGGAGCGCGCGGCCCGCACCTTCGCCACCGCCGCCCGGGACGCCGGTGTGTCCCGCATCGTTTACCTCGGCGGCATGGCGCCCGCCGACACGCCGCTCGCGGAGCTCTCCCCGCACCTGCGTTCGCGCGTGCGCGTCGGCCGCGTGCTCCGCGCGTCCGGGATCCCGACGGTCGAACTGCGCGCCGCGGTCGTCATCGGCTCCGGATCGGCCTCGTTCGAGATGCTGCGCTACCTCACCGAGCGCCTGCCGGCCATGGTGACTCCGCGCTGGGTCGGGACCCGGATCCAGCCGATCGCGGTGCGCGACGTCCTGCGCTACCTCGTCGGTGCCGCCGCCGCGCCGGACAGCGTGGTCGGCGCCGGGGGAGTGTTCGACATCGGCGGACCCGACGTGCTGACCTACCGGGAGATGATGCTCCGCTACGCCGGCCTCGCCGGCCTGCCGCGCCGCCTGATCCTGCCGGTCCCGGTGCTGACACCGGGCCTGTCCAGCCACTGGGTCGGCGCGGTCACGCCGGTCCCGGGGTCCATCGCGCGCCCGCTGGTGGAGTCGCTGCGGCACGAGGTCGTCTGCGCCGACCGCCGCGTCACGGAGCTGGTCCCGGACCCGCCGGAAGGGCTCCTGGGCTTCGATGAGGCGGTCCGGCTGGCCCGGACCAGGGTTCAGGAGGCGAATGTCACGACCCGCTGGTCCTCGGCCTCGCTCCCCGGCGCCCCGAGCGACCCGCTGCCCACCGACCCGGCGTGGGCCGGCGGCAGTCTCTACCGTGACATCCGCGAGGCAGAGGTCGACGTCGCGCCGGAGCGCGTGTGGCGGGCCGTGGAGGCCATCGGCGGGCAGACCGGCTGGTACTCGTTCCCGCTGGCGTGGGCGGTCCGGGGGTGGCTGGACCGGATGGTCGGCGGCATCGGCCTGCGCCGCGGGCGTCGGGACCCTGAGACGCTGCGCCTGGGCGACACGCTGGACTTCTGGCGCGTGGAGGCGCTGGAGCGCGGACACCTGCTGCGGCTGCGCGCGGAGATGAAGCTACCCGGCCTGGCGTGGCTGGAGATGCGGGTGGAGCCGACCGCTGACGGCCGTACCAGCTACCGTCAGCGGGCCCTGTTCTTCCCGCACGGCCTGTTCGGCCACCTGTACTGGTGGGCCGTCGCGCCGTTTCACGCAGTCGTCTTCGGCGGGATGGTCCGCAACTTGCTGCGGGCCGCCAAGGAGGACTCGGGCAGCGCCTCGCGGGACTCCGCCGCCTCGGGGTGACGTGCCTGGTAGTAGGGGTTGTCGTACGGCAGGTAGAGGTTGACGCGTCCGTACATGCCGAACGTCATCATGATCAGCCCGACGACGAAGCTGAAGAACACGTTGGCCAGCCCGAACGCCAGGAAGTTGGCCTTGGTGTCCATCACCGCCAGGCCCAGCAGCCCGGCCAGGACGAACACCGCGCCCATCACCATGTTCGCGGTCGAGGCGAAGTTCCCGCCGGCGCGCGCCGCGACGAGCAGGAACACGGCCACGACGATCGAGGTGACGGACAGCAGGCCGTTGCTGGACATGCCCATCACGTGTTCGCCGCGGGTGCTGAAGAAGGGGATGTCGTCGAGCAGGCCCATGAGGCCGAAGACCAGCAGGACGAGCGCGGACAGGATCGAGCCCCAGCGGTAGACCTGGCCGAGGCGGTGGTCGGCGGGGAGGTGCTCTTGCAGGCGCACCATGGCGGAGCCCCTTTCGGGAACGGGGACAGGGGTTTTGAGCGGGCGATTTAACCGACTGCTCAATTAACCGACTGCTCAAGACTCGCACGGCGTGACCGGGGGTGCAGGTCGGCGGCGGTATGGCCTCACCCGGATGGCCCAGCCCGGTGCTAACTCGGTGCGGGTTCGGTGCGAGTTCGCTCCCGGCTCACCGCTAGCTCTGCGCCGCCTGCCCCTTGCGCGCCGTCCGCCGCACCGCGCCCCGGATCGCCCGCTTGGCGACCGTCCCCAGCCCGTCCAGGCGCTCGGCCAGCACCCCGAGCTGGTCGAGCGCGTCAGAGGCCTGATCGTCGCCCTCGGGGTCGACCACCGCCATCAGCTCCAGGCCGATGAACGACGCCGACAGCGCGTGCGCCAGCCCCGCCGTGTCCGCGACGTCCCCCAGCACCGAGCCGGCCAGCACCCGGTCCAGCACCTGTTCGATCTCGACGATCCACAGCCGCAGCGCGTCGCGCGTCGTCGCGGCGAACACCGGATTCGTCTGCGCCGCCGCCAGCAGCTGGCCCAGCACGGCGAAGTTCCCGGCCTCGCGCTCGTTGGCCCGCAGCACCCGCCCGAGATCCTGCAGCTCCCGCAGCGAGCGCACCTGCGCGAACCGCTCCCGGTACTGCGTCACCTGCGCCTCGGTCGACCGCAGCGCGGCGGCCGCCAGGAGCTCGTCGACGCTCCCGAAGTGATAGAAGATCAGCGCCTGGTTCACCCCGGCCGCCGCCGCGATGTTGCGCGCCGAGATCCCGGCGATCCCCTGCGCGCGCAGGGCGTCGATCGTCCCTTCCAGCAGGCGGTCGCGGGTGTCGGCGCTCATGGCACCGACCGTAGCCGATCATGCGGCCGGATCCGGGCGACGGCGGGCGCCGACTTGCCCGCGGGTCGGTCCACACCCCTGACCTACGTGCCCGCGCTGGAGCCTTCGATCCGAGGGTGAAGAAGATCGCGGAGCGAGTACCGGTTGCGCAACCGGTTCCGAAACCAGTTCCGGAACCGGTCACGTCTTGACCGGTCGGTAACGCCGCTGCAACATGCAGCCGAGAGAGCGCTCTCACAGAGTTCGCCCCCACGCACTCATCACTCTGGAGGGATATCGCATGCGCGTCACCGCTCGCGCCGTCCGACAGGCCTGGCGCCGATCCGGTCCGCCCCGGCCCCCGCGCTCGTCCCGTCCGCCCCGGCATCGTTCGCTGCTCGCGGCGGTCGCGCTCGTCGCCGGCAGCCTGACCGGCGGCCTCGCGGTCTCCGTCGCCTCGGCCCCGGCGGCCGCGGCCGACACCGCGCCGCCGCCGCCCAGCGGCTGGAACACCGTGTTCAGCGACAACTTCGCCGGGCCCGCCGGGTCCGCGCCGTCCGCGGCGAACTGGTTCTACGACATCGGTACCGGCTACGGCACCGGCGAGAAGGAGCAGACCACCAGCTCGACCAACAACGTCTACCTCGACGGCAACGGCCACCTGGTGCTCAAGGCCGTCAACAGCGGCGGGACCTGGACGTCCGGCCGGATCGAGAGCACGCGCGACGACTTCCAGGCGCCGCCCGGCGGCGAGCTGGAGATGAGCGCGTCGATCCAGCAGCCGAACCCGGCCGGCGGCCTCGGCTACTGGCCGGCGTTCTGGGCGCTGGGCTCGCCGATGCGCGCCGGCGGGGGCTGGCCGGCCTCCGGCGAGATCGACATGATGGAGGACGTCAACGGCCTGAACGAGGCCTCGCAGACCCTGCACGACTCGGCGAACAGCCCCGGCCACCCGCTCATCGCCTGCCCGGGCGCCGGATCCGGCTGCCAGACCGGGTACCACACCTACTCGGTGATCGTCGACCGCACGAACACCAGCGCCGAGCAGCTCCAGTTCCTGATGGACGGCGTGGTCGAGAGCACCATCACCGAGGCCTCGGTCGGCACCGCGGCCTGGCAGTCGGCCATCGACCACGGGTTCTTCATCATCTGGGACCTGGCGATGGGCGGCAACTACCCCGACGGCGTCTCCGGCACCACCACGCCGACCGCCGCCACGACCTCCGGCAGCTCGCTGAGCGCGGCGTGGGTCGCGGTGTACGAGAAGGGCGGGAACTCCACGCCGACCGGCACCCCCGTCGCGACCGGCGCCGTCAAGGACGGCGCGGGGCTGTGCGCGTCGAACCAGAACTCGCTGAACACCGAGGGCAACCCGATGTTCGCAGCGAACTGCGACGGCAGCGCCGGCCAGTCGTGGTCGCCGTACACGGACAACACGGTCCGGGTGCAGGGCGGCTGCCTCGACGTGGTCTCGGCGGGAACGACGAGCGGGACGAACGTCGACTGGTACCCGTGCAACGGCACCAATGCGCAGAATTGGACACGTCAAGCTAACGGCGAGCTGCTGAACCCGAACTCCGGTCTGTGCCTGACCGACCCCGGCGGCAACAGCGCGACGCGGCTGGACATCGAGGCGTGCACCGGATCCGCGCAGCAGACGTGGACGTTCCCGACCGGCGGCGGCGGGAACACCGTGACGGTGTCGAACCCCGGCAACCAGACCGGGACGGTCGGGACGGCGGCGAACGTCCAGATCACCGCCGGCGACTCGGCGTCCGGCCAGACGCTGAGCTACAGCGCCTCCGGGCTGCCGGCCGGCCTGTCGATCAACGCCTCCAGCGGCCTGATCTCCGGCACGCCGACCACCGCGGGCACCTCGAACGTGACGGTCACCGCCACCGACGGCACCGGCGCGTCCGGGTCGACCTCGTTCAGCTGGACGATCGGCTCCGGCGGCGGCACCTGCGGGACGACCAACCTGGCGCTGAACCAGCCGGCCACCGCCTCGTCGGTGGAGAACGCGGGCACGCCGGCATCGGCGGCGGTGGACGGGAACACCGGGACCCGCTGGTCGTCGCAGTTCTCTGACCCGCAGTGGCTGCAGATCGACCTCGGCTCGACGGCGACGATCTGCAAGGTGGTGCTCCAGTGGGAGACCGCGTCCGGCAAGGCGTACCAGATCCAGACCTCGCCGGACGGCACCAACTGGACGACGATCTACTCCACCACGACCGGCCCCGGCGGCACCGAGACCCTGAACGTGTCGGGCACCGGGCGCTACATCCGGATGTACGGCACGGCCCGCAACACGCAGTACGGGTACAGCTTGTGGGAGTTCCAGGTCTACGGTTCGACCTCCGGCACGAGCTGCGGCACGACCAACCTGGCGCTGAACCAGGCGGCCACCGCGTCCTCGGTCGAGAACGTGGGCACGCCGGCATCGGCGGCGGTGGACGGGAACACCGGCACCCGCTGGTCCTCGCAGTTCTCGGACCCGCAGTGGCTCCAGGTGGACCTCGGCGCCACGCACACGCTCTGCAAGGTGACACTGATGTGGGAGACGGCATACGCGACCGCCTTCCAGATCCAGACGTCGAACGACGGCACCACCTGGACCCCGGTGTACTCGACCACGACCGGCACCGGCGGGACTCAGGACCTCACCGTCTCCGGCAGCGGCCGCTACGTGCGGATGTACGGGACGGCGCGGGCCACGCAGTACGGGTACAGCCTGTGGGAGTTCCAGGTCTTCGGGAGCTGATGGCTGTGGCGCGCTGAGTGAACGTGGTTGGCGCGCCTGACGAGAGAGGGTCGGCCGGGCTGAGTGATCGTGCCCGGCCGACCCGCTGTCTCGGGAGCGTGGCCCGGGCTCCGGCTCGCAGAACGCTGCATACTGAGAGGTATGGGGCGTCGGGGGTGGAGCGCCGTGGCGGTGGCCGCGGTCGTGGTGGTCTCAGGGTTCGTGGTCGATCAACACGCACTGGCGGCCTCGCCACCGGCGGTCAGTGGCTCGGTGAGCCTGCAGGCGGCGCGGAACACCGATCCGCGGGCCAAGCAGTTCCTGGACGACGTCAAGCGCGGCGAGTACACCTGGCTGTCGATGCCCGGCACGTTCGTCGAGGCCACAGTGCACTGGCACCTGCCGCGCCGGCCGCCGTCGGACGGTGCCTGCCAGCTGGCGGTTCACGTGCTACCGGAGGCGCCGCGACGGCTGGGGACCGCGTCGACCGGCACGATCAACGGAGTGGCCATGGGGGACGACGTCATGCTGAAGCGGGCCTTCGATGAACCGGGCCCAGCCGACTCGTTCGGAGGGATTTCCTACGTGATCCTGCCCGACGCCGCGGAGGGCACGATCACGTTCGTCGTCGCCTACCCCGACCAGCAGAACGTCGCCTTCGACGCCGGTGCGGCCCGCGCCTCCGCGGTGGTCATCTGCGACAACCACGACAGCCTGCTCGGCCGGACACGTCAGGTCGTAGGGCCGGTCGCCGGCCTGCCGGTTTCCCGGCCGTCCTAGACCGCACGCTACGCTCCCGATCATGCGAGCTCTCTACCCCGGCTCCTTCGACCCGGTCACCGAAGGGCACCAGCACGTCCTCCACCGCGCCGCGCGCCTGTTCGACGAGGTCGTCGTCTGCGTCATGGCCAACCCTGCCAAGACCGGCCGCTACCCGATAGCCGAGCGCCTGGAACGCCTCCGGACCGCGGCGGCCGGTCTGGGTAACGTCACCATCGATGCGCACACCGGCGGCCTGCTGGTCGACTACTGCCGGCAGGCCCGCATCGACGTCGTCCTGCGGGGTGTCCGCGACGGCCACGACCTCGACCACGAGATGGCGATGGCCCGCATGAACCGCGAGCTGGCCGGCATCGAAACGCTCTTCATCGCTGCCGACCCCGACCTGGCCCACATCTCCTCGACCCTCGTCACCGCGCTCGCTCGGCAGGCCTCGCGTCAATAGCGGCCCGCTTGCCCGGCCCGACCGCACCCGCCCCCGATCACACCGGCACGTGCGCTCCCATGATCACGCACCGATCCGCCGGCAGCCCGAAGTAGTCCACGGGGCTGGCCGCGTTGTGCGCGATGGTGAGGAACAGCCGCTTGCGCCAAGCCTGCATGCCCTTGGCGTTGGTCCGCACGATCGCGATCCGCGACAGGAAGTACGACACCGTCTCCACATCGATCCCCGCGATCTCGCCGGCGTCCGGCCGCAGCGCGGCCTGGCGCAGGATGCGCGGCACGTCCGGCTCGTCCTGGAACCCCAGGCGCGCGGTGAGGTGGATGATCCCGTCGTCGGTGTGCCCTAGGTCGTCGAAGACCAGGCGCTCGGCGTCCGGGATGTGCGGGACCTTCTCCACCATCATCGACAGGATGACCACGGTCTTGTGCAGTGTGTGGTTGTGCTCGACGTTCGCGCGCAGGGCCAGCGGCGTGGTCTCGATGTTGGCGTTGAGGAACACCGCCACGCCGTCCACGCGGTGGATCGGCGGCTCCAGGGCGTCCACCTCGTCCACGAACGGCCGCAGCGGCCCTTCCAGCGCCGTGCGGTTCGGCGTCACGATCGCGCGGCCTCGGCGCCAGGTGCTCAGCACCGTGAACACGAGCGTGGCGACCAGCAGGGGCAGCCAGCCGCCGTGCACGACCTTGGTGAGGTTCGCGGCGAAGAACGCTGTCTCGCTGGTGAGGAACACCACCGCGCCCACGGCGATCTTCCAGGGCGCGACGCCCTTCAGGACGCGGGCGACGGCCAGGAACAGGATGGTGTTGAGCATGAAGGTCGCGGTGACGGCCACGCCGTAGGCGGAGGCCAGCGATGCCGAGGAGCCGAAACCGATCACCAGGACGGTGACCGTGCAGCACAGGAACCAGTTCACGACCGGCACGTAGACCTGGCCGATCTCGTGCTCGGAGGTGTGCCGGATGGTCATGTGCGGCAGGAACCCCAGCTGCATCGCCTGGCGGGTCACGCTGAACGCCCCGGAGATGACGGCCTGGGAGGCGATGACCGTCGCCACCGTCGCCAGGATCACCATCGGGAACTGCGACCAGTGCGGCATCAGCAGGAAGAACGGGTTCGACACGGTCTCCGGCCGGCGCAGGATCAGTGAGCCCTGGCCCAGGTAGTTCAGTGTCAGCGCCGGGAACACCAGGTAGAACCAGGCGCGGTGGATCGGTTTGCGCCCGAAGTGGCCCATGTCGGCGTAGAGCGCCTCGGCGCCGGTCACCGCCAGCACCACCGAGGCCAGCGCGATGAACGCCACGATCCCGTGGTGCACCATGAACTGCGCCCCGTACGAGGGGGACAGGGCCTTGACGATCGCCGGGTGCGCCGCGACCTCCGCCGCGCCGGCCACTCCGATGATCAGGAACCAGACCGTCATCACCGGTCCGAACAGCCCGCCGACCAGCGCGGTGCCGTACTTCTGGATCGCGAACAGGCCGATGACGATGACCACGGTCAGCGGCACGACGTAGTCCTTGAGCCCGGGCGCGGAGACCTTCAGACCCTCCACCGCCGACAGCACGGAGATGGCCGGCGTGATCATCCCGTCGCCGTAGAACAGCGACGCGCCGAGTATCCCCAATGCGACCAGCAGTACCTTGGTCCGGGTGGAGCGGAAGTCCAGCTTCTGGATCAGCGCGGTCAGGGCCATGATGCCGCCCTCGCCGTCGTTGTCGGTGCGCAGGATGAAGCCCACGTACTTGACCGACACGATCAGCGTGATCGCCCAGAACACCAGCGACACCACCCCGTAGACCTGGTCCGCCGAGGTGCCGACCGCCTTGTTGTCGGCGGTGAACACGGTCTGCATCGCGTACAGCGGGCTGGTTCCGATGTCCCCGAACACGACGCCCAGCGCGCCGAGCATCAAGGCGGTCGCGCCGGCCTTGCGGGTGCGGTGTCCGGAGGCGTCTGTCGAGCTTGCGGTGTTCTGGGAGGTGGTCCCCGTGGCGTCAACGATCACAAGTCAGCGATCCTGACAGGTGTGCGGGGTGTGAGCAAGGGGCCGTCAAGTATGTGGAACGCTATGGGGAACTTGTAGGCGCCCGAGCCCGTCTGCTGTCGGCTGCCTACCGCCAGCCGCCGCGGGCCCGGAGGTCGCGCTCGTAGGCCTCGACCGCGTCTTTCGCGTCCTTCAACCCGGCGCCGGTGGCCTCGCGGTAGAGCTTGATGGCCTGGATCGTCTTGCCGGACTGGATCAACGCGGTGAGCTGACCTTCATAAGCCGCGAGGGGATTCGGTGCACGCGTTTCCGGCATCAGGCCCGTCGCCGACACCTGTCCGCTCGCGCCGAGGCCACCGGCGGCGTCACCGTCGAGGCCGAGGTGCGCCAGCACCCGGTCCAGCTTCTCCTCGATGGCAGCGAGTCGCATCTCTACTGTGATGTAGTCCCCGGATTCCATGCCCCGAGGCTACCGCCTCCCGGCGGGCAGCCGTCAGCTGAGATGAATGCGGGTAGTTTCGCCGACACCACGCCGGCTGTCGGCGCCTACCGTGAAGGGATATGAGCGATGGGGCTACCTCTCCGATGCCGTTTTCGGCCCCGCTGGACGGCGGGTTCACCGTTTCCACCGGCCCGATGCAGTCGGCCATCTCCGATCTGACCGGCGTGGCCGGCGACTCCGTCGGCGCCGCGAACCAGTTCCAGGGCGTGATGCTGGACCCGACCAGCTTCGGCGGCATCGGCAGCGCCGTCGGTGCGGCGCACGACCAGCTGTTCAGCAACCTGGGGTCGGCGCTGACCTCGGTGAACACCGGCATCTCGGGCCTCAACACGTCGTTGAGCTCGGCGCTGACCGGCTACATCGACGCCGACTGCAAGGTCGGCGACTGGTTCGACGGGTTGAGCATGGCGGGCGACTCCACGACCGGCACGGCTGGCGCGAACGGCGCCGCCAGCACCACCGGCGCGACCCCGACCGCCACCACGACCGACCCCGCGGCCTCGGGTTCGGCGACTCAGGCCTCGTCGCTGCCCGGCCTGACCACCCTCGGCACGCACCACTACGGCGACTCCGGCGACGACGTCCGCACCATGCAGCAGCAGCTCAACGACCTCGGCTACAACGTCGGAACCCCGGACGGCCAGTGGGGCACCCGCACCTCCGCGGCGCTCGCGCAGTACGCGCACGACCAGGGCGTCACCCTCCCGCCGGCACCGGGCCAGGTGGACCCGGCGGTCGTGCACTCCATCATGAACTCCGAATCCAACAACGGCGCCGTCGCCTACCAGGACGGCGTCCCGGAGATCTACGGCTTCCGGCAGAACAGCCACAATGGCTACGACGCCATCCTGGCCGCGCGCACCCAGTTCGGCCAGGGCAGCGCCGGCGAGCAGGCCGCCGTCACCCAGGCCATCACCAACGAGGCCAACCAGGTCAACGCCACCCAGTTCGCCGACCCCGGCATCCAGGCCGCGCTCATCTCCTCGGCGCACATGCGCGGACCCGGTGGCACCATGGCGATGCTGACCTCGATGGCTTCCGGTCAGCAGAGCGACTACGCCGCCAGCCACCTGGACCCCAACACCGTGAACACCCTGCAGCAGCTCACCCCGGACCAGTTCCAGCAGCAGTTCCACGACGCCCGCGAGAACTACGACCTCGACTACTACATCGGCGGCGGCCAGATCGCACACGGCGCCCACGGCACCATCCCGCAAAGCGACTGGGCCGGGCTCCAGGCCCGCTACGACCGGGAGCAGCAGCAGTACGGGCAGATGTCTCCGCAGTCGTCACAGTCTTCCCAGTCGCCGCAGCAGTGACGCTCAGAACCCTCGATCGCGCTCCGCTTCGACAGTCGTGTCCTCGCCGTGCCCGGTGTGCACCACGGTCGCACCGGGCAGCATGAACAGCTTTGCGCGGATCGACGACTCCAAGGTGGGCCGATCGCTATAAGAGCGTCCGGTAGCGCCGGGCCCACCGTGGAACAGCGTGTCGCCGGTGAAGACGCAGCCGAGTTCGGGCGCGTACAAGCAGACCGCGCCGGGGGAGTGGCCCGGCGTGTGCAGCACCTGCAGCGTGACGCCGCCGATGGGGAACGTCTGGCCGTCGGTCAGATCGACGTCCCAGAGCGTCGCCTCCGGGTCCTCGGGGCCGCCGTGCACGAGTTCCCACAGCGGCCGGTCGTCCGGATGCAGCAGGATCGGCGCCCCGGTGCGCTCGCGCAGCTCCGGGGCGACGCGGACGTGGTCGTCGTGCGCGTGCGTGCACACGATCGCCTTGACCCGGCGCCCGCCGACGACCGCGAGGATCCCCTCGACCGAGTGCGGGGCGTCGATGACGACGCACTCCGCCTCGTCGCCGACGACCCAGACGTTGTTGTCGACATCGAAGGTCTCGCCGTCCAGGCTGAAGGTCCCGGACGTCACCCCGTGGTCGACGCGCGCCGCCGTCTGATCGCCGGCCATCTGATCGCCGGCCGTCTGATGGTCAGCCATGTGATCGTCAGCCATCGGAGAATCTCCCATCAGAGGATCACCACGGACCGCAGAACCTCGCCGCGCCGCATGCGGTCGAAAGCGGCCTCGACGTCGGTCAGCGCGATCTCCTCGCTGACGAACACGTCGAGGTCGAGCTTGCCGCGCTGGTAGAGGTCGACGAGCATCGGGAAGTCGCGGCTGGGCAGGCAGTCGCCGTACCAGCTGGACTTCAGCGCGCCGCCCCGGCCGAACACGTCGATCAGCGGCAGGTCCGGGATCCGCATCTGCGGCGTCGGCACACCGACCAGCACCACGGTCCCGGCCAGGTCGCGCGCGTAGAACGCCTGCTTCCAGGTCTCCGGCCGGCCGACCGCCTCGATCACCACGTCCGCGCCGAAACCGCCGGTCAGCTCCTGGATCGCGGCGACCGGGTCGGTCGTGGAGGAGTCGACGGTGTGCGTGGCGCCGAGCCGGGTCGCGGTCGCGAGTTTCTTGGCGTCGAGGTCCACCGCGATGATCGGGTTCGCCCCGGCCAGCGCCGAGCCCGCGATCGCCGCCGCACCGACCCCGCCGCAGCCGATCACCGCGACCGACTTGCCCCGGGTGACGCCCCCGGTGTTCACGGCGGCGCCGATGCCCGCCATCACCCCGCAGCCGAGCAGGCCGACGGCCGCGGGCCGCGCGCTCGGGTCCACCTTCGTGCACTGACCAGCCGCGACCAGCGTTTTCTCGGCGAACGCGCCGATGCCGAGGGCCGGGGTCAGCTCGGTTCCGTCCTCGAGCGTCATCTTCTGCTTGGCGTTGTGCGTGTTGAAGCAGTACCACGGCTCGGCGCGCCGGCAGGCCCGGCACTGGCCGCAGACCGCGCGCCAGTTCAGGATGACGAAGTCGCCGGGCTCGACCTCGGTGACGCCGGGGCCGACGGCCTCCACGATGCCCGAGGCCTCGTGGCCCAGCAGGAATGGGAACTCGTCGTTGATGCCGCCCTCCCGGTAGTGCAGGTCGGTGTGGCAGACGCCGCAGGCCTGCACCCGCACCACGGCCTCACCGGGCCCGGGATCGGGGACGTTGATCGTCACGATCTCCACCGGTGCGCCCTCGGTCCGGGCGATGACTGCCTTCACCTGCTGCATGGCACTCCTTCGTGTTCTGCTGACCAGGATGGTGCTGGATAGTGATGATATGGGTTCCCCGGCAGGCCCCAGGCCGTTCCTGTCGGCGGTTTCTGCCATCATCCGGCTCATGACGCTCGACCGCTCGGCGCTCGCGGGATCCGACGCCCCTGCGCCCTTCGACCCCGACCTGCTCGTCGCGATTCGCCGCCGCCTGACCGAGATCTGCGACGCCGCGCAGCAGCCGGCTCCCGCCGCCGACAACCCGTTCGCCGCGGTCCGCGATTACAGCGAACCCCGCGAGCTGGCGAAGACCCTCGCGGCGTGGGGCGATCGCGCGGAGCCGGCCGTGCCCGAACTCGTCCGGCTGCTGGCCGTCCGGCCCATCGTGGCGGCTCCGGCGCTGACCGCGATCGGCCGGCCGACCCCGGAGTGCGTGGCGGCGCTGCGGCGCGTCGCAGAGACCGCCGACGGCGCCGAGGCCGTCCCCGCGCGCCTCGCGGTGGCCCGGGCCGTACGGAGCCTGACAGGCGGCACCGGGGCGCTCCTGGCCGCCGTCCGGTTCGGGCTCAGCACCCCGAGCAAGGATGCCGACGACCGCGCCGCAGCAGCCGACGCCGCCACGGAACTCCCCGATCGCGCCGACCATGCCGAACTCCTCACCCCGCTCCTCCTGCGGGCGCTCCAGGCCATCCCGGTCCCGACCCCGAGCCTCCCGGCGCACCAGGCGCGTCTCAAGCTCGGCCACGCTCTCTGGCTCTTCACAGGCCGGCCCGAGTACGTGATCGAGGTACTGCGCAGCACACTTGATCTCGCCGGCGAAGACATCACCGCCTGGACCGTCGCCAAGGCGGCCGAACTTGCCGCGGACCTCGCGCCGGATCTCGGTCCGGCAGCGCGTGAGCTCGTCCCCGGTCTGGAAGCGGCGCTCGCCGATCCGGTTTCAGCCGGTGCCGCTGAGCGGGCGCTGAAATCCCCTTACTTCCGCAAATAAGCAAGGCATAGCACGAATACGGCCCGCCCCAAATAAGCGATCGATTTCACCGGAGAAGCGCTCGGCGTGCCGCCCTTGCGTGGGCGCATCTCGACCGGCACTTGGCGCACCACATATCCGGCTTTGATGGCTCTGACAAGTGTGTCGATCGTGTCGGCCAGATATTCGACCGGATACCAGGCCGCGTAATATTCGATGAGTTCGCGATTGCAGCTGCGCAGTCCGGACGTCGTGTCCGTCAGCCGCACCTTCGCCTGGCCGGAGATGACCAGGCTGAACAGCGTCATCGCCCAGCGGCGCGGGCCCTTGGCCTCGTAGTCGCCCTCGCCGGCGAAGCGGGCGCCGATCACCATGTCGGCGTCGGCCAGGCCGGCGATCAGCTTCGGGATGCTCTCCGGCAGGTGCTGGCCGTCCGCGTCGAACTGCACGGCGATCTGGTAGCCGTGGTCGCGCGCGTAGATGTAGCCGAGCCGTCTGGCGCCGCCGACGCCGAGATTGAACGGGAGTTCCAGGACGGCGACGCCGTGCGCGCGGGCTGTCTTCACCGTGGCGTCGGTCGATCCGTCGTCCACCACGAGGATGTCCACGTCCTGCAGGAAATCCTGGATCTCCTGCAGGACGTGGCCGATGGATTCTTCCTCATTCCACGCCGGAATGATGACAAGCACACTTTTCTGTGTCACGGATGCCCTAGCGCTGTGATGACTTTCTCCGGTCCCGGTCCGTCCCCGTCAACATATCCGGGCAGCGCGTGGCCTCGCTTGCGAACCGCCGAAATTCGCGCCCCGCGCTACGGCTGCTCCGTCCAGTTCTCGCTGGTGCTGCCGTTGCACGTGTAGATCTCGCCCTCGGCGTAGTTGGCCGTCGAAGCCCCGAGCACGCTCAGGCACTTGCCGGACTGCGCCCCGACGATCGTCCCCGCCGACCCCGACCCCGAGTTCACCGTCCACCGCTGGTTGGCGGCGCCGTTGCAGGTGTTCACGCCGACGATCGAGCGGTCGGCGGTCGCGCTGTTCTGCACCTCCAGGCACAGGCCGCTGGTCGCGCCGGTGATCGTGCCGTTCCCGTTCACCAGCCAGTGCTCGCTCAGGCTGCCGTTGCAGGTGTAGATGTCCGAGGTCGTGCCGGGAGCCGTGGACCCGCCGGTGACCGACAGGCACTTGCCGGACAGGCCGCCGACGAACGTGGTCGGGGCCGCGCCGGACGGGCCGCCGAAGGTGATCACGGCCGCGTCGCCGGCCGGGACCGAGGCGGAGAACGTCGGGGAGTCGACCGTGTACGACGTCGTCGTCGGGGCCGGCAGCGTGCCGTCGGACTGCACGCTCTGGCCGCCGAGCGTGATTCCGCTCTGCGCGGTCAGGCTGGCGGCCGACAGGTCGAACCGGGAGGCCGAAGCATAGGTCTGCGGCAGGTTCAGCTGGACCGAGGTCGCGCCGTTGCCCGCCGGATCCGCGACGTTGTCCAGCACGACCGTGACCGAGTTGTCGGCGTGCCGGACGGCGTAGGCCCGCACCGTCGCCGAGGCCGGGTTGCTGACCTGCAGGAAGCTGCCGGTCCCGACGGCGTGCACGGCGGCCAGGCCGTAGTACTCCGGCTGCGCGGACAGGTTGCCGGCCGCCGCGTCGGCGGCGGTCGCCGCGCACAGCGGGGTGTAGTACGGGAACGAGGACGTGCCATAGCACTGCGTCACAGTGCCGTGCATGTAGTACCCGGCCGCGCCCTCCTGCGCGAAGTTCAGCTCCTCGTCAACGGCCCACAGAGCCGAGGCGTAGACGTCCGAGACGCCCTGAACACCGCTGCACACCACCGAGTTGCCCTCGTCGATCACCGCCGGCAGCGACAGCCGGTTGGCGACCGACACCGCGCTGTCGGCGGCCGACGTCTCCTTCGAGTGGGTTCCGGAGGACAACAGGTCGGCGATGCTCGGCGCCGGGTTCGGGCTCCCGCAGTTGGACAGCGGGTAGTGGTGGCTGGTCAGCTCACTGATCTGCGGAGTCCCCATCGACGCCTGGTCGTTGACGAACGCGGTCTGCAACGCGCCGGTCGGCGAGGTGGCGGCGTCACTGCCCTCGATCGGCACGCCCGGCACCGCGGCCCGGATCGCCTGGACGTAGGCGTGGAAGTCGGTGACGTACTTTCCCGAGTTGCCGCTGTATTGCGGATACAGGTCCGGCTCGTTGCCGATCTCGATGTCCTGCAACGACGAGCCGAGCGCGGCCTCGGCGTGCGCGGCCTCGTCGGCGGCGCGCGCCGGGTCGTACTGCTTCATGTTCACGCCGAGGATGACCTTCCAGCCGCTGGCGCCGGCCAGGGTGGCGAGGTTGCTCAGGTCGGCGGGGGTGATGGTGGCGTCGGCCCAGGACGGCTGCGGCTCGTTGCTGGAAGTCCAGAAGGACTTGTCGACCTGGTTGCCGCCGATGCGGATGACTGAGGTCCCCAGGTTCTTGAGGTACTGGAACTGGTTGCCCTGCCCGAAGCTCGGGATCGCCAGGAACGACGCCTCGTACGACAGGCCGACGTCGCTGGTGGCCAGCGAGGTTCCGGTGCCGGCCGCCGAGACGCTGATGGTCGCGCTGGCGGCGGTGGTGCTGGCGGTGGTGCCGGCGGTGGTCGTGGCAGCGGCTTTGACAGCGGTCTGCGGGGCCTGTGCGGCCAGGGCTGTGGGGATCGCGGCCACGGCGGTCAGGACCGCCGCACCCGCGACGATCGACGTTCGGCGGGAGAATCCGCCCGGTCTGAGGGCATGCCGCATCGAGGACTCCTGGCGGGATGATGGTGTTCACGTATATGAACGCCTTCTGCATGAGTGAACGGCGCTGATGCTAGATGCCGGGAAAGCCCTCGTCTACGGATTCTTGTTGCGCAACTCAGGGCCTTGTCGAAGCGAACTCGACGATCTCGGCCAGTGTCGGCTTCCAGCTCGCTGTGGTGTCCACGATCAGGGTCGGAACGTCCAGCGTGATCGGGACCCACGACTCGATCGGCCGTTCTCCGTCGGCGATGCGGCGCAGGAAGGCGGCGTCCGCGTGCGCCGCGCGTGCGGACTGAGTCGCTGCTCGGTGAGCGATGCGTTCGCGAGCGAGTTCGGGATCGATGACGCATCGCAGGATGCAGATATCCGCCAGATTCAGCAGCGGCTCCAGCCCCGGACGCCAGAGCCGGTCCTGGAAGGCCGCCTCCGCGACCACGTTCGTGCCCGACCGCAGCAGCCCGCCGAGGGTTTCGAAGAACGCTGCGTTGGTCTTCAGGTTCAGGTCGTGGGCGTCGGCCGGTTCGGCGCCGTCGGCGACCATCTGTTCCTTGATCTCGTCCCGGCACACCGCCGGCCGGCCGAGCGCGTTGGCCAGCGCGTGCGCGAGCGTCGTCTTGCCCGTGCCGGGTGGGCCGCTGACGGCGATCAGGCTGGGTCTCATCGGCGGCTACGACCGCTACGACCGCTACGGCCGCGGCGTCGCACGCGCGGCGAGAATCGCGATGTCGTCCTCGATGGCCGCTGGCGCGACCAGCCGCAGCGCGTCGTCGAGCAGATCCTCCAGGCCGCCGCCGGCCGGCAGCGGCAGGGACGCGAGCCTGGCCAGCGAGACGTCGATGTCCTCGCCCCGGCGCTCCACCAGGCCGTCAGTGTAGATCAGCAGCACCTGGTCCGCGCGCAGGTCGACGATCACCTGCTCGTAGCCGCCGAGACCGGTGCCCAGCGGCGGGCCGGTCGGGACCGTCACCAGCTCGGTCGGGCGGTCGGCGACGAACAGCGCCGGCGGCAGGTGGCCGGCGCTGGCGAAGGTCCAGCGGCCGCGGTTGGGGTCGGCGACGCCGAGCAGGCAGGTCGCCGGGCGTGCCGACTCGTCCCTGGCGATCAGCGTGTCCAGGTGCCGCAGGATGCCGTGCGGCGGCAGGTCCATGCCGCCGGCGTCGCGGATCGCCGAGCGGTAGATGCTCATGTCGACCGCGGCCTCGACGCCGTGTCCCATCACGTCGCCCATCACCAGCAGCGTGCGGCCGAACGGCAGCCGGACGATCTCGTACCAGTCGCCGCCGACCAGGGCGCGGTTGCCGGAGGGCCGGTAGCGGGCGGCGACCTCGAGGTTCGAGTGCGGCCGGCCCGGCTCGACCAGCAGGGCGCGCTGGAGTTCCAGGGTCACGCTCTGGGAGTCGGCGTACTGCCGGGCGTTCTCGACGCTGACCGCGGCCCGGTCGGCGAGGTCCTGGACGAGCGCGGCGTCGTCGTCGGTGAAGCCCTTCGACGTGCCGCGGCCGCGGGCCAGCGTCAGCACGCCGACCAGCCGGCCGCGCGCGCTCAGCGGGACGGCCAGGACCGAGTCGACGTCGGCGAGCTTGTAGGCGGCCAGCGTCTCCCGGCTCTCGGCCCAGTCGGCCAGCTCGTCCTCGGAGAGCAGGTTGCCGACCACCAGCCGGCCCTCGGCCAGGCAGCGCGCGACCGCCGAGCCGGCGCCGGGCCGGATCGAGGCGCCGGGCAGGGCCAGCGGGCCGAGGCGGCGGCGCAGCTCGGGGGTGCAGGCGAGCGCGGCGCGGCGCATGCGGAAGGTTTCGAGCGGGCCGCCCTGGCCGTTGGGGCCGCGGTCGACGAACTCGTGCGGCATCACCTCGACGATCGCCACGTCGGCCATCGCCGGAACCGTGAGCTCCGCGAGCTCGATGCAGGTGATGTCCACGTCGAGCGTGGTGCCGATGCGCTCGGCGGCGGCCCCCTGCAGAGCCAGCCGGCGGCGGGCCCGGTCCAGCTCGCGCTGATGGCCGGTCGGGGAGGAGGCCACGGCCGCGACGACGCCGATGACCTGGCCGCCGGCCTCCAGGCGGCGGTATCGGATGTGCCAGCCGGTCGCCGTGCCGGTGACCGGCTCGGCCGCGTCCGCGTCCGCGTCGTCGGAGTCGGCCTCGGCCAGCACCCGGCTGATGGTGGGCAGGTCGGCGGCGAAGGGCGTGGCGGCGACCGGCCGGTTCAGCAGCCGCGCCGGCTCCAGCCCGGTGTTCTCCAGGAACGCGGAGTTGGCATAGACCCACCGCAACTCGGCGTCCAGCAGCCCCACTCCCGCCGGAGCCCCGGCGAGCACGTCGGCGAGCAGCTCCGAGCTCAGTGACGCGATGGTGCCGAGGAGGGCGTCAGTGCACCCTCCCCGAGGATCGCTTCGCGAGTACCCGTCGTCCATATCCATCTATCGGAGATGATATCGTCACTAACTGCTCAAAAGGGATGACAGAGCGCAAGAGCCGGTGTGGCCTTCCGCACAACCGCCGACACGCCGACCAGACTCGTCTGGCTGGCCTCATCGTAGGTCACGACGCGATTCGAGGCATTGGTTCGGAGCGGTTCTTACACTTCCTTATGGATTCCCCTCTAAGGAGACCCGATGAACGCCCACGCTCGGACCAAGGCAGCGATCGAAGAACACTGGCAAGCCTCTGAAAACGGGGACATCGAAGTCGAACACGCCATCTACACGGACGACGCGGTCCTCGACTACCCGCAGTCCGGCGAACGCTTCCGCGGCCGCGCGACCATCGCCGCCCAGCGCGGCGGACACCCCGCCGACCGGCATTTCAGGGTCCTGCGGATCACCGGCCGCGACGATCTGTGGGTGAGCGAGTGCGTGATCACCTACGACGGCGCGCCGAGCTACTCGGTCAGCATCATGCAGTTCGCCGAGGAGCGCGTGGTCCACGAGACGCAGTACTTCGGCGACGCCTTCGGGGCGCCGCCGTCACGGCTGGCGCTCGCCGAGCCGATGCCGGGGCGGCAGATCAACGGGGCCTGATGCGCTGTGGGCGGCCTGGCCCGCGCTCGCCGATCTGATCCGCGCGCCTTTGCCGACCGGCGCCGGCCCGTGCGGTCAGCGCGAGCGGTCGGTGCGCCCGGGGAACCGGAGCGGGCAGTCCACGCACGCTTGGCCTGGCACTGATCGTGCCGCTGGTGCCTGCCCCGGCCGATGTCGCGCCGGCCGAATCAGCACATTGCTAAGCCGTCGCCGGATCGCTGGGATGCCGCGTCAGCGCCAGCGTCTCGACCTCCAGCCACTTGTCCATCGGCAGCGACCGCAGATATCCGTCCAAGCTCTCCGCATCAGCAGCCTGCCACAGCCCGAGGTTGCGCCCCTCGCCCGGCAGCGACCACAACCGGATCAGCCGCCGCTGGGCCGCGAGCTCCGCGGTGCGCCGGGCTTCCCCGGCCGTCGCGTCCTCGACGTCCTCCGGACTCGCGTCGGCGGGCACCGCGAGCGTGAACGTCGTGAAGTACTCCGTCTCCGTCCCGTCGAGCGCCACGCGCCCCGGCCCCGGGTCGTTTCCGTGCGGCCCCAGCGGCGTCACCTCGTCGGTGCGCCAGATCCGCAGCGGCATCGTGGCGAGGGTCTTCTCCAGATCGTCAGGGTCCTGAGCCGCGAACAGGCCGAGCGTGCGCCATTCGCCGGGCGCCAGCGGCGGACGCCACAGTCGCAGTACCTTGCCATCCTCCGCGAGGACCCGCGTGTTCGCGGCCTCCCGCGCCCGAACCGCGTCCACTTCCTCCGGCGTCGTGCCTTCCGGCACCTGAGTCGTCATTGTGACTATGTATTCCATGCGTATTCTCCGAATTCACCATCACGCCGGCTGGTTCTTCGCTTCCAGCATCAACAAGTCCGCTTCCCGAAACGCTTCCGCGAGCCCCCGCCCCGCGAGCGCCGTGACCCCCATCGTCACCGACACCGGTGTGCCCGGAGCCAATCCGCTCCAGTCGTGCGCGGCGACCGCCGCGGTGAGCCGCGTGACGACTTCCTGCGATTCGGCCAGCGCCGTGCCAGGCAGCACGATCACGAACTCGTCGCCGCCGTAGCGGGCCAGGAAGTCGTCGCCGCGCAGCGTCCGGGACAGCACCGCGGCCACCTGTTGCAGCACCTCGTCCCCGATGAGGTGCCCGTGGACCGTGTTCACCTCCTTGAACCCGTCCAGGTCCGCGACCCCCAGCACCCCGCCCCCGCCGCGTCCGGTCAGCTCCCCGACGTAGCGCTCCAGATGCCGCCGGTTCGGCAGCCCGGTCAACGGATCGGTCTGGGCCTCGTCGGCGTAGCGTCCGATGTTGCGGCGCAGCTCGTCGAAGTCCAGCCGGGCCGTGATGCCGTCGACGAAGAGGTCGTAGACCTGGTCGCTGGCGCGCGCCAACAGGTACGTCACCTCCCGGTCGGCGGCGTGGGCCGCCGCGTGGTCGCCGGCGGCGATGTGGGCCAGGGCCCTGAGCCGGGGCACTTCGGCGCGGCCGAGGCGGGTCTGCGAAGTCCGGGCGTCGCCGAGCAGCTCCAGCGCCTTCTCCGAGTTCCCTTCCGCGATCTGCATCGCGGCCTCGCCGAGCCGGGCCAGCTCGACGCTCTCCGGGAACTGCGCGTTCTCCAGGCGCAGCAACAGTCTCGCGTCTCCTTCGTAGGACCCGCCGAGCGCCGCGTAGCGCGCCATCGCGTAGCCGAGATACGGGACCTCCATCGCGATCAGGTCCTCGGCCCGCAGCCGGTCGACGAGGTCGCCGAGGACCGCCTTGGCCGAGCCGGTCTCGCCGCGCTGGTCCAGGAACACCGCCTGCCGGACACGGATCTCCGGGTGCGCCGTCAGCCGCCGGTCCTCGGTGCTGCCGAAGCGCGCGATGTCCTCGGCGTGCCGCTGCGTGGCGACCGCGTGCCGGTGGAAGCCGACCAGCGAGTAGGTGACGGCCATCGAGATCCAGGGCCGGACCGCGCGCTGGTCGTTCGTCGTCGCCTCCAGCGCCTGCGCCCCGCGCACGAGGTCCGTGACGCACCGCTCCAGCGAGCCCTTGCGGTAGGCGAAGAAGGCCGCGAGCGCGTGGAACTCCCCGACGTCGGCCGGCCGGGCGCCGTGCTCCTGGATGATCGCCCAGGCCGCGTCGATGATCGGCGGGCAGTCCCGGAGCCGGTCCATGTTCAGCAGCGCCGACACCTTCGCCAGCTGCACGGCCAGCACGTCCTGCGGCGCGGACAGCCCGGCCAGCAGCCGGTCGGCCTCCGCCACCGCCTCGGCCTGCCGGTTCGCCCAGTTCAGCCGGGCCACCGCCAGCCGCGGCTCGTCCGGCTCGGACGACGGGGACTGCTCGGTCGGATCCGGCACAGTTCCATCATCGACCCGGCTCCCGACCGGCGCCACGGCATCAATCCCGACCCGACTCGCGTCGCGCTTGCCATATGGGGGAGGCTATAGACGTGAACGCCACGCGCATCATCCCGTTGCGTCGGCGTGACGCGCTGGGGGCGGCCTGACCGTCCATGGCCGATGACACGCCCGGAGCAGACGCGGACACCGCGGAGAACAGCCGGAGCGCGGGGGGACCTCAGCCCCGGCGCCATCCCGTCGTGGGCGTCGCCACCGCCCTGTTGGAAGCCGACGGCCGAATAGTCCACTGGAGTGCCGCCGCCGAGGCGATGCTCGGCTACTCCGCCGAGCAGGCCGAGGGCAGCTTCGCCCTCGATCTGCTCGGCTCCGAGCAGCGGCGCGCCGACATCCTGACGATCTACGGCCAGATCCTGCAGGGCGAGGACTGGGCCGGCGTCTTCCCGGTGCGGCGCGGCGACGGCCGCGTGGTGGACCTGGAGATCCATACCTATCTGATCGACTCCGGGACCCGGCCGCCGCTGGTGCTGGCCACGGCCGTGGACGTGGGCGCGGTCCGCGGGGTCGAGGCCGATCTGGCCGTGCTGGACAGCTTCTTCAGCCAGTCGCCGGTCGGGATGGCGGTCTACGACACCGACACCCGCTTCGTGCAGGTCAACGCGGCGCTGGCGGCGGCGCACGGGATCTCGGTCGCCGAGCACCTCGGGCGCCGGGTCCGGGACGTGCTGCCGGGGGACGAGGGCTTACGGATCGAGGCGCAGATCCGGCAGGTGCTCGGCACCGGCCGCCCGATCTCCGACGCCCGCTGGGCCGGCCGCGCCGACGGCGACGTCGAGCACGGCGAGGCCGCGCACCACCACACCTGGTCGGCCTGGTACTCCCCGCTCCAGGACCCGTCCGGGCGGGTGTTCGGCGTCAGCTCGACCGTCATCGACGTCACGGAGCGTCACGAGGCCGAGGAGGAGGCCGCGCGGGCCCGGCGCGGGCTGGCCCTGCTGGCCGAGGCCAGCGCCGCCATCGGCGCCACGCTGGACGTCCGGCAGGCGGCCGCGGAGCTGGTCAAGGCGATGGTCCCGGAGATCGCCGACGTGTGCGGGGTCCACGTGCTGGAACAGCGGTCCCGGCACGGACGCGGGCACGGCTCGGGCCACGGCGGCGGGAACGGGAACGGCACCGGGAGCGCCAACGGGAGCGGGGCCGCCGCGAGCGGGCCCGCCCCCGCCTACAGCAGCGGTTACGCCGAGGCGCAGGCCGACCCGGAGTCGTTCGTGGTGCGCCGCGTCGCCTTCGACGCGGTCAGCGGTGATTTCCCCTACGACGACGTCCCGATCGGCCAGCTGCAGCGCCTGGAGTCGGGCTCCCCGTACGCCGAGGCCCTGCGGCTGCACGAGACCGTCATCGTCGACCCGGCCGAGATGCCGTCGATCATCGCCAACCCGACCGGCCGGGTGAGCGACTTCTACGCCCGCCGGGCCCAGACGGTGCGCGTCGCGCCGCTGGTGGCGCGCGGCGCGGTGCTGGGCTTCGTGTCCTACGCGCGCCGCAAGGAACGCGAACCGTTCGACGACCAGGACATCACCCTCGGCGAAGAGCTCATCGCCCGCGCGGCCACCGCCTTCGACAACGCCCTGCTGTTCCAGCGCGAACGCGAGACCGCGCTGGCCCGGCAGGAGACGCTGCGCCAGGCGAACGCCGCGCAGGGCCGGCTGGCGCTGCTCAACGACGCCAGCGTCCGCATCGGGACGACCCTCGACCTGCAACGCACAGCCGAAGAGCTCATCGAGGTGGTGCTGCCGCGCTTCGCGGACTTCGCGACCGTCGACCTGCTCGCCTCGGTGATGCGCGGCGACGAGCCGGCCTCGCCGGTGCCCGGCGAGCCGGTGGTCCTGCAGGCCGTCGCCGTCGCCGAGTCCTTCCCCTCCGGCCTGACCTCCCTCGCCGACGCGGTCGGCAAGACCTCCACCCGCGACGCCACCAAGGGCTACGCCCGAAGCCTGCGCAGCGGACGCCCCATGGTGATCCCGATCGTCGACGAGGAATCCCTCGCCGCGATCGCCTCCTCCCCGGAGCGCGTGGCCGGCGGCCTGGCGGCCGGCATCCACTCCTACCTGATGGTGCCGCTGCTGGCCCGCGGCGTGGTGCTCGGCGGCGCGGAGTTCATCCGCATGCAGGACCGCGAACCGTTCGGCCGCGCCGACGTCGCACTGGCCGAGGAACTGGCGGCGCGCGCGGCGCTGTGCATGGACAACGCGCGGCTGTACCGCCGGGAGCGTGCCACGGCACTGACGCTGCAACGCAGCCTGCTGCCGCAGAACGTCACGCACACGATCGGCATGGAGATCGCGCACCGCTACCTGCCGAGCAGCCGGGTCAGCGAGGTCGGCGGCGACTGGTTCGACGTCGTGCCGCTGTCCAGCGGCCGGGTGGCGCTGCTGGTCGGCGACGTGATGGGACACGGCATCCGGGCCGCGGCGACGATGGGGCAGCTGCGCACCGTCGCCCGCACCCTGGCCACCCTGGACATGGAGCCCGAGCAGGTGCTGACGCGCCTGGACGCCACGGCCGCGAGCAGCGGCGACGACCAGTTCGCCACCTGCGTCTGCGCGGTCTACGACCCGGTGGAGCGCTCCGGCGTGATGGCCTCGGCCGGCCACCTCCCCCCGGTGGTGGTGGCCCCGGACGGGACCACGAGGCTGCTCGAGGTCGAGCCGGGCCCGCCGCTGGGGGTCGGCGGCGTGCCGTTCGAGAGCATGGAGTTCGTCCTGCCCGAGAACAGCGTCCTGGCGCTCTACACCGACGGCCTGGTCGAACGCCGAGGCCGCGACCTGGACGAGGGCATCAAGCTCCTGCGAGAGACGCTGGCCCCGCGCGGCCGCCCGTTGGAAGAGGCCTGCGACGCCGTCCTGGCCGCCCTCGTCCCCGGCGGCGCCGAGGACGACGTGGCGCTGATCATGGCCCGCACGGTCTCCCTGGCCGACGAGCGCGTCGCCACATTGGCGCTGTCCGGCGACCGCCGCATGGCCGGCCAAGCCCGCGTCTTCACCCGCGAACGCCTGCGCGCCTGGAACCTGGCCTCACTCACGGACCTGGCCGAACTCCTGGTCAGCGAACTGGTGACGAACGCCCTGACGCACACCGACCGCCCGAGGCAGCTCCGCCTGTTCTGCGACCGCATGCTGACCATCGAGGTCGCCGACTCGGACCCGAGAGCCCCGGCCCTCCGGAAGTTCACGGACTACGAGGAGAGCGGCCGCGGCATCCGACTGGTCGACGAACTGTCGCACCGGTGGGGGAGCCGGACGACGCGGCACGGGAAGGTTGTGTGGTTCGAGCTGGAGCTGCCGGCCGGGTGGAACGGGGCGAATGGCGGCAACGGTGGTAGCGGTGGCAACGGTGCTAACGGTGGACAGCCCGACGAGTGACGGCAGGTAGCGGCGCACCGACTGCGCCGCGAGTGCCCGGAGTTGCCCGGAAAACTGGCGGCGACTTATCCGCCTGAACAGACTTCCGAGCAGACGCACTCCACCGACGAGGGGAAACAGATGAAGATCCGTAGAGTTGCGATGGCTGCTGCCGCGGCCGTCGCTCTCGCGTGCAGCGCCACTGGTACCGCCCAGGCGAGCACCCCCATCTACCAGTGGCACTTCTGGTCCAGCGGCATCTGCTTGGACAGCAACTCCAACGGCGACGTCTATGGCAACTCCTGCAACGGCGGGAGCTACCAGCGCTGGTCGCAGTCCAACGACTGGGGCGCCTACCTCTTCAAGGACGTGGAGACGGGCAGGTACCTGGGTGAGGGCCTGTATGGCCATCTCTACGCTTCGACGGACCACTCCGAAGGCGATGAGCACTGGTACTTGGTCGGCGACGGCATAGGCCACTACGCGTTCAAGAACTATGCCACAGGAGACTGCATAGACAACGAAGGCACAACCGCGCCGACGGACGCGACGCCCTGCGGCGGCCCGGGGGACCACTTCCAAGAGCTCTGGCACACGTCGTGAGCGTGTGAACGGCGCCGGAGTCGGCGTGCCGGCCGCGGCCTGACAGGCCGGACCCGCGCCGTTCACGGCTCGATCGGCTTGGCGGGGTCCGTCCGGCTCCGCCAGGCCCACGCGTGCCGCAGCAAGGCTCACCTGCCAACCTTTGCGCGATCCAATCGTGTTCTTTCCGCAATTTCTCAGAGTCTTGCGTCGGCGACACGCCTGACACACGATGGAGCCGAGCGCGGGGAGGGCGAGTCTGGCACCGGTGTGTGGCAGGCGTTTCAAAGGGGCTGGGCTATGGCTCTACCGGTACCGCAGACGATCCTCGGCGGCGCGCGGATGACGGACGCGATCGTCGTGCCCTTCGAGGGGCCCGGCGCCGGCGTCGGTGAGCTGACCTGGGGGCAGCGCAAGGTCTGGACGATCATGCAGCAGGCTGAGTCGTCGCTCAGCATGGGCGGCGCGGTGCCGGTGACCGATGGCCGGACGGTCCAGGACCTCGCCTCCGAGCTCGCGTTCTTCATGTCCCGGTACGCCTCGATGCGGGCCCTGATCCGGTCGGGCTCCGATGGTGCCTTGAGCCAGGTCGTGGCGGCTTTCGGCGAGGCGACGCTCGGCATCCTCGATGTCCCGGACGACGCCGACCCGGCCCAAGCTGCGCAGGACCTGGCCGACCGGTGGGAGGCGACGCGGTTCGACCACGCGCGGGAGTGGCCGATCCGGATGGCGGCGGTGCGGGCACGCGGTGTGGTTACGCATGTCGTCGTGACGATCTCGCACGTTGCCACAGACGCGGGCGGAATCGCCGCCATGCTCGAGGAACTGGGCACGCGTGACCCGCTCACCGGCGAACCGAAGAACCCGGAGCCGGCGATGGGCCCGCTGGAGTTGGCGGCGCACCAGCGCACCGCGTCCGTCCGGCGGCAGAGTGAGGCCTCGCTGCGCTACTGGGAGCGCCTGCTGCGCTCGGCCGCGCCCCTGCGCTTCGGTCCGCACGTGGACCGGGGCGAGCCACGCTACCGGCGCGCGTACTTCACATCCCGCGCGCTGCACCTGGCGTCGAAGGCGGTCGCGGCGCGTGTCGGCGTCCCGGCCTCCACGGCGCTGTTGGCCGGCTACGCGGTGGCGGTGGCGCGGCTGACCGGCATCGGCCCCGCGGTGATCCAAGTAGTCGTCGGCAACCGCTTTCGCCCCGGCCTCGCCGACGTCTCGCATCCGCTGTCGGTGAACGGCCTGCTCACGGTTGACGTCGCCGACGCACCCTTCGACGAGGTGGTCGACCGCACGCAGCGCGCCATGGCTCTGTGCTCGAAGTACGCGTACTACGACCCGACGAAGCTCGAAGAGCTCCGCGCCCGGATCAACGAGGAGCGCGGCGAGACGATCGACCTGTCCTGCCTGTTCAACGACCGCCGCCTCGGCATCGGCACCGAGCCGCTCGGCCCACCGGTGTCCCGGCACGAGCTCGAAGCCGCGCAGCATGAAAGCACCCTGCGCTGGGCCGAGCCGTTCACGACCTACCACGACAAGCTGATGATCCAAGTGGGGACATCCCCGGATACGGTGGAACTGGAGGTCCAGGTCGATACCCACCACGTGTCCGTGGCCGAAGTCCAGGCGCTCGTGCTGGACATGGAGTCGCTGCTGGTCCTCGCGACACCGTGAATCGCAGGTGCCGCGAGGACCGCTGGAACGTCAGGACGACGTCAAAGCGTTAGGACTTAGCGACCGTCACCGTCAAAGACCCGGTAACCCCGCCCGACGTCACCGAGATCGTCGCCGTTCCCGGGCACTTCGCATGTACCACACCGGTGACCGCATCCACGCTGGCCACCCGCGGATCCGAACTCCGCCACACATGCGAAGCCGGGTCCGCGATCGGCACGCTCAGCGCCGGCAGATCGTCCCCGGTCGGCGTGGTCCCGGTCGCCGACAGCTGCGTCGTCTGCCCGACGTGCAGCGACGCCGCCCCAGTCGTAGCGCCAGTCGTAGCGTCAGTCGTAGTACCCGTCGTAGTACCAGCGGTAGCACCGCTTACCGCAATACTCGCCAACGTAGGAATCGCCGCGAACTGCACATCCCCGTTCGGCAGCACATGGAACAGTCCGTAGTTGTAGAACCCACCCTTGTCCGCCGGCGCATAAGCCTCAACCCCGGCATCCGCGACCACGAAGTTCGGTATCCCGTGCGCCGTGTCGTGCCCCGTCGGGTCCAGCAGATTCTCAGCCCAGCCACGAGCGTGCCCGAACAGCATGATCACATGCGTCCGCGGATGCGAGTCCTGATACTTCTGCACCAGCGTCTCGTACATCTGCGCCTCCCACCGGTCCGCGAACTGGCTGTCCTGCTGCGGATGCGGGTCGTAGGCCGGCACATGACTCACCACGAACACCACCGGCGACCGGTTCGCCGTCAGCTGGTCGGCCAGCCACTGGTACTGCGACGGATCGCTCGCCGGCACCTGGTACGGATCCGAGGGCAGGATCCCGATGTGCGAACTGTCCGTCACCACGACGTTCGCCGCACCCTGCGTGTAGCTGTAGTGCGTCGGCCCGAACAGACTGGTCCAGTTCTTGTTCTCCGGATCAGCACCCTGCGTGATCTCGTGGTTGCCGACCCCCTCGTGGTAGGCCAGCCCGGTGCCGTCCAGCAGCGACTTCAGATACGTCAGGTTCGCCATCGTCCCGGAATCGCTCATGTCGCCCATCGTCTGCAACGACAACGCCCCGGTCTGGCTCGCCGGCAGCGCCTTGATCTGCGCCCCGTCCTGCTTCAGCACCACACTCCCGGTCGAGTTCGGGTCGTCGGCATGCGTGTGCGCGTCGTCCAGCGCCGCCAGCGTGGTCCCCCCGGCCCGGAACTTTGCCGGGTCCTCGGTGTACTGCAACCACGACGGATTGTGCGGGATCGCCACGTACGGCGGCGTCACCAACGGCCGCGGCGAGTACAGCGCCTGCAGATCACTGACATACAGGTCCCCGGACAGGTGCTGCGTCGGGCTTATGACCAGGAAGTCCAGGAAGTTCACAGTCATCGGGAACTGCAGGCCCGCCGGCAGGTTCGCCACGATCAGCTGCCACCCGTCGTACGTCACCGTCGACGGATAGAAGTCGACGTACTGCCCGTTCACCTCGGTGTACGCCTCGGCCAACGTCAGGTTCCCCAACCCCAGCGGCGACCCCGAACCGCCGGTCCCGGTGCCCTTGATCCACACCCCGACGCCGTCCGGCAGCTGCGTCTCCCCGGGCGGCGGGAACGACTCGTTCCCGTTCGGGAAGAACACGACCTGCTTGACGCCGTTCCCCGCCGGAATGTTGTAGCTCACGTCCATCGAACCGGCGTCGCCCGGCAGCCGCTTGGTCGTCGTCGACAGCGACAGGCTCCCCGTCGCGCCGCCGTGCGCCCGCACGGCCCAGTTCCCCACATCGGTCATCGAGTCGACGATTTCAGAACGCTGACCCACCGCGATCGAAACCGTCGCGCTCGCCCCGGCCGCACTGGCCGTGACCGTCACCAGCCCTTCGCCGCTCGCCGCCGCGGTGAACAACCCCGTCGCGGGATCGACGCTGCCCAGGTTCGACGGCGACGCCGTCCACGTCACCGACGCCGGCAGCAGCGACACCGGCTGCTTGTCCCGCGTCGTGGCGCTGATCGTGAGCTGCTGCGTCCCGCCGTTGTTCAGATCGACCGTGGCCGGGCTGACCGACAGCGAGGTCAGCCGGTCGGTCACCCGCAGCGGCACCGAATCGCGCGCCCGACCGGCCTTCACGACCAGCTCACCGGTGCCCGGCTCGCCGGACGCGGTCAGCGAAGCCCCGCTCGTCCCGGTACTGATACTCGCCCGAGAGGCCGGCCGCACCGACAGGCTCGCCGGATCGCTCGCCGGGTTCCCCAGCTTGTCGACCGCGTACGCCGCGACCGGGACCGTGCTGTTCGTCAGCACGGCCAGCGGCGCGCCGGCGTTGGCGACGGCCTTCACCGCCGGCCCCGGGTGCGCCTCGGTGCTGTAGAAGAACAGGCCGTTGGCCACCGGCCGCTCGTGCCCGTCCGACGGCGTGTTGCTGACGCTGACCTGCTGCTGCCCCGGTTGCCGGGCGACCATCTCGCTGGAGCCGCCGGAGTCGAACAGCATCGCGTTGTACGCGCCGTGCGCCATCATCCACCCGGCCAGCTGCGGCCGCGTCAGGCCCTCGGCCGCGTCCTCCGGCTGGTGGCCGTCGAAGACCGCGACGATCGCGTGCTTGCCGTCCTTCGTCACGCCCAGACCCGTGACCGGGTCGTTGACGTTGTTCTCGCCGCCGCCCTGGAGCGGCACGGCCATCGTCCCGTTCTGCACGAGCACGGCGCCGCCGGACAGCGCCTGGCGCACGTTGTTGTCCGGGCTGATCGCCTCAGCGATGGCGATTCGGTCGCCCACGTGCGCGGTCGCGGTGAGCCACTGGCCCGAGGTGCCCGAACCGGCCAGGTCCTCGGTCCCGGCGGGCAGCGGCGTCAGGTCGGTGACGTTCGGCGTCACCTTGTCCACGACCAGGACGCCGGAGGCGGCCGGGTCCCGGTGTCCGGACACCACGACCGACGCCGGGATCTTCCCGCTGTCCCCGAGGTCCGGCGTGATCCGCACCAGGCCGTTGGCGGACAGGTCGTCCACGAAGTTGACCGAGCTGATCAGGTGGCTCGCGGTGCCGTCCGTGGCAGTGCCCGAATACGCCTCGGCGCCGATGCCGATCGAGCCGTCGGCGCGCACCACGAGGTTCTGGTTCCACCCCGGGTTCGGGCTCTTCACCAGCCGGCCGTCGACGACGACCATGCCGTGCGGCCGTCCGGAGCCGTAGATGTCGAAGAAGTCCCCGTTGATCCCGGCGACCGCGCCGGTCCGGTCCGCCATCGACGAGGGGATCTCGTCGGCGGGATCGCTGAGCTCGTTGTGCGACTCCACGACGCCGAGCCGGACGTTCGGGTCCGTCAGGTCGACGGTGAGCTCCGTCGAGTGCTGCACACCACCGACCGCCTGGTAGGTGTCGGTGTGGTAGTCGATACCGCGCGTGATCTCCTGCTCCGCGGTGTGCGAGGCGTTGACGACCAGCGGCCACTGGTTCGGGGTCGGCGGCAGCCAGGGCCGGTTCCCGCCGTCGTTGTTCGGGTTCGCGTTGGTGTTCGCGTTGGCGTCGGCGTTCGGGGCCGCGTTCGTCGTGCTCTGGGCGCTCGCACCTCCGGTTCCGGTCAGCGCCCCACACGCCAGTGCGACGATGATGGCGGCCGAAGCCGCGAGCCGTCTTCTCCTGTGCAACATCATTCCACTCCCTCGGCACGGATCATCCCGCAAGACTCCTCGGTATGAGTGTCCTGACCGTGGCAAGATGTGGCACACGCGGGGAACAGATCAGGGCAGAGTGGTTCGGTGCGCAGGAAACCACATTCCGTGGCTATTCAGTGAGCGGGTCCTCGCGCCACTGGTACTCAGGCGGCTGATATGTCTCGAAGCGTTCCAGCATCACATCGAGGTCCTTCTCAACGATCAACATCTCGCGGTGCGGCTGGTGCAGGAAGCCCTCGCGCGTCATGTGATCGAGGAACGCGACCAGAGGCGTGAAGTAGCCGGCGACGTCCAGGAGCCCGACCGGCTTCGTGTGCAGCCCGATCTGCCCCCACGTCCAGATCTCGAACAACTCTTCCAGCGTCCCGGACCCGCCGGGCAGCGCGATGAACCCCTCCGCGCGCTCGGCCATCATCGCCTTGCGCCGGTGCAGGTCCTCGGCGACGTGCAGCTCGCTGAGCCCCTGGTGCGCGACGCCCCAGTCGACCAGAGCCCGCGGGATGACGCCGACCACGCGTCCGCCGGCGGCCAGCGCGCCGTCGGCGAGGCTGCCCATCGTGCCGACACGCGCACCGCCGTAGACCACGGTGATGCCGCGGCCGGCCAATCCCGCGCCGACGTGCCTGGCCGCGTCGAGGTACTGTTCGCCGCGGCCGTGGGACGAGCCGGAGAAGACGCAGATGCTCTGCACAGGCACCGATCTTAGACGCCCCTGTATATAGATCTTGAGCGCATGATGTCAGTGCGTGTTAGGTCCGTGTTATCGCCGTGTGGGGCGGGCCGGGGAGGCTTCAGGCAAGCACTCCGCGCCTAGGGGGACGCCACGTGACTGACACTTGCCTTTGTTTGACGCCGCACTGCCAGGTCGGCTCCGGCTCCGATCCGGGTTTCGGCTGCGATCCGGGCTCCGAATCCGACCCGCAGTTCGGCTGCGACTTCGAGGTCGAACACCTCCAGCCGGCGCAGGAACCCGACCCGGCGACGTCCGTGGCCGAGCGCCGTGCCGCCGCGGCGGAGATCCTGCTCGCCACCCCGATGCGGTCCGACCGCGAGGTCGGCAAGGCCGTGGGCCTGTCCGCCGGCACCGTCTCCGCGGTGCGCCGCACCCTCGGCGAGCGCCGTGCCTCGCACCTGCGGGTCGGCGCGGACGGCCGGGTCCGGCCGGTGAACGCCCACGAGGGCCGCCGGGCCGCCGCGCGCCTCCTCGCCGAACGCCCGGAGATGCCGGTGCGGGCGATGGCGCGCGAGGCCGGGATCTCGCTCGGCACCGCGCACGACGTGCGCCGCCGCGTGTTGGCCGGGCTTTCCCCGGTCCCCGAAGGCCGCGCCGGCTCGCAGCCGGGCCAGCCGCAGCCCGGCGTCGCCGCCTTCCCGCCGCCGCACCCCGCCCGCCGCAGTCCGCGCTCCGACCCCGCCGCCGCACTCGACGCCCTGCGCCGCGACCCCGTCCTGCGCTACTCCGACACCGGTCGCACGATCCTGCGACGCCTCGACGCCCAACTGCTCGCCGCCAGCCAGCTGATCGAGCTGTGCGAACACGTCCCCGCGCACTGCGGCACGCAGGTCGAGGCCGTGCTGCGGCACATCGGCGCGGCGTGCGAGGACGCTGTGCGCGCGGTGCAGGGGCGGGTGCCGGTGCGTTCGGGCGACGAGTTCGACGGCTGATTCCCCTTATGCCGGCGGCGACCCGCCGAGCGCCTTCGCCACTGCCACGGATGCCTCGCCTAGGACGGCGCGACGCTCGTGCGCCCGGACGGCGTCATCGCCTGGCGGGCCACCGAACCCGGCGAACTCGCCTCGGTGCTATAGCGCCCCAGGCGCCTCAGATGCCCCAGGAGAACTCCTGGACATCAGTCCTCTGCCATCGTTGTGTCATGGACTTCTTCGACACCTTCCCAGAACCCGCACCCCCGCCCGAGCCAGCGCCGGCGCCGCCGCGTCCGGCGTGGGTGCGGCCGGATGCCGCGTTGCCGGCGGCGATGGCCGAGAACGCGATCCTCGTCCATGAGGAGCGGCTCGCCATCGCCATCGGCGGCCTTTCGGTGTATCCCAACGGCTTCGACTTCTCCATCCACATCCGGACTCGTGACGACAGCGAAGAGATCAACCCCCACGGCCGCCGCCGGGACTATGTGCGGAACACCGTCAGAGCGGACACTGATCCCGAGCAAAACCTGCGTGTCGGCGTCCTGTTCGCCGACGGCCGCCGCGCCGCCTCCAACCAGCCGCGCCCGCACGACACGCCCGACAACGAAGCCGATCCCGACGAAGTGGTCCTGCTCTCCAGCCGCGGCGGAGGTGGCGGCCGATCCTACGACCTGACCTACTGGATCCACCCGCTCCCTCCGGACGGCGCCGTCACCATCGTCGTGTCCTGGCTCGCCCAGGGCGTCACCGAGGCACGCTGCGAACTCGACGGCGCCGCCATCCGTGCTGCCGCCGAGAAGGCGGTCCAGCTGTGGCCCGACGAGCCGCTGCGGGGCTGGGTCGGCGAACCGCGGTAGCGCGTTTCGGGGCCGTGTCGGTGTCGGTGTCGGTATCGGTCCGGTGCCGCTGCCTCGTCGTCAGGGCCGTCAGCGCGATGCTCACGTTTGTTCGTTCTCCGACAGCCGCCGGACCGACCAGGCGGCGGCCAGCGTCCCGGCGGCCAGAGGCAGCCACAGCGCGGCCGAGCCGTGCGAGGCCAGGACGGTGATGACCGTCGGCGAGATGGCCAGTCCCACACCGTTGGACAACTGGAAGCGCCCCAGCGTACGACCGAGCACCTGCGGCGGGGTGATCGCGATCAGCAGCGGGCCGATGCTTCCGGCGTACATGATCTCGCCGAACGTGCAGAGCACTGATACGCCCGCGACGGCGGCCGCGGCGTAGCTGTGGCCGAGGTCCGAGGCGAGCAGGAATCCCCCGTAGGACGTCGCGATCACCAACCCGGAGGCCGCCAGCGCGACGCTGCGCGGCCAACGCGCCAGGAAGATGGTCACGGGCACCTGGAAGGCGACCACGAGCGCGGTGTTGGTGACGAAGATCCCGGCGGCCCAGGCCGGCGAGGCGTGCAGCAGCTTCACCAGGATCAACGGCAGGGCGATCTCCGGGACGTTGACGCAGAACACGTACATGATGTTCGCCACCAGCAGCGTGTGCAGAGCCGGACCGGGACCGGAGCGGACATCGGCGGCGGTGGCGGGCGTGGACTCCGCGCGGATGCGGACCGACCACGCCAGTGACGCGGATCCGAGGAAGCTGAACCCGGTCCCCACCGCGAGCCAGCGCATCGCGGTCGGACCGCCGGCCAGGCCGGCGGTGGCGGCCAGTGCGCCGAGGCCCATGCCGGCGTTGCGCACCGAACGCGCCGCTGCGCTGGCCGCGTCCCGCTCGCGGCCCTTCGCGATGGTGGCGATGAGCGCGGAGTGCGCGGTCGGCATGGTCTGGTTGCCGATCCCGAGGAACAGCGCGCCCGCGGTGAACAGCGCGACGCTGCCGGCCGGGGCCGCCAGCAGCAACACCGTGCCGAGGACCCGGATCAGCATCGCCGCGGCCACGACCGTGCTGCGGGCGCCGGTGTCGAGCCAGCGGCCGGCGAAGGGGGTCGCGGCGAGGCCGGCGATGATGCCGACGGTCATGGCCGCGCCGGCGGTCGGTGCCGACAGGTGCAGGACGGCGATGCCGTAGAGCAGCAGGAACGGCCGCAGCAGGCCGTTGCCGAAGGAGTCGACGAGCAGCGCGACGGCGTAGCGGGGTCCGCCGGTGGCGCGCAGCAGGCCGCGTGCGCTGACGCGGGGTCGGGCGGCAGCGGGCCGGTCTTCAGGCGAGGCGGCGTCATTCGAAGAGGCGTCGGACGAAGAGGCGTCGGACGAGGGGGCCTCGGACGCAGGGGCGCCAGGGGTGGTGGCGCCGGACGCGGCGGTGTCGTCGGGCACGGTGGGCGCGCTCATGGTCATGGCTCAAAGGTGCGGACCGTCCGCCGAACGGTCACGTGAGTTGACGAAACGCGTCAACCGACGCGGCGTTCAGTACCGCCACCAGCGACAATGGTCCCGTGACCTTGCGCATCGACATCACCGGCATGCCGCCCGAGCGGCTGCGCTTCGCCGTCTCCCCGCTCGCCGAGCTGACCGCGATGCTGCACGCGCTGGCCGCCACCGAGCACCACCTGAACGTCGCGCCCTGGGCCGCCGGCGTCCGTGCGGCGCTGCGTCCGGAGCTGGCCGAGCGCCTTCAGGAGGCCGAGTTCCTGTGGCGCTCCTCGCGGGCGGACTTCCTGCTCCCGGCCCGGCCGAAGCCGAGCCTGAAGGAGGAGTTGGACGACGTCGACCGCATCGACGACGAGGCCTACGTGCTTTCCGCGCTGGTCACGACGTGCGGCAGCAACCGCGTCCACTTCGGCGCGGCCTCGCCGCTGACCGACGACGCGGCGCGCGAGCGTGCGCTGGAGCAGGCTCAGGCGCGCGGCGCGGTGCAGGAGGCGTTCGCCGAGCGGCTGCTGGCCGATCCGGCGGCGGTGCGGCAGCGGGTGCGGCAGACGCTTGAGCAGTGCGCCGAGGCGTTCTTCGACGCCGCCTGGCCGGACGTCGTGGTGCGGCTGGCGGCCGACGCGCAGGTGAAGACGGATCTGCGCGAGCGCGGAGGCATCGGCCGGGCGCTGGCCTCGGTGTCCGGCGCGGTGGCGGTCACGGCGCTGGGGGACGCAGGCGAGTGCATCGTCGTGGACAAGCTGCAGGACAACGCGACGAGCGCGCAGGGCGTCGGGATGACGCTCATCCCGAGTGTGTTCGGCAGCCCGCATCTGGTCGCGGTCCACGCCGCCGGCTGGCGGCCGGTGATGCAGTATCCGGTCGCCGAGCTGAGCGTGGTGGAGCGTCCGGTGCCGATGGACGTCATCGAGCGGCGGCTCCAGGCGCTGTCGCATCCGGTGCGGCTCCGGCTGGTGCGGACGATGGCTCGGAGCCCGCACACCACGGGCGAACTCGCCGACGCCTGGCGGCTGACGCCTCCGGAGGTCTCGCGGCACCTCGCGGTGCTGCGGAAGGCGGGGTTGTTGGTGACCGAGCGGCGTGGGCGGTATGTGTATTACGCGGTGGACGCGTCGGTGCTGACTGCGCTTGGCGGCGATTTGCTGTCTGCGGTGCTGCGCTGATTCTTCCGCGTTGACGGTGCTCGGCTCTCGCTCTCAGCTCCACAGGATGCCGATGCCCGCCCCGAACGGCTTCGTGTACTTCTTCACGTGGTTGGCCCACTGCTTCCGAGTCGTCAGGTCGTACCAGCGGTTCGTGCCGGTGGTGCCCGCGTTGATCCAGTCGGGGCCGTAGTCGCCGCTGCGTGCTCCGAAGAGGTTGCGCAGTGCGGGGTCGTTGTCGGTCAGAGTCTTGACATAGTCGTCGAGGATGCTGCCCTTGAGCGCGTTGGTGAGGGCGGTCGGGTTCTTCGACTTGGCGATCGAGGCGAGGTTGTCCCTGGTGTAGCCGATCTTGCCCTTGTTCCAGGCGTCGAGGGCCTGGTCGACGTAGTTCTTCAGCTTGTTCGCGATCGGGTCGGGGTTGGCGAGCGGCTTCCCGTCGGGGCCGACCAGGCGGGCCGTCGTCGGGCAACTCGCGGCGGCGCCGGGGGCGGCGGTGCGGAACGCGCTCGGCACGGCGTTCGCGGGCGAGCACGGGTCTTCTTGCTGGTCGTCAGCCTGCTGATTCTCCTCGTCCCGGACGAGCTGGTCGACGGAGACCTGGGCCGTGGCGTAGACGTAGTACTCGCCGTTGAAGTGCACGTAATAGGGGACTTCGGCGCCGTTCTCGGCCCTGGACTGGGCCTCGGCCGCCGCCTTCTTCTCGGCGTCGACGGACGTGAACACGCCGCCGGCGCCGGGGTCCGAGCAGCCCATCGTGGCGGTGTTGTTGAGCGGGAGCTGGCCGCTGGAGTCGCAGGACCCTGCCGGTTCGCCCTCGATGCTGACGTCCGCGTGCAGCTCCGCCGAGATCTGGCCGCCGGTGATCTTCGCGTTCGCGGTGGTCGGGTCGATCGTGTTGCTGACGGCGACGCTGACCTGGCAGCCGCCGGCGTTGCAGCTGATCTGGCCGTTGCCCTGGAGTTTGAACTGGAGGTCGCTGTTGACGGCGGTCGCCAGCTGCTTGGTGTCGTCGAGGATTTCGTTGTCGGTGGCGGCGGGCTCGGTGGACGGGTCGGTGGGGAAGTCGGTGTCGGGAGCTTGCCGGCCGGTCCAGGTGAAGGCCGCCGCCGCGGCTGTCGGGGAGCCGTTGTTCGGCGGGGGCGGGGACGCCGCGCCGTCGCCGAGCGACACGATGCGGTACGGGGCGTCTCTGGACACTGACAAGGTGCCCAGCGAGGTCTTCGCCGTCAGGACACGAACACCGTCGACCACGGTTCCGGGGTCGGTGTCGGACGGGAGATCGCCGCCGGCGGCCAGGGCCTGGGCCAGCCGGTCGGCGAGTTGTCCGGGCGGGACGAAGGGGGCGAGGCGGTCGCCGAGCAGGGTGTCGACGTCCTTGCCGGTCAGCCACTTGCCGCTGATCGCTGCGAGCTGGGCTTTGTTCGTCACGCCGGGCAGGCCCGAGGCCGGCGGCTTGATGTAGAGCTTGCCGGCGACGCTGAGCAGGCTGATCGCGGCGCCGCTGTCGGTGATGGTGCCGACGGACTCGCCGTGGCCGGTGACGCGGATGTCGATCGGGTCGCCGTCGACGGTGCTGCGGTAGTGGATTTCGGGTGCGGCGGCCAGGGTGTTCAGGGCGGCCATGAACGGGGCCTGCGATAGGGCCGGGTGCAGCTTGGGGACGGCGGGGGTGGCGGACGAGCTGGTCGTGCCGGTCGTGCCGTGATGCGTGGACATGGCCGGGACGATGGTCACCGCTGCGAGGACCGCTACGGTCAGCGCGCCGATGCCGGATGCGAGGATCAGCTTCCGCCGTCGCTGCGGCTTCGGTGGCGGGGGCGAAAGCCAACCTGGAACGGGAACTGGAGTCGGCCCCGCGGCCCAGGTGCCCAATTGCACGGTCGGGGTGCCCGAGTTCGGCGCCGGCGGCGTGGCCGGCATCATCGGCGTGATCGGCGTGACCGGAGCGCTCGTCGGCGTGCCCTGATTTGGTTGCTGCTGCCACGTCGGTTGGTTCGACGCGGAGCCTTGCTGCTGCCAGTAGTGCTGCTCGTCCATGGCGTCCCTCCCTCGGCCGTGGAGGCCAACTGTAGGAACGCGCTAAGAGGACCGGTCCTCCAAGAACGCCGAGACAGCCGGATCGGTCTCGGTCGTCCGGTACAGCAGATGGAACCCCACCTCCAGACCCGATCCCGCGAGCGGCCGGTAGACCACATCCGGCACCGCGGCCCTCCGCACCCCCGCCGGGACCACGGCGACGCCGACACCTGCGGCGACCAGCGCGAGCACGGTCAGCGTGCTGTCCGCGCGGTGGCGAGCCGTGGACGGCGGCAGGGTCAGGCCGGCGCGGCGCAGTGCGTCCGGAACCTGATCGTCCGGCTCCGCGCCGACCGCGTACTCGATCAGGTCCTCGCCGGCGATCTGCTTCACCGTCAATCGTTCGTGCCCGGCCAGAGCATGACCGGTCGGCAGCGCGACCACGAACGCCACCGAGCTGACCGGGACCGACGCCAGCCGCGGCTCGTCGGGCGGCGCGGGCAGGGCGCTGTAGCCGATGTCGAGGTCGTTGGCGAGGATCGCCGCGCGCTGCCGGGGCGGCGTGGCCTCCCGCAGCTCGATTCGGACCAGCGGCCTGGCCTGGTGGAACGCGCGGATCCGGTCGGCCAGCATGCCGCCGAGCACCGCGGCGCCCGCCACGCCGATGCGGACCGTGCCGGAGCGGCCTTCCAACGTCAGGCGCGTCGTGGCCTGGGCCCGCTCGGCCTGCGCCAGCACCTGTCGGGCCTCGACCAGGAACACCTCCCCGGCGGCCGTGAGCCTGGTGTGTCGGGCGCCGCGGTCGAACAGCGGACCGCCGAGCTCGTTCTCCAGGTCGCGGATCTGCATGCTCAGCGTGGGTTGCACGACGTGGAGCCGGCGTGCGGCGCGGCTGAAGCCGCCTTCCTCGGCGACGGCGACGAAGTACTTCAGGTGTCGCAGTTCCACGCGCGGCCTCCTATCAGCAGAACTGATCGCTCCATCATAGACAAGTGTTTGAGCTTATGGCTGATCGGGACCATCGTGGGTGGTGGAGACATCGCTGAAGACGCGGATGTCGAGAAGGCAAGGTGGTAGCGATGCGCATCGTCACGCTCGAAGAACACTGGACCGACCCGGCGATCGCCGCGGCCGGCGCGCCGACCGTGGCCGAACTCGTTCCGGCGAACGCGGAGCTGTTCGCTCCCGGGAATCCGTACACCGAGCGGCTTCAGCTGTTGCGGGACCTCGGCGACGAGCGGATCGCCGACATGGACCGCAACGGGATCACCACGCAGGTGCTGTCGTGCCTGAACATGTTCCTGCCCGCGGATGTGGCCCCCGCTTTGACCCGGACGGCCAACGACACTGCCGCGCGGGCTGTTCGGGAGCATCCGGGGCGGTTCGCGGCGTTCGCGACGCTGCCTACGGCGGTGCCGGAGGTGGCCGGCGACGAGCTGCGGCGATGCGTCGGGGAGTTGGGCTTCGTCGGGACGATGATCCTGGGGCGTACCGACGGGGAGTTCTTGGACGAGGCGAGATTCGATCCGATCCTGCGTGCGGCCGATGCGCTGAACGTGCCGATCTACCTGCATCCGGCTCCGCCGCCGTCGGCTGTCGGCGAAGCGGACTATGGACGTGGGCTGTCGCCGGTCGTGTCGTCGTCGTTCCGGCTGGCGGCATGGGGGTGGCACCAGGAGACGGCGGTGCATTTCCTGCATCTGGTGCTGGCCGGAGTGCTGGATCGGTATCCGGGGCTGCAGTTCATTCTTGGGCACTGGGGCGAGTTCATCCCGTTCTACCTCGATCGGCTGGACGAGGCGATGCCGCGGCACTTGACGAAGCTGGACCGGACGTTCCGCGAGTACTTCCGCGACAACGTGTTCATCACGCCGAGTGGGATGTTCAACCAGGCGCAGCTGCGGTACTGCGTCGACACGGTCGGGGTGGACCGGATCATCGACGCGGTCGACTTCCCGATGCTGGGGAACGAGGGCGCGGTGGCGTTTCTGGCCGATTCGTACCTGTCGGAGGGGGATCGGGCGAAGATCGCGCATGGGAATGCCGACAAGCTGCTCGGGCTGTCCGCGTAGGTGTTCGGTTCGTCCGCGGTTTGCAGGCGACGACTGTACGGATACGATCAGTCGCTCGTTTGTCGGCGTTGGATGATCTGAATATTCGGGGGCTCGCGTGGGTGCGGACAAGCATGAGGGCAAGGGCGAGGACAAGCGCGAGGACAAGCGCGAGGTCGGCGGTGTTGAAGGTTCCCGCAGCGGTTCCGGCGGCGGTTCCGGCGGCGTTGGAGGCGGAGCGCTGCCGTTGCCGTCGGAGCCTTCGCCGGACGCTGAGACGGTCGCTGTCGCGTTCGGGCCCGCGGATGTCGCTGCGGCGGCGGGGGCCGGGGACGGTGATCAGCGGCGTCGTCGCATGGTGATCGTCGGCGGTGCGACCGCGCTGGTCGTGGCGGTGGCGGTGGTCGGCGGGGTGCTCGCGGCGGGTGGCGGCGACTCGCATGCGGCGGCCGCGGGTTCGTCGCGGCAGGGGTCGCAGACCGGGAACGGCGGCGCGCCGTCCGGGGCTGACCTGGCCGGCGGTTCGGCGGGGCAGTCGACGTCTGAACAGGGCGGCGGGGGTGCGGCCAGCGGGAGTGCTACGGCTCCGAGCTCGCTCGGTTCGTCCGGGGCGGTGGGTTCCACCGGTGGCCAGAGCAGCGCTGGCGGTGGGGCTACGAGCGCGGGGCAGCCGGGTGGTTCGTCCAGCGCGAGCAAGGCGGGGCGGCCGTCGAGCTCGGTTCCTTCCAGCGGTGGCGGTCCCAGTGCTGTGGGGACCGGTGGCCCCAGCGCTCCGCCGTCGCAGCAGGCTGCGAAGGCTCCGGCTTATGTTGGGCGGTTGGCGTCGAGTGCGGCTTCATCGTCGTCTTCGACGTCGGTGACGCTGCAGACGTCGGGGTCGTCGGCCGGCGGGGACACGTTGGTGGTGTCGGTGATGCTCACCAATACGCACTCCGGGGGCGTGGGGGCGTCCGACAGCGCGGGCAACAGCTACTCGGTGGTCGCGGACCAGAGTGATGGGGCGGGGGATCGTACCCTGATTCTCGCGGCGGTCGGCGCGAAGGCGCTCGGCGGCGGCGGGTCGGTGACGGTCACGTTCCCGTCCACGCCGGAGCACCACGTCGCGATCGACGACTTCTCCGGCGTAACCGGCATCGGCGGCCACTCTTCGGCGACCGCGGCGTCCGGCCCGTTCGCATCGGGTTCGGCTTCCGGCGGCGGGATCGTCTTCGGCGTCGCGGGCGTGCAGGGCGGGGAGAACGCGACGTGGGGTTCGGGATTCACAGCGTTGCCGACCCTTGTCGTGGCTCCGGCGGACCAGCTGGCGACCGCTTACGAGATCGTGGGGTCGGGGAGCTTCCAGGCATCAGGGTCCTGCAACCACCAGTGGATGGCGGCCGTCGCGACGCTGACCGGCTGAGACTGAGACCGATCGGCTCACGCGCAGTGGCTCGGCGCTAGATAACTGGCCCCTCGGGATCCAGCCAATCTTCAGGGGCACAAGCCAACCCTCAACAGCAGTGGGTCATGACAGGCAGGGCTGACAGGAGCGTTGTGGCGTGGGCGGGGCCGTGCGTGCTGCGCCTGGCGGGCCGGCTAAAGGTTGTTGCATAAGTTTTGGTCCGTGCAGGTGGGCTCGTTGTCGCGATCTTCCTGGATCAGGCAGCCATGGCGAGATTGTGGATGGTGGCAACGGCCTGGACAGCGGTGTGCAGGACGTTGCCCTTGCACCGGCAGTCCCGCAGGATCTTGTAGTTCTTCATCTTCATCCGGGCGAAGGTGTGCTCGACTCGGGAGCGGACTCGTCGGTGCTCGGTGTTGTCGGTCTCCTGTGCCGGCAGCAGCGGGCGCCCAGTACGTTTGCGGTGCGGCACGATCAAGCCGGTGCCCCAATAGGCTCCGTCGGCCAGCACGGCCTGGCCTTCACAGACCTCGGCCATGCCGGAGCGGCGCAGCGCTTGCGCGTCGTCGACGTTACCGGGCACCGGCCGGCCGGTGGCGATCACCAGACGGGAGTCGGCATCGATGATGACCTGCACGTTCGCCGAGAATCGATAGTTCCGCGAGGACGCGGCCACGTTCCGGTCCCGGACCGGGATCATGGTGCCGTCCACAATCCACAGCCGATCCGGGGTTTCCGCCCGGCGCCGTACCGGCTCCAACGCCAGGTGCGGACCCACCTGCGTCACCGTGCGGCACACTGTCCCGGCCGAGACCCCGAACAGCGCACCCAGCTGCCGCATCGTCAGGTTCGTGCGGTAGTGCACCGCCACAAGCAGTACACGCTCCTCCAAGGTCAGCGCCCATGGCCGGCCCAGCGCCGGGTGCGCCCCGCCCCGCTCCCGCACCACCTTCACCAGCGCCCGGAACTGCCGCATCCGTAGCCCCGTGAACAGCTCGACCCACACCGGCTTGGCACGCAAAATCCCGCCCACACCCTGACCGTCCCGCCGCCGGCAGGGTTACGCAACAACCTTTAGTCCGCGGACAGTTGCTCGGTCCCGGGCGGTGCGTAGGCGATGAGCCGCGCCTTCTGGCGCTCGCGGGCCGCGGCGAGTTGTGTGCTGAGGTCTTCGTGGTGGTGCTTTGTCCGGAAGGTGCCGGCGAAGGTTCTCGTGGAGTCCCCTGCCAGTTCGCGGAGTACGACGATGCGGCGGATTTCCTCCAGTTCCGGCTCGGCGGAACATTCCCATACCCGGTCCTGGGCCAGGAGCAAGTCGAGGTCGTCGCGCGCGTGGCACAACTCGCATATGCGAGGGGTCTGGATTTCCGCATCCAGTAGTGCCTGCAACGCTTCCCGCAGTGGCTCCGGGGTACTCGCGCTTGTGCGCCAGTAATCGAACGCGGAGGACGGCGACGCCCACTGGATCTGGATGAGTCGCTGGACCAAGATGTTCTCCGCGCCGTCCTCGCCGCGATCCAGCAGGTGGGCGCGGAACAGTAGTAGCTCCTGGCCGCTCACGCCGATCGCCGGGTGGTCGTCCGGGTTGAGTTCCCATTCGAGGCGGTACTCGCGAGTCGCCGCTGGTGGCACGTCGACCGTGCACTCGATGCGGCGGGGGTCGTCGCTCGGAAGGGTCACCGCGTTGCGCTCCGGGCCCAGTTCTGAGCCGTCCTGTGCGAGGTCGCGGTAGCGCAGCAGAGTCAGGCGCGGCAGGTAGCGGTGCAGCCGCAGGGTCGTACCGGCTTCGTGGTCCGCGGGTCGGACAAGGATGCGAGCGTGGCCGCGGGCGGTGCCGGCCGGCTGCACGATGACGGACTCCACGGTCAGCTCGGGAGTCTGCTGGTTCGATGCGGTCACCTGGCTAGCCTAACGGGCAGTCGTCTGCCCGTCCCCAGCCGTTCCCGCCCGCGGTTGTTAGGGCCGTGTTAGGGCTCTTAGAGGCCCCGGTGCGAGCCTGGTTACCAGGCAGTACACAGTGCCTACGGCGTCGGGCCGCCGTTACTCCCAATCCACCCTGAAGGGGAGATCCGCCATGCCATCATCCACGGGGGCAGTCCGAGGCGTTCTCGGTGCCTGGTACGACGGAGGCGCCGCGTTGCGGTGCTTCGGACGCTTGATCTTCGGTGGGCTGCGGGACGCCGACACCGGGTGGGGGAACTGACCGGTCGGCTGCGATGTGCCGTGCTGCGGGCGGCGCTTCGGACGGCGCTTGGGGCGGTGAATCAGGGGGCTGCCAAGTCAGGAGCGCTGACTTGGCCAGTCCTGTGAGTGCCGTGTTCAGTGCGATCAGGGCCGAGGCGGCGGTGGATCGGGGTTGCGACTCGATCGTCCGGAACGGGGTGCCGGGCCGGCCGCCGAGGGCCCGGCGGATCGCCCCGACGTTCGCCGCGACGGCGCGGCGCAGCGGGTCCCACTCCGGTACGACGGCGGCGCTCAGACCGGTGCCGGCACCGGGACCGGGACCAGCGCCGGTCCCGGCGAAAACCCCGGCAAGCGTCCCGACCGGCTCGACGCAGCCATGCAGCAGGTCGACCGCGTCGGCACGGTCGGAAGCGCCGGACAGCATCCGCTGCGCACGCAACGGCCTGGCGATCTGCTCCAACTGCGTGACCGCGTGCCGGAAGTGCCCCTGCAACCGCCGCACCTCGCCCGCGTCGCCCATCGGCGCGCCGAGGAAGGCGCTCAACGCCGCGAGCGCGTCGGCCAGCCGGCGCTTCACCACGCTCCCGGTGCGCACCGGGAGCAGGAACCAGGACACTGCGATACCGATCGCCGCACCGACGACGATCGCCTCCAACCGCGTCTCCAACAACGACGGCGCGCTCTGCCCGAAGTACCCGTACAGCAGCGACAGCGCCGCAGTGACGCTCCCGGCCCAGAACGCATAACTGATCTCTCGCAGCCAGCTCGCCAGGCCCAGCACCGTGAAGATGATCACCACCGACCACCGGTCCCCGGCCGGAAACGCCCCGGCGATCGCGGTGGCGACGACCGTCCCGACAGCCGCGCCTGCCGCCCGCAGCACGCCCTTGTGCAGCACGTCACCACGTCCCCGCGAGCCGCTGCAGACGATGAACGCGGTGAGCACGGCCCACGGCCAGTGATCGTGGAAAACGCCGTGGCCGAGGGCGAAAGCGGCGCCGAGGGCGACGGCCATCTGGCAGGCCATGCGCGTGCTGGCCGGAATGCGAGCGGTCCTGGACGGAGCAGGCGGAGCAGATGGAGCAGGGGAAGCAGGCGGAGCAGACACGATAGATGGAGTGGACGGCGGGGCGACAGGCGCCGCTGGCGATGGCCTGACGCGCTGCTCGCGAAAGCCCAAAGCCGCACCGCCAAGCTGAAACACCGCGACCCAGAACGCCGCAACCAGCGCGATCAGCGCGCACCACAAGTCATAACTCGCAGCGTGCGCCGGAACCCCCTCGCCATGCGTCACCAGCAGCGTGATGAACGGAACCACCACCACCGTCCCGGCCTTCGTCGCCCGCGGCCCGAACCGCCGCACCCAGATCACGCCGGCCATCGTCGCGGTGAACGCCGCGTCCCCGAAGAACGGATACCGCGATAGCAGAGAACTGACTTCCGAAGCCCCCGCCGCCGCGACCGCGACCACCACCGTCCCGACCAACCGGTCCCGGTGAGCCGCCCCGAGCTGAACACGCCCCAAGGTCATCGTCATCGCCACGGCCGCGATCACGATGTCGACGTGCAGATGCGCACGATGCTCGATCCAGATCGCCGACCCGAACGCGCACAGCACCGCCGCCATCGCCACCACCGCGGCGCGCAAAGCCGCAGGCCGCCACACCGACCGGCTCCGGCGCGACCCGATGGCTATCAGATTAGTACTCACTGTTTACGACCTTGAGCGAGAAAGTTGCACGTCAGAGCATGAGGAGCGTAAGTGGTGTCACTCGGATAGTAAGTGATAGCGTACGGATGTGACAAACGCCGAGACCTCACCGGATCACCTGGAAACCGCCACAGCCATCCGCCACGGCGCCATCCGCCTGGCCCGCCGCCTGCGCTCCAGCCGCTCGGCCGGAGCGCTGAGCACCAACAAGATCAGCGTCCTGAGCCACCTGAAACACCACGGCCCCTCCACCCCCGGCGAGATCGCCGCCGTCGACCGCCAGCAGCCGCAGTCCCTCACCCGCGTCTTCGCCGACCTGGAGCGCGACGGCCTCATCGGCCGCTCCGCCGACGCCGGGGACCGCCGGCAGTCGATCATCACGCTCACCGACGCCGGCAGCCGCGAGCTGGAGCGCGACGTCGCCGAGCGCGACGCCTGGCTCGCCGGGGCCCTGGCCGGCCTGACCGAGACCGAGCGCCAGGTGTTGCGGCTGGCCGCGGCGTTGATGGAACACATCGCGGACGGCTGAGAGGCGAGTGCGCCCGGTTGGGGCAGGATGTGTCAGGTGAGCGACATTGAGCGACCGGCCACCGCCCCCGAGCCGGAGATCCGCGTGGCGACGGTCGACGACGTGCCCCGGATCGTCACCCTGATCGAGTCCGCCTACCGCGGCGACTCCAGCCGCACGGGATGGACGACCGAGGCGGACCTGCTCGACGGCCAGCGCACCGACGAGGCCGACGTCACCGAGGCGGTGACCGACCCGGCCAGCCGCATGATGGTCGCCGAGTCCGGCGCGGACCTGGTCGCGTGCTGCCTGGTGCAGCACCGGGAGACGTACGCCTACTTCGGCATGTTCGCCGTCAGCCCGAAGGCGCAGGGCGGCGGGCTGGGCAAGCGCGTGCTGACGGTCGCCGAGCAGCTGGCGCGCGACGAGTTCGGCATGAGCACGATGCACATGACCGTCATCCGGCAGCGGGCCGACCTGATCGACTGGTACGTGCGCCGCGGATACCGGCGCACCGGGGAGATGAAGCCGTTCCCTTACGGCGACGAGCGATTCGGCAAGCCACGTCGAGACGATCTCGAATTCGAAGTGCTCATCAAGGATCTGGCGGCCTGAGCCGCAGGATCTCAGCGCGCTTCGATCGCCTGGGCCAGGACCCGGTACGTCCGCGCCAACTCCGACGACGGCCCGGCCCCGAGCCCGTCCGAGATCCCGCCCCCGACGCCGAGCCCGCTCCCGGCGGCGCCCCCGACTACGCCGGCGGCCCCACTCCCGGCGAGCCGGTTCGGCACGTCGGCCAGCGCCCGGGTCCGTCGCGCGATCGAGGCGTGCCCGGCGAGCCGGTCGCGCGCCGCGACCGGATCGGTGCCCGATATCAGAGGCCTGGTCATCGGCTTCGCGACCAGCGCGAGCTGCCGCATCCGCTCCTCCATGAGCCGGACCCGCACCGGCAGGTCCGGCTCGGTCTCGTCGTCGAGGGCTGACGCGCTCGCGCGCAGCACGTCGGCGACGGATTCCAGGAACGCGCGCTCGGCGGCGTCCAGCGTGTCGCGGGTGCTCGTCGGCAGCACGAACACGCCGACGGCGATGCCGACCGCGGCGCCCAGCGCGGTCTCCTTCAACCGCAGTACCAGCAGCGACGGCACGGTCTCGTGCAGCACGCCGTAGAGCTGCGCCACCATGATCGTGACGAAGAAGATCATGCCCGCGTACGAGAGGTTGACCACGTAGAACCCGCACGACATGCTCGCCACGATCACCACGACCGCGGTCACGGTGTGCCCGGAGGTCAGTGCGGCCAGGCCGACGCCGACCCCGAGGCCCAGCGCCGTGCCGAGCACCCGCGCCAGCGCCTTGTGCGAGGTCTCCGACCTGGTCGCGGTGCCGCCGAAGACCACGAACGCGGCGATCACGGCCCAGTAGTAGCGCTCCGGCGACAGGATCCGGCCGAGGACGATCGCGAGCGCCCCGGCCAGCGCCACCTGCACCGCCTGGCGCGTCGTGAGCGATGCGCGGCTGAGCGGGTTCCAGCGGCCGCGCGCCGGAAGGGCTCCGGCGACGGCGGCGGATCCGGGCAGCCGGCCCTGGACGAGGGCGACGGCCGGTGCGAAGTGGGGAGCGCGTGCGTGGGCGGGTTTCCTCGGTACTTCTGACTGTTCGGGAGTGCCGGCGATCGCCAGATCCGCGATGGCCGTGGCGGCCAGGGCGAAGCGTGCCAGCGGTGCCTGCGCGCCGAGCTCGGTCCCGGCGGCGACGGTGGATTCGAGGGCTGCGACGTCTTGGGCGTTCGCGCTCGCGGTACCCGTGATCCTTGCGCGGATGCTCACACGGCCACGGCCACGGCCACGGTCACCACCGCCGCCACTAGCCGGGAGCGCCGAGTTCACCGCGTCGAGCAGTTCGAAGGCCTGGTGAACGGCAGCGACCTCGACCGCCATCGGGTCGTCATGCCGCGGCAGCAGCCTCTGCGCGCTCTGGCGAGCGGCATGGTAGTCGCGGCGCGCGATCAGCCCGGCGGTCTGGACCGGCACCTGCATCCGCTGCCCGCCTTGCGCGATCAGCGCTTCCGTCGCGTGCGCCAACTCGTCGAGCGCGAGCTGCGCGTCGAGCAGGCGCCGCCGCAGCGCGAACGCCTCGCCGGCGTCCACAGCGGGATTCGGCTCGGAGAGCCAGGCATCGATCACCAGCGCCGTCTCCGCCAGGCGCAGACCACGCGAGTGCAGCCGCCGCACAGCCCGGGCGGTGCGGCGCGGATCGTCGCCGGCCTCCAGCAGATCGGCGCACGCCCTGGCCACGGCACGTGCCCGGGCGCCGAACGCGTTGCGCAGCCGGGTCAGGGTCCTGCCGGGATGCTGGCCCAGCACGGTCAGCGACAGCAGCAGCGAGACTCCCGTGCCGACCAGCAGATCGGCGAAGAACGTCGGCAGCGTGGAGAGCTTCGCGCCGAGGAACGCGGCGAAGAAGTAGCCCATGAACAGCATGAAGCCGTAGAAGAAGAACGCCGGTCCGAAGCGCCGCACCCAGACCGCGGCGAACATCACGACGACGAAGACGCACAGCATCAGGTCCTTGTGTCCGGCGACCAGCGCGCCGGGCAGCAGTCCCGCCCCGAACGCGACCGGGAAGAACACCGCTGTGCAGACCTTCGGCCGGCGCGCGGTGCCGGTCAGGGCCATCGAGCCCATGATCGCGACCATGCCGCCGAGCAGCATCGCGACCAGTACGCCGCGGGCCGCGTCGTGGATCGCCTCGGCGTAGCCGAACTCGACGGCGAGCGCCGCCGCCATCGCCACCGCCCCGGACACCGCCATCCGGGCCCGCACCAGGCCCGGGTCCGAGGCCACGATCCGGTCCCAGAGTTCGAGCGGGGCGCTCGCCCGCGTCGTGTCGCCAGCAGCCGATATACCCACCCGCAGCCTCCAGTTCCGGCGCCGCGGCGGCCCGTGTCCCGGGTCCGCCGCCGGCGCTCTCGCGGGCTCGGACGCCCTATCCTGCGGGAAAGGCCCTGGCCCGGAGATTACATGTATCATACCGATAATTGGAGGCGGTCGTGGAGGCAGCACGGACGAGCGGATCCGTGGCGAAGCCCGGAGTGGGCGTCGGCGCGGGCCCGAGCTCGGGTGCCGGAGCCGACGTGGACCCGGGCGCGAACCCGGGCGCGGGCGCGGGCCGACGCCGCACCGACGCCCTGTCCGGAGTCGAGCGGCAGACGGCCGTCCTGATCCGCCACGTCGAACTGCTCTATCGGCGCACCGACATCCACGACAACCTCGACCGCGCCGAGTACCTGCTGCTGCGCGCGCTGGACGAGGCCGGGCCGCTGAACATCAACGCGCTGGCCGCGCAGCTGGGCCTGGATCCGTCCACGGCGGGACGTCAGGTCTCGGTGTTGCAGGGGGCCGGGCTGGTCGAGCGCCGTCCCGACCCGGCCGACCGGCGGCGCTCGGTCGTGACGCCGACCGCTGATGGCGCGTCGTTGATGCGTCACGTCCAGGCCAGGCGGACCGAGAACATCGCGGATCTGCTGGCGGCCTGGACGGACGAGGACGTGCGGGCGCTCGGGACGATCCTCGCGAAGTACAACTGCGCGGTCTCGGCCAAGTACCTGACCGGGCCCGCGCTGATCGAGGAGCCCTCGGGCGCGGGTCGGTGAGATCCTGAGTGCTTGCTACTCGTCGTGCCACTGCGGCGGCAGCAGATGCTCGACCGTCGGCGCCGGTGAGGACAGGTCGTTGGCCCGCTGCTCGAACTCCGAGTCGGCACCGGTGAGCCGGATCGAGCGCTGGTCCTGGTGCTCCTGCCACGAGGCCACCTCGAAGACCTCGACGAACGTGTCCTCCTGGTCGCCGTCGCGGAAGACGCCCCAGCGGGTCGCGCCGGTGCGCCGCCGGGACAGCCCGACCCAGTCCATCGCCTCTCTGAACGCGGCCTGGTCGCTCGGCGCGACCTGGTACCGCTTGACCACCAGGATCGGCCCGCTGTCGAGGTCGGGTTCGTAGGTGAGGTGCGGGTCCGGCCAGTTGGCGTTCGTGGTGCGGTCCAGCTTCCCGGTCAGCGCGTGCAGCGGCAGCCAGCGCACGCTCACCGCCGCCAGTACGAGCAGCGCCGCGGCGATCACCAGGACCGTGGTGAGGCCGAGCGGCGCGGCCAGCGCGCCCCAGCCCAGCGACCCGATCGCCTGGCCGCCCATGAACACCAGCAGGTACACCGCCAGCGCCCGGGCCCGGACCCACGCCGGCAACGACAGCTGAAGGGCCGAGTTCAGCGTCGAGAGCGAGACCAGCCAGGCGACGCCGGTCGGCACCATGACGACGACCACGGCCGCCTTGTTCGTGGTCTCGCCCAGGACCAGCGTGCCGACCGCGAACACGAGGGCTGACGCGGCCAGCAGCCGGTTCGACGTCAGGAAGCTGTTCAGCCACGACAGCGTGAACGCGCCGATCACGGCCCCGATGCCCAACGCCGCCAGCAGCACGCCGTAACCCCCGGCGCTCAGCGCGAGCCGGGAGCTGGCGACCACCGGCAGCAGCGCCCACAACGCGCTGCCGGGGATGACGAACAGCGCCGCGCGCAGCAGGATCCGCCGGGGCGAGGGCGCGTTGCGCATGTAGCGGTTGCCGGCGCGCAGCGCGGCCAGCGCCCGCTCGGGGTGTTCGCCGCCGGGCTGCGGGCCGCGGTGCCAGGCCGCCACGGCCAGCACGACGAACAGGAACGACACGGCGTTGATCGCGAAGACGAGCGCGGCTCCGGAGGCGGCGACCAGGAAACCGGCGACCGCCGGCCCGACCGCCCGGGCCAGGTTGACGGTGAGGCTGCCGAGCGTCGCCGCGGCCGGGATCTGCTCGCGCGGCACCAGCTCCGGCTGGATCGCCTGCCACGCCGGCCCGACGAAGGCCTGGCCGCAGCCGAGCAGGAAGGTCAGGGCCAGCAGCACCGCGGGCGTGGTCAGCCCGGCCGCCGTCAGCCAGGCCAGCGCCCCGGCCACCACGGCCATGACCAGCTGCAGGTAGATCAGCAGGCGGCGGCGGTCCAGCACGTCGGCCATCACGCCGGCCGGCAGCGAGAACAGCATCACCGGCAGCAGGCTGGCCGTCTGCACGGCCGCGACCAGCGCGGTCGAGGAGCTGTGCTCGACCAGCAGCCACTGCGCGCCGACCGTCTGCATCCACGAGCCGACGTTGCTGCCCAGCTGCGCGAGCCACAGGATGCGGAAGATGCGGTCGCGCATCGGGGCCCAGGGGCTGGTCGAGGGCATTGCGGCGGCCGGGCGCCGGGCGTTGTCGGCAGATTGCGTCACACCGGAGTTGTACCTCGGAACGAGGCTGCGTCGCCTGCGGGGGTTGTCAGGGGTGTCCGTGTCGGGTCGGCCGCCCGGCGGACTGACGGTGGACGGGTAGCGGGTGGTCACCGGTGAAATCGTCAGTGGTCTTACTTACCAAGCGGCGCGGGCGAAGAACATCGCGCATGCGGCGACTGCACGTCGTCGGCCCAGGACGCGCTGAGCGCCGGAATGTAGGTCTCTCGACGCTCGGATTCTTTCGAGATCCTGTCAGGATATTGCGCCAAGCTGTCGCGACTCTGTAGCCTCGCCGCTGTACGGGCACCGGACCGAGGCACCACACCGAGCACGTCGGCTTGGAAGGACCCACGGGGTGAGACGGCACGTTCGGCGCGCGCTCAGGCAGACCGCCCACCGCCTGCGCACGGGGCTGCCGGCAACGCTGGTGGCGACGTCCGCCGCACTCGTATTCGGCACCTTGGGCGCCTTCGTCGCCGCCCTCGCGCACTCGGAGCCCGCGGCGGTGCTGCGCGGCGCCCCGGCGGCGGACCGGGTGGTGCGGTACTTGGGGACGTACCGCAGCGATGAGCTGGCGGCAGAGGACGCGGCGGTCGCGGCGGCGGCGCGGCGGGTGTTGGGGGACGTGCCGGGGGCGGTGTATCGGCTGGACGCTTCGCCGGTGCTGACGGTCGGTGGGGGAGGGGCGGAGCCGTTCAGTGTGGCGGCGGTGACGGTTGCCGGTGGCGGGATCGGGGAGCATGCGGCGCTGACCGCAGGGCGATGGCCGGGGGTTTCCGCGCCGGGAGAGATCGCCATCCCGGCATCCTTGGCCGGCGCCGAGAACCTCAACCCGGGCAGCGTGCTGACCGTCGGCGCTGACTCCGCCAGCAGCCGCTCGCTCGTCGTCGTCGGCGTTTACCGCCCCGACGGCAGCGCGTTCTGGCAGGCCTTGCCGCCTGCCGCGCTTCCGCAGGTTGCTGCCGATCCGGCGCAGGTTCTGGTCGTGGACTCGGCGGCGCTCGCTGTTCTGGGGCGGGCAGGGAGCGTTAGTTGGATTGTTGATCCGCGCCTCGATGGGTTGTCCCCGGCGCGCCTGTCAGGGCTCGTTGATCGTGCCGATGCTGCCATCGTGCAACAGGATGCGCGTGCGGTGCCCGGCGCCGCGTTCATCAGTCCGCCGATCATCGTCTCCTCGGCGTTGCCGGAGCGGCGCTTGGTGGCGCGGCGCACGGCGGTCGCGGGGGAGGCTGAGCTCGCGGTGCCGGCCGGTGTGCTGATCCTGCTTGCGGGGACGGCCATGGTGCGGGCGGCTCGGAGTGTGGCGGCGCGGCGGCGTGCGGATCTGGTGTTGGCGCGGGGGCGGGGTGCGGGGTCGGTGAAGCTGCTGGCCGCTGTGGGGCTGGAAGGGTTGGGCGTCGGGGTACCGCTCGTCGTCGCCGTTCCACTCGTCGCGCCCGCAGCGGCCCGCCTGCTTGCCGCGACTGCGCACGTCAGAGGCCTCACGTTCCCCGCGACCGCAGCGCAGTCCGTCCTGATCGCGGCGACCGTCGCCGCCGCCCAAGCCCTCCTCGCCCTTGCTGCTGCCTGGCCCGATGCCGTCGAGCGCGCGCCCGGAGCGGCCTTCGGGCGCCGCGGCGCGCGCGTCGCACGCTTCCAGCGCGCCGGTACCGACCTCATCCTCGCCGCCGTCGCGGCCTGGGGCCTGGCCGAGCTCCACCACTACCGCTCTCCGCTGGCCGCGCGGATCAGCGCGCAGACCGCCACCGGCGGCGGCACCGACTCCCTCGACCCGGTCTTGATCCTGGTCCCCGCGCTGGTCACCGGCGCCCTCGCCATCCTGGCGCTGCGCCTGCTCCCGCTCCTCGCGCGGCCCCTGGACAGGCACGCGGCGCGCCGCCGCGGCGTGACCGGCGCCTTCGGCGCGTGGCAGGTCAGCCGCCGCACGACCCGCCTCACCGGGGCGCTGCTGCTGATGGTCATGGCGATCTCCGTCGGCGCCCTCGCCCTCACCGCGACCGCCATGCGCACCGCCAATACCGGCGACCAGGCGGCGTTCGCGGTCGGCGCGGACGTCCGCATCGACAGCTCCGCCCTGCCACCCCTCGCACGCCGCGCCGCCTACACCGCGACGCCCGGAGTCACCGCCGCGACGCCGTACTGGTCGACTGCGGCGACCACGGCCGACGGCACGCACACCGCCACCACCCTGATCGGCGTCGACCCGCACACCGCCGGCGCCGTCATGGCCTTCGGCCCCGGCACCGCCACCCCGTCGGCACGCAACGCCCTCGCGCACCTCGGCGGCACGGCCCTCGGCGGCCTCCCGTTGCCCGGACGTCCAGTGCGGCTCACGGTCGCGATGACGACCACGGTCTCGGACGGGGCACTCCCGGCTGACTCAGAGCTCGAACTGACCCTCACCGACGCCGACGGGCTGACCGTGACGCGCGCCGAACCGCTGACCTCGAACGACGCCACGAACGACGTCAAGAGCGACGTCACGTTCGACCTTGCCGGAACCGGCACGCCCACCTACCCGCTTCGAGTCACCGCCATCAGTGTCCTGACACCGGAATCCCCGACCACGCATCTGGTCCGCATCGACCTCCGCGCCATCACCGGAACCGCCGCCGACGGTATCCCCACCCTCCCGGCCACGTCGCCCGATGCCAACCCCTGGCAAATCACCGCGGGGCAACACGGCGCATCCGGCCGCCCAGGCAACGACTCCATGATCAGCGCTTGCCCCGAGCCGGTTCCGCAGCCCGCACCAGGGCAGGAGATCGGCGGCAGGCTGTGCCGCAGCAAAGCCTCCGCCGGTGCGCTGGTCACGCTCGCCTTCCTGACCCCCGGCATCAACACCACCGGCACGACCGACACGGCCCGGCCACCCCAGCGCGGCCCCCTGAACGTCACCGCCACCCTGCCCGCACCGCTCGCCGATGGCCTGGCCCCCGCACTTCCCGCCGTCGTCAGCCAGGACCTGCTCACCGCGACCGGGACGCACATCGGCGACACGATCACCGTCACCCCCGACGAAGCCCCGACCGACATCTCCCTGCCCGCCGGCCTCGGCAGCGCCGACGAGCTCCGCGCCCTCGACGCCCCGGCGCAGCTCACGCTTCGCATCACCGGCGTCGTCGCCGCCGTCCCGGGCCAAGGCGCTGACACAACCACCGGCCCGGCCGCGATCCTCGACCTCTCCACCCTCGCCGACCAGCTCTCGACGCTCGGCGTGCCGCCGCCAACCGACACGCCCTGGCTGCTCAAGACCGCACCCGGCGGCAACGCAGAGCTCGAACAAGCCCTCGCCGCGCACCCCGCCCTCGGCACCCCGATCCTGCGCACCACCGCGACCACCGCCGCACGTGCCGACGTCTTCCACGCCGGCTCGGCCGCCCTGTTCGCCGCCTGCGTCGTCCTCGCCCCGCTGTTCGCGCTCCTGGGCTTCGCGATGGACACCGTCGTCTCGATCCGCGAACGCTCCCGGGGCTTCGCCGCGCTCCGGGCCTTCGGCGCGCGCCCGCGCGAGCTGGCCTCGGCGCTGCTGATCGAGCAAGGGGTCGTCGCGGTGGTGGCGCTGCTGGCCGGCACCGTCATCGGCGCCGGCGTCGCGGCCATCACCGAACCGCTGCTCGCCACGTCATCCGACGGCTCGGCGGCCCAGCCGGCGATGGCCGTGCTGATCCCGTGGCTTCGCGCCGGAGGCCTCGGCCTGGCGACCGTCGCGGCGGTGGTCGCGGTGCTGTCCGGCATCGCACGTGCCGCCGCCGCGCTGGACCTGGCCAGAGTGCTGCGCGCGGGGGAGGACCTGTGACGCGCGCCGGGGTGCGGGTGCGCATGGCACGCCGCGAACTGCGGACCGACGGCGCGCTGTTGGGATGCATGGCCGCGATCATCGCCGTCAGCACTCTGATCGTGAGCGCAGGTCCTGCGCTGGTCGCGAGGCTGGACGATCGCGCACTGCGTCAGAACGTTGCGACAGCCTCCGCGCAAGGACTCGGGGTCACAGCGACGCTCAGCACGATCGGCATCGACGCCAGCGACAGCACCAGCGGCAGCGGGACGACCAGCGGTAGTCCCAGCACCAACTCCACAGCACCGGCCAGCGTGTTCGCCGGCTTCATCAGCCAACTGCTCGCGCCGCTCCCGTCGTGGGCGCGCCCGATGCTCGGCGCGCCGTCGGTCGACATCGCCGCGCCCTTCGTCGACGCCGGCGCGCCGGGCATCGCCACCGTCGGCGGAGTCCCGCCCGAGCTGCGCGTCGAGTACGCCGATCCGGTTCCGGGCGGCCTGCGCTACGTCGCCGGCAGCGCGCCGCCGCCGGGCCCGCTGGCGTCCGGTGCGCCTGTGCCGATCGCGGCCTCGGTCGCGACCCGCGACGCACTGCACCTCACGCTCGGCGAAACCATCACCCTCGGTCAAACCACTCCCGCGCCCGATGGGACACCGGCAACAACCATCGCCGCTCGCCTCGTCGGCTTCTTCGAGCCCATCGACACCACCTCGCCCGCGACCTCCACGTTCTGGTACAACCACCCCTGGCTGCGCGCGCCGGTCTCCGGCCAGGGCCCGCCACGCAACGGCTTCACCCCGCTCATCCAGCGCGCGACCGTTCTGACCAGCTTTCCCGGACTGGCCGCGGTCCTGCCGTCAACCACAGCCGCCGGACCGGTGACCACCAGCATCACCTTCCCGCTGGCCCCGGCGACGCTGACCGCCGACAGCGCCGCCGCGCTGTCCACATACCTCGGCCGCATGACCGACCCGGCGTTCGACTACCCGTGCGGCACCACAGCACCCACGATGGCGCAGCAATGCGGACCGTTCGCCGTCACGCGGAACGGCCTGGTCATCTCCGCCGACATCAAACCGACGCTCGACCGCTTCGTGGCGGCGCGCGCCGAAGTCTGGGTCGTGGACTCGTTCTCGCTGGCGAGTCTGGCGACCGTCGCACTTATCACGCTCTTCAGCGCGGCGCGGCTCACCGTCGCACGCCGCGAACGTGATCTCGCCCTGCATCGAGCGCGCGGCGCGAGCGTCAGAGGCCTGATGACGGCACGCGCTGCGCATGGTGCGGCGATCACAGTGCCCGCCGTGGGACTCGGCGGGCTCGGCGCGCGCCTGCTGCTGCTCATCGGGCGCCATCGCCCGCAGAGCACTGGTCCCGGCGCCGCCTGGCTGCTCGGCACGATCGCCATCGCAGGCCTCGTACTCCTGCCGGCGCTCACCTGGGCTCGCAGCCGTCCGCGCCGCGTAGCCACCATCGATCGCGCCAGAACCGCCGGCGCCATCGCCAGACGCCGCCGCCTCGCGATCGAAGCCGGCCTGGCGATCCTCGCCATCGCAGCAGTCACCTCCCTCCACAGTCGCGGAACCGCCGCAGCGAGCGCCGCGCCCCGCGTCGACCCGCAGATCAGCCTGGTTCCCGCACTGCTCGGCGCGGTCGGCGCCGTCGTCCTGCTCCGCATCCATCCTGTCCTGCTCGGTGCCTGCGTGCGTTGGGCACGCCGCCGACGCTCCGCCGTGCCGGTCCTCGCGTTCGCCCAGGCCAGGCGGAGCTCCGGCCTCGGCGCCGCCGGCCTGCTCGTCCTGGTCCTCACACTCGCCGGGCTGGTCTTCGGCGGCTTGGTGACCAGGACGGTCACCGGTGCGCACGTCGACGCCGCGAACTCGGTCGGCGGCGACGCCGTCATCACGGGCCGGGGCCTCGCGCCGGCGGTGCGGAGCGACGTCGCCGCAGTGGCCGGGGTCCAGCACGTCATCGCCGAGCAGTCGCTGTGGCTGACCCCTGATGCCGCAACGGGATCCGCGCCGATCAAGACCATCGCGGTGGACGTCGATGCCCTGATGAAAGCTGATCCGCAATCCCGGCTCGCACACCTGCTGACCGGCCCCGGCCAGCTCGCTTACGCCTCGGCAGCGGTCCCGCACAGCGACGCAACCGCCACCGGGACCCTGAGCGCCGCCGATCTGCGCGTGATCGGAAGTGAACTCGGCGACCTCACACCTAACGACCCGTTCCTGGTGGTGCCGTTGACCGCAGTGTCCCGACTGGCTCCGGGCACGGACCCTGACACTCTCGTGATCGACGGCCCCGGCGTGGCCGAATCGGAGCTACGCGCGGCGCTCCCGGCCAACATCGGCTACACGATTCTGCTTCGCAAGGACCTCGGCAGCAGCCTTGATGCCAGTGCTCTCACTCACTCCCTGACTCTGGTCGCGACAGCCTGCGCCGCACTGGCATCAGCCTTCGCACTCCTGGCCGTCATCCTCGAACTCCTGGCCGGAGCCCGCGCTCGCGGCGAGGCCGTGTCGTTCCTGCGCACCATGGGCCTGCGCAGCCGCGCCGCGACGTCCATGCTCATCGTCCAACTGCTGCCGCCGGCCTGCCTGGCCGCGCTGGCGGGCGTCGGTCTCGGTGTCCTGATACCCGCGCTGCTCGGCGCGGCGCTCCAGCTCCAAGCCGTCACCGGCGGCGCCGGCGAACCCGCCATCCGCGTCGACTTCGCCGCCACCGCCGCGCTCGGCGTCGGCCTGATCGTGCTGGTCCTGCTGGCCGCGCTGATCGACAGCCGGCTGGCCCGGCACCGCAAGCTCGGCCCCGTCCTGCGCCTGGATTCCCGCTGACGAGAAGGCGATGACCACCGTGACCACCCTGCCCGACCTCGAAGCCGACGCGACCCGGTCCCGGCCGCGCTTCGGCCACGACGCGCACATCGTCTGCGACAACCTGGTCCGCATCTACCAGACCGAGGGTGTCGAGGTGCAGGCGCTTCAGGGCCTTGACTTGCTCGTCGACCGGGGCGACCTGGTCGCGGTCGTCGGGGCCTCGGGCAGCGGCAAATCGACGTTGCTCAACATCCTGTCCGGGCTGGACACCCCGACCGCCGGCGGCGCGCGGGTCGCCGGCTGCGATCTGTTGACGATGAAGGCGAAAGACCGCCTGCGCTATCGTCGCGACGTCGTCGGCTTCATCTGGCAGCAGACCGGCCGCAACCTGTTCTCCCACCTGGACGCGCTCGACAACGTCATGCTCCCGATGAGCTACGCCGGGACGCGCGGCCCCAAGGCCGAACAACGGGCCGCCGACCTCCTGGAACTCCTCGGCATCGGCTACGCCCGCGATCGCCGCCCGCACCAGCTGTCCGGAGGCGAGCAGCAGCGCGTGGCGATCGCCGTCGCGCTGGCCAACGCCCCCGACGTGCTGTTCGCCGACGAGCCGACCGGCGAGCTCGACACCGCGACCGCGCACCAGGTGTTCGAGGCGCTGCGGACTGCGAACCGCGAACTCGGCGTGACCGTCGTCGTCGTGACCCACGACGCGAACGTCGCCGGTCAGGTGCGGCGCACCATCGCGATCCGTGACGGCCGCACCAGCTCCGAGACGGTCCGCGCGGTCGCAGTGGACGAAGACGGCGCCGAACGCCACGTCGCCGAGGAATACGTGATGCTCGACCGCGCCGGGCGGATGCAGCTGCCGCGCGAGTACGTCGAGCGCCTGGAGATGCGCGATCGGGTGCGGGTCGCGTTGGACGACGATCACGTCAGCGTGTGGCCGACCGCGACCGCGACCGTGGCCCCGAACCCGAACCCGACCAACGAACAACCCGCCTCCGCCGAGAAACCCAACCCAGGCAACGGAAACATATAGTCGAACCCGCATCCGCCTCCGATTCCCTCACCCACTGCGGTAGTGTCAGGCACCGTAGATGCTCCGTGTATCCTTCCGGCCACAGCCGGCTGAGTATCACGCCTGACATGGGCTCGTTCCCGGCGCAGACCTGATTGAGAAGACGGATGAATGCTGATATAGCCCTGTGGTGCACGGTCGGCGCGCTCGTCGTCGCGATAGCGTTGGCGGTGTACTGGGTCACCGCCGCCCGGCGCCTGCGGGCCCGCGTCGCAGGACTCGAACAGGCGTGTGCCGCCCGGGACGCCGCGATGGGCCAGCTCGTCGCGCTCGGCCTGCCGGCGGTGGCCGATGTGCTCAGCGACGCACCCGTGGCCCGGACCTCTCTCGCCCTCGCGCCGTCCCTCAACGGCACCGCCTTCGCCGGCAACGCCGGTGTGCTGGCGCAGCGCTACACCATCGGCCTTCGCGAGCTCCAGGGCAAGGTGGCCGGGGCCGTGCGGCAGCGCGTGGAAGAAGAGGCGCAGCAGACCACTGAGTCCGCGGTGCGCTCCTTCGCCGAGACGGTCGTCAGCCTCGGGGCCAGCCTGAGCAAGGTGGTCGCCGAGGCCATGCGGCAGCACCGTGGCGACGAGACGTTCGAGACCCTCACCCTGATCGACCACACCGTCCAGCAGATGATCCGGCAGGCACAGTCCTACGTCGTGGTCTGCGGCGGGCTCCCGGGGCGGCGCTGGCCGGCGCAGTCGATGACCGACGTGGTGCGCGGGGCGATGGGCCGCATCCAGGACTACCAGCGGATCCGGCCGCGGGAGCTGAGCCGGCAGGTGGTCGGGCAGGCCGTCGAGCCCGCCGTGCACGCCGTCGCCACCTTGCTGGACAACGCCGCGCGCTACTCGCCGCCCGGGTCGTTCGTCGACGTCACGTTCCAGGAAGGCCACCACGGCGTGACCGTCATCGTCGACGACGCCGGCGTGGGCATGAACAGCGAGCAGCTGGACTCCGCGCGGCGCATCCTGTCCGGGCAGGAACCCGTGGACCTGCACCGGTTCGGGCCGCATCCGAAGATCGGGTTCCCGACGGTCGCGGCGCTGAGCAAGCGCTACGGGTTCCAGGCGTCCATCGACGGATCGAGCAGTCCCTTCGGAGGTACGCGTGCCGCGCTGTTCATCCCCGAGGCGCTGCTGGCCGCCGACGCCCCGTCCACGGCTACGGGCACAGACGGCGTGACGCCCGAACCCGCGCAGGCGCAAGGGCAGGCGCAGGGACAGGGGCACGCGATCGCGCAGGCGTCCGCGGCGTCGGCATCCGGGACCGGGCCCGTGTCTGCGTCCGCCTCCGCCCCGCAGGTCGAGCTGACCGAGACCGGCCTGCCGCGCCGCAAGCGGCACAGCGCCACCACCGACACCCAGCCCCTCCCTCCGGTCCTGAGCACCACGCAGCCGCGGCCCAGCGTCGCCGCGGCCTGGCAGAGCGGTGCCCACGGTGCCGACCGCGCGGCCACGCCCTCCGACCCCGCAGAAGGGACTCGATAGCCCGTGAGCACCTCAGCCCCGCCGGCCGACGGGAACAACAAGCTCACCTGGATGCTCTCCAGCCTGGACATCGAAGGGGTGCGCTATTCCGTCCTGATCTCCGGGGACGGGCTGCGCATGGCGCATTCGGACTCGATCACCCGGGACGAGGCCGACGCGTTCGCCGCCGCCGTCAGCGGGGTCCAGTCCCTGGGCAAGGCGCTGGCCGCGATGTGCGGGGACGAGAACAACCGGCTGCGGCAGAACCTCATCGAGTACGACCAGGCGCTGGTCCTGGTCACCGCCGCCGGGCAGAACGCGATGCTCGGGGTGTGCGCGACGCCCACGGCCGATGCCGGGCTGATCGTGCACCGGATGAACGACCTGGCCTCGCGGCTGGGCAACGAGCTCACCAGCGAGACGCGCCGGCCATGAGCCGGCCGCGGCGCGACCCGGATCTGGTGCGCGCGTACGTCATGACCGGCGGGGCCGTGCGCCCCAGCCGGGAGATGGGGCTGGTGACCCTGCTGGTCGCGCAGGACGTCCCGGCCCAGGGCCTGGCTCCGGAGCAGCGCAGGGTGCTGGGGGTGTGCAGCCGGCACGGCGCGCTGTCGGTCGCCGAGATCGCCGCGCACCTGGACCTGCCGCCGTCGGTGGTGACGATCCTGGCCGCCGGGCTCATGGACTCCGGGCATCTGGCCGTCCCCACCCCCGCCGCTGACCTCCCCGACGTCGACGTGCTGAAAGAGGTGCTTCGTGGGCTCCGCCAACTTGTCTGAGGTCGCCTACCTGCCCGGCACCGTCACCCGGTCGGTGAAGCTCCTGGTCGCCGGGCCCTTCGGGGTCGGCAAGACCACGTTCGTCGGCAGCGTCTCGGAGATCAGGCCGCTGCGGACCGAGGAGATGATCACCGAGGCCAGCGTCGGGGTCGACGATCTGGCCGGGCTGCCGGCCAAGACCTCCACGACCGTGGCGATGGACTTCGGCCGCCGGACGTTCGGGGGAGTGGCGCTGTACCTGTTCGGCACGCCGGGCCAGCACCGGTTCCTGCCGATGTGGGACGAGCTGGCCCGGGGCGCGCTCGGCGCGCTGGTGCTCGTCGACACCCGGCGCCTGGACCACGCCGACGAGATCCTGAGCGCCGTGGAGAAGCGGGACATCCCCTACACGGTGGCCGTGAACCAGTTCGACGGTGCCCGCCGTTACCCCGACGAGGAGATCCGCGAGGCGCTGGATCTGGCCCCGGGCACGCCCCTGACGTCCTGCGACGCCCGCGACCAGGCCTCCTCGGCCAGGGCGTTGATCGTGCTCGTCGAACACCTCACCAGCAGCCGAACCAGCCGACCCAGCCGACCGGAGATGTTTGCGTGACCACCCAGACCGCGGCGGACGCCACCACGGCGCGCGTCCCGATGTACACGCCGGAATTCGCCGCCGATCCGCACGGCGCCTACGCCGAGATGCGCCGGCTGCACGGCTCGCTGGTGCCGGTGCTGCTGCACCCGGACGTGCCGGCCACGCTGGTGATCGGCTACCACGCCGCTCTGAAGATCCTGCACGACCAGGACCGCTTCCCCGCCGACCCGCGCCAGTGGGAGGAGGGGATCGACAACGCCTGCCCGGTCAAGCCGATGATGGAGTGGCGGCCCAACGCGCTGCGCAGCTCGGGCATCGAGCACGCCAGGTACCGCAGCGCGAACGTCCACAGCCTCAGCGGCGTGGACCTGCACGGCCTGCGCAAGGTCGTGCAGGACGTGGCGATCGGCTTGATCAACGACATGTGCCAGGCCGGCGAGGCGGACCTGATCACCCAGTTCGCCTTCCCGCTGGCCTTCCAGGTTCTCAACACCCTGCTGGGCTGCCCGCCGGAGATCGGGCAGCGGGTCGCCACCGGGATGGCGCAGATCTTCGAGGGCAACGACGCCGAGGCCGGCAACGCGATGCTGGCCGGGGCGCTGGCCGAGCTGGTCGTGATGAAGAAGGAGCACCCGGCCAACGACGTGACCACCCGGCTTCTGCAGCACGGGTCGGCGCTGGACATCCCGGAGATGGTGCATCAGCTCGCCACGCTCTACGGCGCGGGGATCGAGCCGCAGCAGAACCTGATCGCCAACGCCCTGCTGCTGATCCTCACCGACGACCGCTTCTCCGGCGACGTCCTGGACGGCAACCTGACGGTGCGCGACGCGCTGGACGAGGTGCTGTATCAGGACCCTCCGATGGCCAACTACGCCATCTCCTATCCGCCTTATCCGGTGCAGATCGACGGCGTCTGGCTGCCGGCGCACCAGCCGGTGCTGATCAGCATGTCGGCGTGCAACAACGATCCCGCGATCGCCTCCGACCAGCGGGCCGGGAACCGTGCGCACCTCGCGTGGAGCGTCGGCCCGCACGCGTGCCCGGCGCAGTCCGCCGCGTACCTGATCGCGCAGGCGGCGATCGACCAGATCCTCGACGCGCTGCCGGAGATGGAACTGGCGGTCCCGGTGGAGGAGCTGGTCTGGCGGCCCGGACCGTTCGCCCGGGCGCTGGCGGCGCTGCCGGTCACGATCCCCGGCTCGCCGCCGATTCCGCTGCGCTGAACCGACCGCCCACTGAAGCGTCGATCCCGTCGCGCTGACTCAACCGCCGACCCCCCGCGCTGACCCGAACCCCACCCCCATCCCGTCGCGCCGACCGAACAGCCCTCGTTCGTCCCCGTCCGCCATGGAGGCCCCAGCATGGACCAGCCAGTGCTCACACTCGACCCGACCGGCGCGAACCGCCACACCGAGGACGCCTATCTGCGCGACCACGGTCCGGCCACGCGCGTGGACCTGCTGGGCCAGGAGGTGTGGGCGGTCGCCGATCCGGCGGTGCTCAAGGCGCTCCTGATCGACCCGCGGGTGTCCAAGGACGCCGCTCAGCACTGGCCGAAGTTCCCCGACGAGATCATCGGGAAGTGGCCACTGGCGCTGTGGGTCGGGGTGAGCAACATGTTCACCGCCTACGGCGCCGACCACCGCAGGCTGCGCCGCCTGGTCAGCCCGGCCTTCGCCGGCCGCCGGGTGGCCGCGCTGGCCCCGCGCATCGAGGAGATGACCGACGCGCTGCTCGACGCGCTGGCCGAAGTCCCGGCCGGGCAGAGCGTGGACCTGCGCGAGAACCTGGCCGTGCCGCTGCCGATCCAGGTCATCAGCTCCCTGATGGGGCTGCCGCCGACCGCGCAGCAGGCGTTCCGCGGCCTGGTGGACGCCGTGTTCGACACCACGCTGTCGCCGGAGGAGGCCCAGGACAACGCGGTGAAGCTCTACGGCGTCCTGGCCGGCCTGGTCGCCGAGAAGCGTGAGAACCCCGGCGACGACATGACCTCGGTGCTCATCGCCACCCGCGACGACCAGGACGAGGAAGGCGACGGCTCGGCGCTGACCGAGCAGGAGCTGCTCGACACGCTGCTGCTGGTGGTCTCGGCCGGTTATGAGACCACGGTCAACCTGATCGACCAGGCCATCACCCTGCTGCTGACGCACCCCGAGGAGCGCGCGAAGGTCGACGAGGGCAAGGCCCCGTGGCGCGACGTCGTGGAGGAGACGCTGCGGTTCGAGGCGCCGGTGGCGCACCTGCCGCTGCGGTACGCGGTGGAGGACATCGAGCTGGCCGGCGGGCTGGTGATCCGGCAGGGTGAGGCGATCCTGGCCTCCTACGCCGCGATCGGCCGCCACCCGGACCTGCACGGCGAGACCGCGGGCGCGTTCGACGTCACGCGTGCGGGGCAGGACCACTTCGCGTTCGGTCACGGCGTGCACTTCTGCCTCGGCGCGCCGCTGGCGCGGATGGAGGCGGAGACAGTGCTGGACAAGCTGTTCGCGCGGTTCCCGGACATCGCTTTCGCGCCGGGGGCGGAGCTCGCGCCGCTGGGGTCGCTGATCTCGAACGGGCATCAGGCGCTGCCGGTGGTGCTTCAGCCGGCGGCAGCGAATCTTTAGGAACCTGTCAGGAACGTCGATCTTTGCTGCTTCCGGCCGCTGACATCTCTACAGTCGGTCGGATGAGCGGCACCATCTTGATCGTCGAGGACGACCCCAAGCAGGCGGAGCTCATCCGCGTGTCGCTGGTGAGCGAGGGGTATCGCGCGACGGTCGTGCACGACGCGCCGGCTGCCTTCCGCAGCCTTGAGGATCGGCCCCCGGACCTGGTGGTCCTGGACCTGATGTTGCCGGGGGCCGACGGGCTGAGCATCTGCCGCTGGTTGCGGGGACGCGGGGACACGCCGGTGCTGATGCTGACCGCGCGCTCGACGGAAGCCGACGTGTTGGCCGGGCTCGACGTCGGGGCCGACGACTACATGACCAAGCCGTACAGCCCTCGGGAGCTGGTGGCACGGATACGGACGGTCCTGCGCCGGGCTCGCGGGAGTGTCGGCGCAGAAGCTCCCGCCCCGAACTCGACCGCTCTCCACGTCGGCGCCCTCGTCGTCGACCCGGTTCACCACACGGTCCTCTGCGACGGCCACCCCGTCGCCTGCACCCCCGACGAGTTCGCCGTCCTGGCCGCGATGGCCGCAGCCCCCGGCCGCGTCTTCACCCGGGCCCAACTCCTGCGCCACACCCGCGGCTTCAACCGCGCTTCCACCGAGCGCGCCGTGGACGTCCACGTCATGAACCTGCGCCGCAAGATCGAGCCGGACCCGGCCAAGCCGACCCGCCTGCTCACCGTCTACGGCGTCGGCTACAAACTGGTCGGAGCCCCCTGATGCCGCGGCCGGTTCCGCTCTACCGCAGCCTGCTCGTCCGGCTGCTGGCCGCCTCCTGCCTGATCGCCGGCAGTGCCATCGCGGCCACCGCGTGGCTGGCCGCCTCCACCGTGACCTCGGCCCTGGCCCGTCAGCAGGGGCAGACGCTGCAGGCCGACAGCGACATCGTCTCTCAGCTCAGCACCTACGCCGTCGGGCACACCGACTGGACCGGCGTCGCGCCGTTCCTGCGTCAGCTGTCCGCGCAGTACCAACTGCGGGTCGCGCTGGTCGGCACCGACGGCAAGGTGATCAGCGACTCCGCGGCGCCCCAACCGGCGCCGTTGCCGCCGTCCGCCACCGCCACGGTCGACCCCCTGAGCTTCGACACCTCCACCAACCCGGGGGCGCAGCACCCCGGCATCGACCCGCGCGTGGTCGGCCCGTACCGGCTCACCTCGGCGGAATCCACCGGGCTCAAGCTGATCGCCGACAAAGAGGTCTTCTGCCTGGTGAAGGACGGCACCCAAGCTCAGACGGTCGAGTCGCCTTCCGGCCGATACACGGTCCAGGACGTCTCCGCGATGACCAAGGACGCGGAGACCTGCGCTCCCGATTACGACGAGTACGTCGCCGAGCCCCAGCCGACCGAGTCCAAACCCTTGGCGGCTCTGGCGTCGGCCACCGCGGCGTGCGTGGCACGCGAAGGGCTCGTCGTCCCGTACGAAATGGCCGTCACCCCGACCTTCCAGCTTCGGGAACTCCTGCCGCGCGGCGAGACGGCCGCCCCGAGCGAACAGTGCCTGCACACCGCACGGCTCGACCAACTCCGCCCCTACGTGGCCGCCCCGGCCCAGCTCTACCTCGGCATCGGCACCAGCGCGCGCGGGCGCTTCGACCTGTCCGGACAGAACCGCAGCAAGATCATCTGGACGGCGGCGAGCGTCCTGGCGCTCACCCTGGCCGTGACCGCGCTCGTCGGGCTGCGCCTGGTCAGGCCCCTGCGAGCGCTGATCCACACGGCGCGGCGCGATCCGGGCGAGTTCGCGCGGGCGCCGGTCACCACCCGCGACGAGACCGGGTACCTGGCCATGGCGTTCAACCAGCAGACCGAGCGCCGCCAGCAGATGGATTCCCAGCGCAAGGCGATGGTCGCCGACATCGCGCACGAACTGCGCTCGCCGCTGACCAACATCCGCGGCTGGCTGGAGATCACGCGCGACGGCGTGGTCGAGGCGACGCCGGAGCTGATCACGTCGCTGCACGACGAGGCCGTACTGCTGCAGCGGATCATCGACGATCTCCAGGACCTGGCCAGCGCGGACGCCGGGACGCTGCGGGTGCATCCGCAGCCGATCCCGGCGGTCGAGCTGCTGCAGCAGATCGCCGTCGCGCACCGGGCCCAGGCCGCGGATCTCGGGATCACGGTGACGGTCGAGGCGGCGCCGGGGTTGGAGGTGTACGCCGATCCGGAGCGGATCCGGCAGGTGTTGGGGAATCTGGTGTCCAACGCGGTGCGGCACACGTCGCGCGATGGCCGGATCACGCTGACCGCGGCCGCGACCGCGACTGGCGCCGGCGCCGATGCCGACGCCGATGGCGACGCTGTCGATGCCGTCGAGCTGCGGGTGCAGGACACCGGGACGGGGATCGCGGCCGCCGATTTGCCGTACATCTTCGACCGCTTCTGGCGCTCGGAGAAGTCCCGGAACCGCAGTACCGGAGGCAGCGGACTCGGCCTGGCCATCGCGCGGCATCTGGTGCAGGCGCACGGTGGCAGTATTCGGGCTGACAGCGAGGTCGGCGTCGGGACGACGATGACAGTGCGGCTGCCGGCGCGACAAGAATAGTTGTGCCGACGATCCTGACGAGTTCCGAACAAGTGCTCGTCAGGCTTGGAACATGTCTCGCAGAAGTCTCATACAGTCGGTATGGATAGCGGTTCCTTTCGCGGCGGTCAGCGTATTGCCTACGGCGTGTTCCTCAGCGCATTCGTCGAGCATCGCGGATGCTCAGAGCGACCCCATAGCGGCCACCTCGACACAGGCTGCCGTCCCGGCCGTCTCCTCGGTGCCGCGGGCGAATCCCGATGTCGTGCAGCCGGCGGCGGTGACCGTCCTGACCAGCCTGCCCGGCCTCGGCCCGAGGACGTCGGCCGCGATCCCGGCCTCGGCGGGTCAGGTGGTGCTCGCTACCGGAGCGGGCTCGACATCATCGGACACGACAGTGCAGCTGTTCACCAGGGTTCCCGGCGGATGGCAGCCCGCCGCCCCGGCGTGGCAGGGCCACAACGCGGTCGACGGCTGGACCGCCGAGCACCACGCCGGCGATTCGAGGTCTCCGGTCGGGGTGTTCGGCCTCACCGACGCCGGCGGCCTTCTGCCCGATCCTGGAACAAAGCTGCGCTATACGCAGTCTTCGGGATTCACCATCAACGGGACCGGATTTCGGCACGAGCCATTGGCGGGGTCGTTCGACTATGTCATCGCCATCAATTACAACCGCACTCCGGGCACATCTCCGATGGACCCGACGATGCCGATGGGCGCTTCGCGCGGTGGCGGCATCTGGCTGCATGTCGACCACGGCGGACCGACGCACGCGTGCGTGAGCGTGCCGCGCGACGACATGAGGCAGCTGCTGCTGACGCTGGATCCGGCGCTGAAGCCGGTCATCGTGATGGGGGACCGGGGGTCGCTGGCGCGCTGAATCAGGGTGCTGTCGGCGCGTCCCAAGCCGCCTGGATCATGCCGAAGAGCTCGTCCACGGTGGCTTCCGGATCGTCCGATTCGCGGGCTACGGAGAACGCGTCGACGGCGAACCGGGCGATCGCTTGGCAGGCCGTCGCGGTGTGGTATGTGGAGGTATCGGCGGTGATGGCCGTGGCCAAGGCCTGCGCATGCCGCAGCCGCATCGCCGCCTCGTACTGCCGCAGCGCCGGCGTCTCGTCGATCATGCGCCACATCGGGGCGGCGTCGTCCGTGGTGCAGTGCCGGATCAGGGCCTGGACCTGGTCGCGCAGCGCGGGGATCAGCGGGTCGTCGGGCTTGCGGTCGGTGACCGCCCGCACCAGGCCGCGCTCGAAGTCCTCGTCCTGGTCGAAGACCAGCGCCTCCTTCGCGGCGAAGTGCGAGAACAGCGTGGTCACGGCCACGTCGGCCTCGGCGGCCACCTCCCGGATGCCCACCGCGTCGTAGCCGCGCTCCAGGAACAACTGGAGGGCGGTGTCGGCGATCTTCTGCCGGGTCGCGGCCTTCTTGCGCTCGCGGCGCCCCTGCTGCTCAGGCGGCTCGGTCATGGCTGAACACTAGCAGGTGCAAAACAGTAGCTGTTTCAAAACACTAACCGTTAGTGCTACGGTCTGCGGCATGAAGAAAGTGAGCTTCGCCGAGTTCGGCGGTCCCGAAGTCCTGCACCTCATCGACGCCGAAGAACCCCACGCCGGCCCAGGTCAGGTGCGCATCGCGGTGCGCGCGGCAGGCGTGAACCCCGTCGACTGGCGGGTCCGGGAGGGCCAGAAGCTGTCGGCCCATCCGCTGAAGCTGCCCTCCGGCGTCGGGCTGGACGCCGCCGGGATCGTGGACGAGATCGGGGAGGGCGTCGACGGCGTGCAGGTCGGAGACCCGGTGTTCGGCGAAGGTTCGGAGACCTACGCCGAGTTCGCGGTGCTCGGTGCGTGGGCCCGCATACCCGAGGGGCTGTCGTTCGAGGAGGCGGCCGGGTACCCGTCGGTGGTCGAGACGGCGCTGCGCATCATCGGCCAGGTCGGCGTGCGGCCCGGGGAGACGCTGCTGGTCAGCGGCGCGGCCGGGGGCGTCGGGTCGGCGGTGCTGCAAGTCGCCCGCGATCGCGGCATCGCGGTGATCGGCACGGCGGGGGAAGGGAACCAGGACTACCTGCGCAGCCTCGGCGCCGTCGCCACGACCTACGGCCCCGGCTGGGTCGAGCGCGTGCGCGGGCTCGGGCACGTCGACGCGGCCCTGGACCTGGCCGGCTCCGGCGTCATCGGCGAACTCGTCGAGCTGACCGGCGATCCGCAGAAGGTCGTCTCGATCGCTGACCTCGACGCGCCACAGTTCGGCGTGCGCTTCTCCGGCACGGCCGGCAGCGTGCCGGACGCGCTGGTCGAGGCCGTCGCGATGATCGAGCGCGGGACGCTGCACATCCCGGTCGAGAGGTCGTACACCCTGGCCGACGCCGCGCAGGCGCACATCGACAGCCAGGCCGGCCACACGCGTGGCCGACGGGTGATCGTCGTCTGAGCGGTGACCGCCGCCGGGCCGGAGCGTGTTTGATCCACTGACCTCCGGGCACACGCAGCCAGATGTCCTGCCGCAGGACATCGGTCTCGTACCAAGGGAGGCGAACATGCCCCGCGGACAGTGGAGCGCAAAGCGCGAACGCCAATACGAGCACATCAAGAAGAGCGCCGAGGAACGCGGCGAATCCGAGTCGCGGTCCGAGGAGATCGCCGCCCGGACCGTGAACAAGGAACGAGCGCGCCAGGGCGAGTCCAAGACCGCCAGCCCGCTGTCCAAGCAGGACATCTCCTCCGGACGGCGCGGCGGGCTGCGGTCGCACCAGGGCTCCGGCGGCCGGACCTACGACCAGCTGTATCAGGAGGCCCGGCACCGCGGGATCAAGGGCCGCTCCAGGATGACCAAGGCCCAGTTGCTGAAGGCGCTCGGCGATCGCTGACGGTTCCTTCGAATGCGTTTAGTTCTGTACTTACCGGGCAATCGTCGGCAATGGCCGGAATGAACCTTGCGCGCAAGCTCATCGGAGCTCATCTGGTCGACGGCGAGATGTCGCCCGGCTCCGAGATCGCGGTGCGCGTGGACCAGACGCTGACGCAGGACGCCACCGGGACCCTGGTGATGCTGGAGCTGGAGGCGCTGGGGCTGAAACGGGTCCGGACCGAGGTCTCGGTGCAGTACGTCGACCACAACCTGCTTCAGGCCGACGAGCGGAACATGGCCGACCACCTGTTCCTGCGCTCGGCCGCGCAGCGCTTCGGGCTGTGGTTCTCCCCGCCCGGCGGCGGGGTGTCGCATCCGGTGCACATGCAGCGCTTCGGGATCCCGGGCAAGTCGCTGATCGGCTCGGACTCCCACACCTGCGCCGCCGGCTCGCTGGGCATGCTGGCGATCGGTGTCGGCGGGCTGGAGGTCGCGCTGGCGATGGCGGGGGAGCCGTTGTATCTGACGATGCCGCGGGTGTGGGGTGTGCGGCTGACCGGCGCGCTGCCGGACTGGGTCAGCGCCAAGGACGTGGTGCTGGAGATGCTGCGGCGCCACGGCGTCAAGGGCGGCGTGCACCGGATCATCGAGTACCACGGGCCCGGCGTGGCGACGCTGTCGGCGATGGACCGGCACGTCATCGCCAACATGGGCGCCGAGCTCGGGGCGACCGCGACCGTCTTCCCCTCCGACGAGCGGGTCCGGGAGTTCCTGCGCGCCGAGGGGCGCGAGGACGACTTCGTCGAGCTCGCCGCCGACCCCGACGCCGAGTACGACCTCGCCGACGAGATCGACCTGGCCGCGCTGGAGCCGCTGATCGCCAAGCCGAGTTCGCCCGGCTCCGTGGTGCCGGTGCGCGAGGTCGCCGGCACCCCGGTGCACCAGGTGGTCGTCGGCTCCTCGGCCAACCCCGGGCTGCGGGACTTCGCCGTCGTCGCCGCGATCCTGCGCGACCGCCGTGCGCATCCGCAGGTCTCGCTCGACGTCAACCCGACCTCGCGCGAGATCCTCGCCGACCTGACCAGGACCGGCGCCACCTTGAACCTGATCCGCTCCGGCGCGCGCCTGCACCAGACCGGCTGCCTGGGCTGCATCGGCATGGGTCAGGCCCCTGCGAAGGGCCGCAACAGCCTGCGGACCTTCCCGCGCAACTTCCCCGGCCGCTCCGGGACGCCGGAGGACCAGGTGTGGCTGTGCTCGCCGGAGACGGCCGCGGCGGCGGCGCTGACCGGCAGCATCACCGATCCCCGGGACCTCGGGTTCGACTACCCGGCCGTGGAGCTGCCGGAGACCGCGTCGGTGGACGTCGTCGTGCTGGAGCATCCGTTGCCGCCGGGGCTGGCGCAGGACGTCGAGCTGGTCAAGGCCGAGAGCATCGGCAGCCTGCCCGAGCTCGATCCGCTGCCGGACCGGCTGCGCGTCCCGGTGGTGCTGAAGGCCGGGGACGACGTGTCGACCGACGAGATCCTGCCGGCCGGCGCCAAGGCCCTGCCGTACCGCAGCGACATCGCCAAGCTCGCCGACTTCTCCTTCACGCGGCTGGACGAGAGCTACCCGCGGCGCGCCCGCGAAGCCGGCGACCACGCGGTGATCGGCGGCGAGAACTACGGCCAGGGCTCCTCGCGCGAGCACGCCGCGCTGGCCCCGCGCTCGCTGGGACTGCGTGTGGTGATCGCCAAGTCCTTCGCCCGGATCCACGCCTCGAACCTGGTGAACTTCGGGGTGCTGCCGCTGGAGTTCACCGACCCGGCTGACTACGACGCCGTGCAGCCCGGCGACGAGCTCGAGCTCGACGGGCTGACCCGGAGCCTGGCCGCGGCCGACGGGGATACCGACGGGGAAACCGACGGCGAGCTGGCGATCACGAACGTTTCGCAGAACACGACGTTCCGGGTCCGGCACCATCTCTCGCCGCGGCAGATCGCGACGATCCTGGCCGGCGGGCGGATCGCCGAGCACCTGCGCGATCGGTGATCACCGGAATCGGTCACCGATCGCCGAACACCGTAAGTCGAACGTCGTATATCGATCGCCGACGTGCCCGCCGGTCTACCAGCCGACGACGCGCCGGTCGTCCTCGGCTTCCCGGAACCGGATCCGGGTGTTGAGGACCCACTCCTCCAATTGAGCTTCGAGCAGTTGCCGCGTCTCGGCATAGGAGTCCAGAGCCGCCGCGCACGCCCGGTTCGCATTCTCAAGTCTGCGCCGCGTCTCCACCACCGCCTGCTGGTCCCCGACGAGCTGCACGACGGTCAGCCGCTCGACGAGCCGCTCACGCACGTGCGTGCAGAGGCTCACCGTCGACTGCGCCTCGTACTCGGCCAGCAGCAACTGCCCTATCCAGGCGTCGCTCACCGCCTGCTCGGCGCTCCGCACGACCGCGCGCTGATCGAGGCCGCGGTCGTCCCGGTTGATGTCCATGTACTGTCACCTCCCTGTGGCATCTTCGAGCACTGACGGTAAGTGTGCACCGCCGTGAAGACGCCAAGACTTCCGACTTGACCGTTCTGCTGAGATCGAAACGGGGGCAGTTGAGGTTTTTCGATGGTGTGGCTGCGAAGGGTTGGGATCCGACCTTACGACCATGGCGCCACCCTCCGCACCTTGATCGGGTTTGTCGTGGGATTGTCGGTCGGCGCCGAGGTCCACGCCGGGGGACGGACTTCGGGCGGGCCGCGTTCGGCGGCCCGCCCGGATCTCCGTGCTCTGAGTTACTCGGCTGGTTCCGTGCTGCTTTGTTCCAGGGCGCGAGTCACGTGCCGTCGGCTGTAGCCGAAGTAGACGACCAGCCCGACCAGCATCCACAGCCCGAACCGGATCCAGGTCTCGACCGGCAGGTTGAGCATGAGCCACAGGCAGGACAGGATCGCCGCGATCGGCACGTACGGCACGCCCGGCGTGCGGAAGGCGCGCGGCAGGTCCGGGCGGGTGCGGCGCAGGATGATGACACCGAGCGAGACCAGGATGAAGGCCGCCAGCGTGCCGATGTTCACCAGCTCGGCCAGCGCCTTGAGCGGGATGACGGCGGCGAAGCAGGCCACGACCAGGCCCAGCAGGATCGTGGAGCGGTAGGGCGTCTTGAACCTGGGGTGCACGCGGGAGAAGGAGCGCGGCAACAGGCCGTCGCGGCTCATCGCGAAGAACACCCGGGACTGGCCCATGAGCAGCAGCAGCGTGACCGAGGTGAGCCCGGCGACCGCGCCGGCGCTGATGAACCCGCTGAGCCAGTGCGCGCCGGTGGCGTTGAAGGCGTCGGCCAGCGGGGCCTTCTCCGACAGCAGGGTGTACTTCTGCATGCCGGTGACGACCAGCGTCACGGCCACGTACAGCACCGTGCACACCGCCAGCGAGGCCAGGATGCCGCGCGGCAGGTCGCGCTGCGGCTTCTTCACCTCCTCGGCGGCGGTGGCCACGACGTCGAAGCCGATGAACGCGAAGAACACGACCGCGGCCGCGGTGAAGATCCCCATCACGCCGTAGGCGCCGGGCGCGAAACCCAGATGCTGGATCAGGGGCTGCGCCGCCCCGGTGGCGGCGTTCGCGGACTTGTTCGACGTCGGCGGGATGAAGGGGTGGTAGTTCGAGCCCTTGACGAAGAACAGGCCGGCGACGATGACCAGTAGCACGACGGCCACCTTCACCGCCACGATGGCGGTGGTGAACCGAGCCGACTGCTTGACCCCGATGACCAGCAGCGCGGTCATCGCCAGCACCAGCGCCGCGGCCGGCAGGTTGAGCCCCCAGTGGCTGTCGGTCCCGCCGCCGATCGAGGTCGGCACATGTATGCCGATGTCGGCGAGCAGCGTCTGGATGTACCCGGACCAGCCGACCGCGACCACCGCCGCACCGAGCGCCAGCTCCAGGATCAGGTCCCAGCCGATGAGCCACGCCGGGAACTCCCCGAGCGCGGCGTAGGAGAACGTGTAGGCCGACCCCGCGACCGGCACCGTCGAGGCGAACTCGGCGTAACACAGGGCGGCCAGCGCGCAGACCACCCCGGCCGCGACGAAGGACAACGCGACCGCCGGACCGGCGTACTGCTTGGCGGCCGTCCCGGTCAGGACGAAGATCCCGGTGCCGATGATGACGCCGATGCCGTAGACGGTCAGGTCCAGGGCGGACAACTCACGTTTCAGGCTGTGCTCGGAGTCGGCCGCGTCTCTGATGGTGTTCTCGATGTTTTTAGTACGGAACAGACCTTTCGTCACGTTCTGAGTGCTCATTGGACCCGGCTACCCCGAAATCGCGGCGGCTATCAGCGCACCGTCCCGAAATCCCGTTGCGGTGATCCGTTCCGCCGGTCAGGATCGCGCCATGACGACCTCTGCCCCGGACGGCCGCGCCGGCATCGACGCAGCCCTGGTCAAGCGCCTGATCGCGGCGCAGTTCCGGCAGTGGGCCGGGTTGCCGGTGACGCCGGTCGAGCTCGACGGCTGGGACAACCGCACCTACCGCCTCGGCGAGGACATGACCGTGCGGCTGCCGACCGCGGCCGGGTACGTCGCCGGGATCGCGAAGGAGAACGAGTGGCTGCCGCGGCTCGCCCCGCAGCTGCCGCTGCCGATCCCGCAGGTGCTGGCCACGGGGGAGCCGGGGGAGGGGTATCCGCACCCTTGGTCGGTGCGCGGCTGGCTGCCGGGCAGCACCCTGCGCATGCCGGAGGTCGCCGATCCGGTCCGGTTCGCCACCGACCTGGCCGGGTTCCTGCACGCGCTCCAGTCCTGCGACACCACCGACGGCCCGACGGCCGGCGAGCACAGCTTCTACCGCGGCACCCCTCCGTCCTTCTACGACGCCGAAACCCGCGCCTGCCTCGAAGACCTCGACGGACGCATCGACACCCACCGCGCCGCCGACGTCTGGGACGCCGCACTGAAGGCCGAATGGAACGGCGAACCGGTCTGGTTCCACGGCGACATCGCCACCGGCAACCTGCTCACGGAAGACGGCCGCCTCAGCGCCGTGATCGACTTCGGAACCAGCGGCATCGGCGACCCGGCCTGCGACCTGGTCATCACCTGGGTGACCCTGACCGGCGAAGCACGCGAGGCCTTCCGCACCGCGATGGCGCAGGACGCTGGCATGTGGGCCCGGGCGCGTGGCTGGGCACTGTGGAAGGCACTGCTTCAAGTCAGCGGAAGGGCGCAGCTCGACGCCGCGATGGTTCCGGTGACCGAGAGGGTGATCGCGGACATCCTCGACGATCACGATCGGCACGCTTAGTGCGACCGGTTGGGCACGACCAGGAGGAGCGGCAAGGCGCGGCCTGCGTGGCGAGCGCGACCCGCATGGCGCGCGGCCTGTGCGGCCGGCACGATCGGTGCGGCGCGGCTGGCAGGACCCGGCACGGTGCGCGGTCTACGCGGTCGGCACGATCGGTGCGGCTCGGCTGGCGCTACCGGTACGGCTGGCGGGTTTGGCTCGGCGCGGCCGGCAGGAACGGCACGGTGCGCGGCCTGTGCGGTCGGCACGATCGGGTCGGCGCGGCTGGCGGGTCTGGCTCGGCGCGGCCAGCACGATCGGCGCGCCACGGCTGGTGCCACTGGCGCGGCTGGCGGATTTGGCTCGGCACGGCCGGCAGGATCCGGCACGGTGCGCAGTCTGCGCGGTCGGCACGTTCGGTGCGGTGCGGTTGGCGCTACCGGTACGGCTGGCGGGTTTGGCTCGGCGCGGCCGGCAGGACCGGCATGGCGCGCGGTCTGCGCGGCCAGCATGATCGGCGTGGCGTGGCGTGGCGCGGCGCGGCCGGCTCGGTGCGGCGATCGCGCCGAGCGCCACCTGAAGCGCTTCAGCGAAATCCGGTAGCCTCAAAGCCTCACAGCAACCGCACGCCGGAGGCCCGCATGACCGCCCTGCCCCGCTCGGCCCCCTCCGCGCAGGCCACCGATGCCGGCGGCGTCGTCGCCTTCCTCGACGCTGTCGAGGGCGTCTCCGGCATCGAGCCGCACAGCATCATGCTGCTGCGCCGCGGCCGCGTCATCGCAGAGGGCTGGTGGTCGCCGTACCACCCGGGCGGGGTTCAGCAGATCTACTCGCTGAGCAAGAGCTTTACCGCCACCGCCGCCGGATTCGCTTGGGCAGAAGGGCTTTTGGACCTCGATGCCCCGGTAGTCTCCTATTTCCCGGAGCTCGACGCTGACATCACCGACCCTCGCAGCCGGTCGATCCTGGTCCGCCATGTCGCCTCCATGTCCGCCGGCCACACCTCCGAGCAGTGGGATCGGGCTTTGGCCGCGGATCGGGAGGAGCCGGTGCGCGGGTTCCTGCTCGAACCGCCGGACGGCACCCCCGGCGTCACCTTCGCCTACAGCCAGTCCACCACCTACGCTCTCGGCGCGATCATCCAGCGCCAGTCCGGGCAGTCGCTCATCGAATACCTGCGGCCCCGGCTGTTCGAGCCGCTGGGTATCGGCGAGGCGTTCTGGTTCCGGCACCCCGCGGCAGGACGCGACCTCGGCTTCGCCGGCCTGCACGTCACCACCGACGCCATCGCGCGCCTCGGCCAGCTCTACCTCCAGAACGGCGTCTGGGAGGGACAGCGGCTCCTGGCGCCGGAGTGGGTGGCCGAGGCCACGCGCGCGCAGGTGGACAACAGCAACGGCAGCGGTTCGGACGCCGACTCGGACTGGGCCCAGGGCTACGGCTTCCAGTTCTGGATGTCCCGGCACGGCTACCGCGGCGACGGCGCGTTCGGCCAGCTGTGCGTCGTCCTCCCCGAGCAGGACGTCGTCCTGGCGATGACCACCGAGGCCGTCGCCATGCACCTCATCCTCGAAGCGGCCTGGACCCACCTGCTGCCCGCCTTCGACCGCGCGGGCTCGGCGGAGGCCGACGCGGCGCTGAAGCAGCGCCTGACCGGCCTCCAGCTCCCGTTCCCCGACGGGGAAGAGGTCCCGGACAGCGAGTTCACCGTGGCCCGTACAGCTGTCGAGCGGCTGCGGCGGGTCAGCCTCACGGCGCAGAAGCTGACCCTTCAGGAGGACGACGGCACGGTCACGACGCTGCCGCTGCTCACCGGCGCCTGGCCGCCGCCGACCGGACATCTGTCGGCGCGCGCCGCGCGGACCGACCCGGACACCGTGCGCGTCGACGTGCAGTTCGTCCAGTCGCCGCACAAGCTCGTCATCACCGGCGATCTGCGCAGCGGCACGTTCGACGCGGCCTGGCGGGCGGCCCCCCTCGGGCACGTGTCGAAGTTCTCGTTGTTCGACCTCGCCAACCCCGAACCGCGCAAGGCGCCGTGACCATAGCCGTCGCTCAGCTCGCGGTGCAGATCGGAGTGGGAGCAGGGTTGGTCCCGCTGTAGCTCGCCTGGAACCCGAACGACGTGGTGGCTCCGGGCGCGACGACCGCGTCCGAGCTCACCGCGGTGAACGTCTCGTTCTGCCCGCTGTGCGACTCGGTCGCGTTCCAGGCGTTGCTGACCTGCTGGCTGCTCGGCCACGTCCAGCCGACCTGCCAGCTGTGAGTCGCCGCGGTCCCGGTGTTGGTGATGGTGACGGTCGCGGTGAAGCCGTTGTTCCACTGGTTCGACACCGCGTAGGCGGCGGTGCAGCCGGAGTTGGAGCCGGTGCCCTGAGTCGTCGCCGTCACCGGATTCGAGGCCTGCGACACGTTCCCGGCCGCGTCGAACGCCTTGACGCTGTACGTGTAGGCGGTCGAGGGGCTCAGGCCGGTGTCGGTGTACGTCGTCCCGGTCGCCGTGCCGGCGAGCGTGCCGCCGCGGTAGACGTCGTACCCGGTGACGCCGACGTTGTCGGTGGACGCCGTCCAGGACAGCGTCGCCGAGGTGGACGTGGTCACGGTCGCCGCCAGGTTGGTCGGGGCCGTCGGCGGCGTGGTGTCGCCGCCGCCTCCGCCCCCGCCGGAGAACCCGGGTGCCTTGATCGTGGCCAGGTAGGCGTCCTTGGCCGTGTTCACCGTGGTCCAGTCGTCGTTCAGGATGCCGCCGGTGTCGCCGGAGTCGGGGTTCCAGGACCAGAACGTCCACTGGTAGGCGTCGGCGCCGTAGGCGGCGGTCGGACGCAGGTAGGTGACCAGGGCCTTGAGCCACGTCTGGTCGGTGGTCGAGGCCAGCGTGGTGCCGAACTCGCCGACCCACACCGGCGCGGTGTTCGACTCGAACAGGTAGCCCCAGTTCTTGTCCCAGATGCCCGGCATGTTGGACGGGAACGACGGGTCGGTGAACCACGGCTGGCTGGCGACGCTGGTCGCGTAGTCGTGCGCCGAGTACACGAGCTGGTTCGCGACGTTCAGCCGCACCGGATACGCCCCGGCGCCCTGCAGGTTGCCGCCCCACCAGTAGGAGCTGCCGTTGTAGGTCTGCACGCCCTCGACGAAGATCAGCAGGTGCGGGTTCACGGCCAGCACCGCGTTCCCGGCGCGCTCGGCGGCCAGGCGCCAGTCGATGGTGACGTCGCCGCAGCCCCAGCACGCGGGGTCGTGCGGCTCGTTGTGCAGGTCGATGCCGACCACCGTCGGGTTGCCCTGGTAGCGGGTGGCGATCGCTGTCAGGTCACTGATCCACGTCGACTCCGGGACCGAGGCGGTGTACCAGAGTGCCGACTGCCCGCTGGCGTCCGGCCGGTGCCGGTCCAGGATCACCTTCAGGCCGATGTTGCCCGCGTAGGCCACGATCTTGTCCATCACCTGGAGCGAGGTCAGGCCCTGCAGGTCGGTGTTCATCTGGTAGAAGTTGATGCTGTTCGGCATGGTGCCGGGCTTGAAGATGTCGTCGCTGTACGGCAGCCGGATCGTGTTGTAGCCCAACGACTTCATCTGGTCCATCATCGACTTGTAGTCGCGGGACCAGAGGCCGTGGACGACGTCGTTGCTGGTCTCGAAGCCGAACCAGTTGACGCCGGCGATGCGGACGGGCTGGTTGGCGGAGTCCAGGATGTCGCGGCCGCTGGTGTGCCAGTAGCCGGTGCCGGCTGCCGGGGTCGCTGTCGCCGGTGCAGCCGGTGCCGCCGGCTTGGTATCGGCCGCGGTCGCCGGCTGCGCGACCGCCCCGGCGAGGACCAAGACCAAGGCCGCGGCCATGTGCCGTATCGACAATCTTCGAAGTCTGATCGGCCGCATGGCGACTCCTGTCTGCGTGGTCCGTGGCCTGTGGAGTTCACTACAGGGCACGTATATCGGCGCGGCAACCGAGGCCTGCGACACCGGCTGCGGCGCAGGGACGAATCCCCTTGTCATGGCGATGGTTCCCGAGCAGTGCGCGGGCTTCGGCATCTGGAAGTTTCACCGCCGACGAGTGTTGACGCGCCCGGCCGCCCGCCCTAAGCTCCCCAAGCATCTCATATATGAGATCTGACGGAGCCCTTCGGGGGAGCGCACGAAACGGAGTCGACCACCTATGACCGCCGCACCGGACCACGCGCTACCGGACCACGCGACACCGCGGCCCCTGGCCCAGCTGCGGGACCGCCTGGCCACGGTGGTGGCGATCCCGGCCACCCCCTTCACCCCCGCCGGCGACGTCGACTGGGACGGCCACGCCGCGCTGCTCCGCCGCCTGGTCGAGCACGGCGTGCAGGCCGTGACGCCCAACGGCAACACCGGCGAGTTCTACACGCTCAGCGATTCCGAGAAGAAACAGGCCGTGGAGTCCACGGTCCGGGCCGTGGAAGGCCGTGCCGAGGTCGTCGCGGGGGTCGGCCTCGACATCGCCTGCGCGGTGAACGCCGCCGAGCACGCGGCGCGCGCCGGTGCCAGTGCCCTGATGATCCACCAGCCGGTGCATCCCTACCGCTCGGCCGAGGGCTGGATCGAGTACCACCGCGTCATCGCCGACACCGTGCCCGACCTGGGCGTCATCCTCTACATCCGCGACGAGCGCGTGGCCGGGGAGCACATCGCCACGCTGGCCGAGCACAGCCCGAACGTGATCGCCGTGAAGTACGCGGTCCCCGATCCGGTCCGCTTCGCCTCCGTGGCGCGCGACGCCGGGCTCGAAACCTTCGCCTGGATCGCCGGCCTGGCCGAACTGTCCGCTCCCGGCTACTGGGCCGTCGGCGCGACCGGCTTCACCTCGGGCCTGGTGAACGTCGCGCCCCGGCTGTCGGCGGCGATGCTGGACGCGCTGCGCGGCGGCGACTTCGCCAAGTCGATGCTGTTGTGGGAGACGGTCCGCGAGTTCGAGGAGCTGCGCGCGGCCGACGCCAGCGCCGACAATGTCAGCGTGGTGAAGGAGGCGTTGGCGCAGCTCGGGTTCGTCGGCCGTGACGTGCGCCCGCCGTCCCGGGTGCTGCCGCAGCCGCTCCGGGACCGGATCGCCGCGGTTCTGGAGCAGTGGCGGAGCGGGGGTTGGCTGTGACCGATGACGCGGAGAGTCAGGACACGTCGACGCATCAGGACGCATCGGCCAATCCGGGTACGTCGACCACGCTGCGCAGCGCGGCCTGGTTCGGCGCGGGCGCGACCGGCGGCCATCTGCGCGCCTTCAGTCATCGCTCGCGGATGCGTCAGCTCGGTTACCTGCCCGAGGAACACCTCGGCAAGCCGGTCATCGCGATCCTGAATACGTGGTCTGACATCAACCCCTGCCACATGCACCTGCGCGAGCGCGCCGAACAGGTCAAGCGCGGAGTGTGGCAGGCCGGCGGATTCCCTTTGGAGTTCCCGGTTTCCACGCTCTCCGAGACGTTCCAGAAGCCCACGCCGATGCTCTACCGCAACCTGCTGGCGATGGAGACCGAGGAGCTGCTGCGCTCCTACCCGGTCGACGGCGCGGTGCTGATGGGGGGCTGCGACAAGACCACGCCGGCGCTGCTCATGGGTGCCGCCAGCGCCGGGCTTCCGGCGCTGTTCGTGCCGGCCGGGCCGATGCTGCGCGGCCACCACCGGGGCAAGACGCTCGGCAGCGGCACGGACTTGTTCGCCTACTTCGACGAATACCGCGCCGGACGCGTCGGGGAGTGCGAGATGGCCGAGGTCGAGTGCGGTCTGGCCCGCTCGCCGGGGCACTGCATGACGATGGGGACGGCCTCGACGATGACCGCGTGCGCCGAAGCCCTCGGCATGACGCTGCCCGGGGCGTCGTCGATCCCCGCCGTCGACTCCGCGCACCATCGGATGGCCGCGGCTTCCGGGATGCGTGCGGTCGCGATCGCGCTGGCGGGTCTGACTCCGCAGCAGGTGATGACGCGCGAGGCGTTCGAGGACGCGGCGGCCACGGTGCTCACGCTCAGCGGCTCGACCAATGCCCTGATTCACCTGATCGCGATGGCCGGACGGGTCGGGGTCAAGCTGCGTCTGGAGGATTTCGACACGATCGGGGAACGCGTCCCGGTTCTGGCCGACATCCGGCCGGTGGGCAGGTTCCTGATGGAGGACTTCTACTACGCCGGCGGTCTCAGGGCCCTGTTGCACCAGCTCGCCGAGGTCCCCGGAGCGCTGCATCCGGACCGGCCGACGGTCGCCGGCGTGCCCTTCGGTCAGTACTACGCAGACAGTCAGATCTACGACCCGGAGGTGATCCGCACGCCGGCGAACCCGGTGGCCGAGCACGGCGGGGTCGCGGTCCTGCACGGCAATCTGGCCCCGGACGGCGCGGTGATCAAGCACCTGGCCGCCGAGCCGCGGCTGCTCACGCACAGCGGGCCGGCGGTCGTCTTCGACTCCTATGCCGACTTGCAGGCTCGCATCGACGATCCGGCGTTGGGGGTCACCGAGGACACCGTCCTCGTGCTGCGCGGCGCCGGGCCGCTCGGCGGGCCCGGGATGCCGGAGTACGGGATGCTTCCCATCCCCGCGTACCTGCTCAAGCAGGGGGTCACGGACATGGTCCGGATCTCCGACGCCCGGATGAGCGGCACCAGCTACGGCACGTGCGTGCTGCACATCGCGCCGGAGTCCCATGCCGGCGGGCCGTTGGCGCTGGTGCGGACCGGGGACACGATCACGCTGGACGTTCCGGGGCGCACGCTGCGGCTGGAGGTCGACGACGCCGAGCTGGCGCGGCGGCGCGAGGCGTGGCGGCCGCCGGCGCCGCGGTTCGAGCGTGGTTACGGCGCGCTGTACGCGGAGCACATCACGCAGGCCGATCAGGGCTGCGACTTCGACTTCCTCGCCCGGCCCGGGGCGAATCCGGCGCCGGATCCGCACTGAGTACGTCCGCACAGCACCTGCACTGAGTAGTTCTGTACCGCACCTGTACTGAGCACACCGCACCTGCACTGCCGCACCACCTGTACTGCCGCACCACCTGTACTGCTGCACCACCCGCACAGCGCACCCGCAAGACGCATGCCGGTTCACGGCCGCCGCCGGGCCGAATCCGCCCGCCGGTCCCGCATCATCAGGCCCCTGCCGCACCACTGCGGCGTCGGCTTCTCACACCCACTCAGCGAAGGACACCCCTATGTCCGTGCGCACGAAATCGTCCATGTCCCGCCGCACCCTGCTCGGCTCGCTGGCGGCCGGTGCCGCCGCCGCGCCGCTGGTGTCCGCGTGCGGCGCGCCGGGATCGTCGAGCTCTGCCAAGGCCGCGCCGCCGAGCACGCTGGCGACCGTGCCGTCCAAGCCGGTGGCGTTGAACGTTCTGGACGTGGCCGGGAACCTGCAGCTGACGCAGCCGATCCTGGACGCGTTCAAGGCGCAGCACCCTGAGATCGTCTCCGGGATCACCACCAGCACCGGGACCGCGCCGGAGCTGGCGCCGAAGGTGCAGGCGCAGCAGCAGGGCGGGAACGTGCAGATCGACCTGGTGCTGACCGGTACCGACGGGCTCGCCGCCGGGATCGAGAAGCAGCTGTGGTACCAGCTCAAGCCGTACTACGACACGTTCTTCCCGGGGCTGATGGCCAACTACCAGCCCGCCGCCGTGTCCATGGCGGCGCTCGCGCAGGACCAGGGGATCGAGCTGGTGGTCACCCCGTCCGGGCCGCTGCTGGAGTACGATCCGGCGAAGGTTCCGACGCCGCCGACGACGCCGGACGCGTTGCTGGCCTGGGCGCAGGCGAACCCCGGCAAGTTCCAGTACGCGCAGCCCCGCAACTCCGGTCCGGGGCGGACGTTCCTGATGGGGCTGCCCTACCTGCTGGGGGATTCGGACCCGGGCGATCCGACCAACGGCTGGGCCAAGACCTGGGACTATCTGGCGCAGCTGGGCAAGTACGTGCAGAGCTACCCGACGAAGACCTCTGCGACGATGACCGGGATCGCGCAGGGGACCGTCTGGATGATCGCCTCGACCGCCGGCTGGTACATCAACCCGCGGGCCACCGGGACCGTTCCGGCCGGGGTCAAGGTGGCGAAGTTCGACAATCTGACGTGGGTCAGCGATGCGCAGTACGGCGTGATCCCGAAGGGGATTCCGGCCGATCATCTGACGGCGGTGCTGCGGCTGCTGGCGTTCGCGCTGACGCCGGTTCAGCAGGCTGCGACGTACGACCAGGGGTACTTCTATCCCGGGCCCGCGGTGAAGGGTGTGACGCTCTCGCAGGCGCCGGCGGCTTCGCAGCAGGTGGTGCAGAAGTACGGGGATCCGGACTTCGACGCGTGGACGTCCTCCGGGCCGATCCGGAACTCGCTGCCGGCTCAGGCGCAGGTCACGGCGTTCGACTTGTGGGATAAGAAGATCGGCGCGGCGAAGTGACGATGACTGGTGCGACTGGTGTGACGTCTTCCGGGCCTTCTGCCTCATCCCCGTCCTCGTCCACGCCTGCCGGCCGGCGGCCCGACTCCCAACTCGGCCGGCTGAGCCTGCGGGGCGTCAGCCGGGCCTACGGCGCGCACACCGCGCTGCACCCGCTGGACCTGGAGATCGCCGGCGGGGAGTTCATCGCGCTGCTCGGGCCGTCCGGCTGCGGCAAGACCACGGCGCTGAACTGTCTGGCCGGGCTGCTGCCGCTGACCTCCGGCGCGATCGAACTGGACGGCCGGCGCGTGGACACCCTTCCTCCGGAGAAACGCGGCTTCGGGATGGTGTTCCAGAACTACGCGCTGTTCCCGCACCTGACGGTCCGCGCGAACGTTGCCTTCGGCCTGAAGATGCGCGGCGTCGGCAAGGCGGAGATCGAACGCCGCGTCACGGAGGTGCTGCGGCTGGTCCGCCTCACCGAGCACGCCGCGAAACACCCGGCACAGCTGTCCGGCGGCCAGCAGCAGCGGGTCGCGATCGCGCGGGCGATCGTCACCGAGCCGGCGCTGGTGCTGATGGACGAGCCGCTGTCGAACCTGGACGCCGCCCTGCGGCTGGCGATGCGCGGCGAGATCCGGCGCATCCACCAGGACTTCGGGCTGACGACGGTCTACGTCACGCACGACCAGGAGGAGGCGCTGTCGCTGGCCGACCGCCTGGTGGTGCTGCACGACGGCCGCGTGAGCCAGATCGGGACGCCGGCCGAGCTGTACGAACACCCGGCGGACCCGCACGTCGCGGCGTTCATGGGGTATCGCAACCTGCTGCCGCTGACAGTGTCCTCGGCCGAGGCCGCGACGGCGCTCGCCGAGGGGGACGGGCTGCGGATAGTCGGTACTCCGGCCGGGGAACCGCCGCGCGCCGGGGAGCAGGTGCTGGTCGCGATCCGGCCCGAGGACCTGCACGTCGCCGCCGAGGGAGAGGCCGGTATCGGCGAGGCCACGGCGGAGATTGTGGAGTACCACGGCCGGGTGCTGCATGTGGAGGCGGCGACGAGCGAGGGCCGGCGGTTGCACCTGAAGGCCAACGAGCCGGTGCGCCCCGGCGACCGGCTGCGTGTCGCGGTGGCGGCCGAGCGGGCGCTCGTGTTTCGGGACGCGGCGGCAGAGGCGGTGTTCGCACCTGAGGTAGAGACAGGCGCTACAACCGTTGCGGTGCAAGGGGACTCGGGGGCCGAGGCCTCATGACCGCCACCACCGCACCCGCCACCGCACCTCCCGGCCCGGACCGCCGTCCAGCATTGCGCCACCGCCTGGCCGAGCGCGGCGTCGATCGCACGCTGCTGCTTGTGGTGCCGGGGGCGCTCGCCCTGATCGCGCTGTTCTGCTATCCGTTCTTCTACGGCCTTCAGCTCTCGTTCCAGCCCACTCAGGGCGGCGTGCTGGGCGCGTACCACAAGTTCTTCAGCGATCCGTTCTCGCGCAAGTCGATCTGGGCGACCTTCTCGCTGGCCGTCCCGGCCTCCGTCATCAACGTCGGCGCCTCCGTGCCGATCTCCTATCGGATGCGGCGTGACTTCCGGGGCAAGCGCATCATGCTCGCCGTGCTGGTCGTGCCGATCACGCTCGGGACGGTGCTGACCGCCGAGGGCATCCTGGAGTTCTTCGGGCCGGCCGGGTGGTTCAACCGCACGTTGCACCTGCTCGGGCTCGCGGCGTCGCCGATGCGGCTGACCATGAACTACACCGGGGTGCTGCTGTCGCTGATCATCAGCGGGTTCCCGTTCGCCTACCTGCTGACCCACTCCTACCTCTCCGGCATCCATCCGAGCCTGGAGAAGGCCGCCGCCACGCTCGGCGCCGGGTGGTGGCAGCGCTTCCGCTACGTCACGCTGCCCCTGCTGCTGCCCGGTCTGCTGACCACCTTCAGCCTGACGTTCGTCATGGCCTTCGCGGTGTTCCCCTCCGCGCTCATGGTCGGCGACCCCGACGGCCACACGCACGTCATCTCCATCGAGGCCTACGAGGCCGCGCTGGAACGCTTCGACTACGCGCAGGGCTGCGCCGACGCCATGATCATGACGCTCCTGATGCTGGCGGTGATCGGCGCGCTGGCCGCGGCCCGGTCCCGGATGTACCGGGGCGCGACGGGAGGCAAGGGATGAGCACTTCGAGCGCGACGATGCCCGACGCTCTGGACGCGTCCGCGCCGGACGCGGAGCGCCGCCGGCTGGCCCTGCGTCCGGGGACCTGGATCACCTGGGGCGTCCTGGCCTTCTTCCTCCTGAACCTGGCCGGCGTGATCACCACCGTCCTCCTGGACTCCTTCGGCACCCGCTGGTTCGACTCCTGGCTCCCCGGCGGCTGGACCGGCCACTGGTACTCCGACGCCTGGCGCGAGTTCAGCCTCGGCCGGGTCCTGGGCGTCACGCTGGAGGTGACGCTGCTGGTCGTCGCGATCTCGCTGGCGCTCGGCGTCCCCGCCGCCTACGCGCTGGCGCGCCGCGACTTCCCGGGCAAGCGCGCGCTCACGCTGCTGTTCGTGCTGCCGATCCTGGTGCCGCCGATCGCCTACGGCATCCCGCTGGCCACCATGCTCTACAAGGTCCACCTGGCCGGGACGCTGACCGGCGTGGTCCTGGCCAACCTGGTGCCCTCGATCCCGTTCGTGGTGTTCACGATGACCCCGTTCATCGAGCAGATCGACCCGCGGATCGAGGCGGCGGCGCGGGTGTGCGGGGCCGGGACGCCGACCGTGCTCGGCCGGATCCTGGGGCCGCTGCTGGTGCCCGGGATGCTGGCCGCCGGGATCCTGGTGCTGGTGCGGACGTTCGGCATGTTCGAGCTGACGTTCCTCACCTCCGGGCCGAGCAGCCAGACGCTGGTCGTGACCCTGTTCTCGGCCGTGAACTCCGCCGGCATCCGCTCCACCCAGTCCATCGACGCCATGGCCGTCGTCTACACCGGCTCCATGGCGGTCCTGCTGCTCATCGCGCTGCGCTTCGTGAACCCGACGCAGTTGGTCGCGAGGTCCGCGGACTAGAGATGAAAGAGGCCTGACATGAACGAGCACACCAGTCGCCGTGACGTGCTGCGCCTGGCCGCGGTCGACGGCCAGGCCTGGGCAGCGAACTGGTGGGCCTGGAAGAGGCAGGGCGATGCCGTGCGCGAGGTCTGTGCCGGGGATCTGACGATGACCACCACCGACCTGCGAGTCGGCCATCGGCTCAAGGCCCGACCGCTGCTGCTGACCGACGTGGTGCGCCACGTGCTGACCGACGTGCTGACCGGCGTGGTGATCGACGGAGTGCCGCAGTGAGCCCCCGGGGCCCGGGCCCGGTCCTGGTGACCGGCGCGGCCGGTCGGATCGGCGGCTACCTGCGGTCCGGCCTGCCGCCGCTGGGCTGGCGCCTGCGATGCCTGGACCTGGTCGGTCCGCCCCGGTCCGAGCTCGCGCCCAAGCGCAAGCACCAGCACGCGCACGCGCCCGACACCCTGTCCTGGGTGGTCGGCGACATCCTCGACCCGAAGGCGCTGGCGAGAGCCATGGCCGGCATCGAGGCCGTCGTGCACCTGGCGGGCATCCCGACCGAGGCTCCGTTCGAGGATCTGCTGCCCGCGAACCTGGACGGGACGTATCAGGTCTTCGAAGCGGCACGGCGAGCCGGCGTGCGACGCGTCATCTACGCCAGCAGCAACCACGCCGTCGGCTTCCACGGGAGCGGATCGCTGCTCACCGCCTCGGCGAGAGCGCGCCCTGATTCGCTGTACGGCGTCACGAAGGCCTTCGGCGAGGCACTGGGCTCGTTCTACTCGGATCGCTACGGCATGGACGTCGCGGCGGTGCGGATCGGGAGCTGCTTCGACCGGCCGCCGGGGGAGCGGGGCCTGGGCACGTGGCTGAGCCCGAACGATTCGGTGCGGCTCATGGACGCGCTGCTGCGCGCCCCGTCGTTCGGCTTCGCACTGCTGTACGGCATCTCCGCGAACACGCGTGCGTGGTGGGACCTGGAGCCGGCGCGTGCCCTCGGCTACCGGCCGCAGGACGACGCCGAGGTCTTCGCCGAACAGATCCTCGCCGAGCACGCGGCACTGGCCCCCGACGACCCGGACCGCCGGTACGTCGGCGGTCGCATGGCTGCGACCAGCGCTCATCACCCGGGAGTGGGAGAAGGAAGGACCTGACGGCGTGTCCCCACGAACCGCACGCCGAATCCGCGCCATCGGGATCTGGTCCCTGGGCCCGGCCGTCGTGCTGGCGACCGCGACCACCTACCTGCTCGGCACACCGGTTTCGGCGGCCCCGAGCCTCGCCGGTGGCGGTGGCGGTGGCGGTGGCGGTGGCGGTGGCGGCGGCGTCCAGGCCGGTGCCATCTGCGTCGGTGCTGGTAAGGCGGCTCCCGTCCTGGCCACCGGCGACAGGGAGCGTGCCGTCGTGCACGTTCCCGGGCTATCCGGGGCTGTGAGCCGACTGGTCTCCGCCGGTGTCGGCCGTCGGAGCGAACTCCCCGATCAGCTCCGCGTCCGACGCCTCCGGCCGCGCCGCGAGCCGGCCGGCCAGCTCCAGCCAGCGCTCGACGTGGCCGTCGAGGCGGCTGCGGACCAGGTTCTCCAGCGGCCGGTTCAGGGGGTGGTCCAGGGCTTCGTCGGTGCGTGGCCATCGAGTGTCGTCGGGCTCCGGCGCCTCGTCGGGGATCGGGGTGGCGCGCGCCGCCGCGAAGATCGGCTCGGCGTCGCCGGTGGCCATGGACTCGCGGACGTACGGCTCCATGTATTCGAGGGTGCCTGAGCGGTGCAGGTCGAGCGCCCACACCGCCTCCACGCCGACGATGTCGGCGAGCAGGGCGTAGGTGGCGGTCTCCTCCGGTTCGTCGACCTCTTCGATGATGTCGCGCAGCAGGCTGAGCCACCACGCGGGATCGTCCGCCATGCCGCGGAGCGCGGCGAGGATTTCGCGGGTGTTGTAGCCCGCGTTCTCGACCATCCACTCGCGCAGTTTCTGGCCGCGCGGTGCCGTGGTGAGCGCACGTGACCGGACTTCCGGGCCGACCTCGTCACGATCCATGATCGCGAACGGGATGTTCGTGAACTGCGCCTTGTCCAGCAGCCGGTGCAGCACCGAGTCGGGCGCCGTCTCGTTGGCGGCCAGCGCCTCGCGCTGCGGGACCGTGCCGCGGGTGACGATGTGCTCCACCAGCGCGCGGCACAGCGGGACTTGGGCCGCCAGAGCGTTGATGGTGCGTTTCATGTTCTTCGTGACCAGCGCGCGGGTTGCGATGTCGTGCGGTGCCGACGCGAGCAGCATGTTGCGCGCGTCGAGTTCGGTGATCCGGGAGCCGTGGTCGTCGGCGAATCGGCGGTCGCGGTCGGCGATCGGGCCGGCCAGCAGTTCCGGCAGCGTGCCGCCGTAGGCGTTCACCCACGTGACCGCGTGCGCCCAGCGCTTCACGTCGTCGCCGAGGTGTGCGTTGGCGGTCTGTGCTATCAGAGCCCGCATATCGTCCGCGGCACGTCTCTCCCCGGGCCGTACGTCCTCGTCGTCCTCGCAGACGGCCAGCGAGACGACGGCGGCGGCCGGGCGGGTGTGCTCCAGCACCTCGGCGGGAGACAGGGTTCCGGCACGCAGCGACGCCCGGGCCATGGCACGCATCTGAGCGTAGGTCGGGTCGCGCGGGCTCTGGGACTCCTCGACGAGCGCGCGGTACTGGTCCAGGGACAGCGGATTCACCAAATGGGCGTTCGGGGTGCGGCCGAACGCGGTCTCGCGCGAGTGGTTCGCCGTGACGGACCCGAAACGGCGGTGCCCGAGCACGGTGAAAGCGCGGCCCCGGCCGGCCCACAGCCGGCGATGCCGCTTCGCTTCGGCCCGCAGGCCGTACGCGTCCAAGGTGATGATGGCGCGCGCGGCTTCCCGCGCGGCGAGTTGGTCGGCGTACGGCAGCACCGCCAGCACCAGATCCGGATCGTCGGCCCCGGCCAAGTCGTCCAGCAGAACCCTGTCGGGCGCCGAGGCGGCGACGGAGTCGAGCAGGGACTGCTTCACCGACGGCGGGATGACCGCTCGACCGTCAGGCCCCTTACGGTCGCGGAGGATTGTCGTGCGAGCCTTACGCACCAGGTATCCGATGGGAGCCGGCTCGAAGAACGCCGCGTCGGCGGCCGGATCGAACCGCAGCAGAACGCGGTCCGCGACATCGTACGGCTCCTCGACCCGGCCGAGGAGCGCTTGCCGGGACAGCGCGATCAGCGCGGCCGGCGGGCCCTCGTCGAGGATGTACTCGCGGATCGCCAGGCTGATCCGGCCCTGTGCGGCCTCGACGGCCGCGGCGAGGTCGGCCGCGGGCAGCGCGGACACGACCGCTCGGGCGTCGGCGGGGCGCGCGGATTCCAGGAGTCTGAGCAGCCGGGCCAAGGCCGCCGCGTGGTCGACCACTCGCGTCACCGCCCCTCATCCTGAACCGAAGCATCCAGGGTAGGCGATGGCGATCACGGAAAAGGGCCGGGCCCGGTCTCCCGAGCCCGACCCGATATCTCAGGGCATTGCTTCGACCACTATGACACGGCTGTCCCCGGCGAAGCCCAGGAACTCCACGCCGACCACTCGCCGCCGGCGGTCTTCTCGAACCGGTTCATGATCGATCCGTCGCTCATCAGCGCGAACACCTCCACGCGGCCGTCCTGGTGCCGGGCGACGGTCGAACCCACGACGGTGACCTTTCCGGTCCCGGCCGGCCCGAACCCGCTCCAGGTGGACGTCCAGGGCCCGCTCGGACTGGTCTCGAAGCGGTTCTGCAGCCCGCCGCCGGACGGCACCGTGAACACCTCCATGCGGCCGTCGAGGTGGACGCCCGCCGAATCAGTGTCCGGCAACCCGGTGTTGTCGGCGGTGCCCTTCGACGCGTAGTCGTTCCACGGCGACCACTTCCCGCCCGGCGAGCTCTCGTAGATGTTCTTCATTGAGCCGTCGCTCATCACGGCGAACACTTCCAGCCGGCCGTCCGAGTGCTGTCCGGTGGTGACGGCGTCGACGGTCGGGTTGGTGCCCGACGTGTCCGGCCCGAAGCTGTTCCAGGTCGACCAGCTCTGGTCCGGGGCGGTCTCGTAGCAGTTCTTGATCCCGCCGCCGGTGACGGCGAACAGCTCCAGCCGGCCGTCCTGGTGCACGCCGACGGTCAGCGCCGAAGCCGTGCCGCCGGGCGCGAAGCCGTTCCAGGGGGACCAGGCGCCGTCGGGGCTCTGCTCGTACTTGTTCAGGATCGAGCCGTCGCTCATCACGGCGAACACTTCCAGCCGTCCGCTCAGATGCCGTCCGGTCGCCACCGCGACCACCTTCGGCTTCGTCCCGGACGTGTCCGGCCCGAACTCGCTCCACCCGGACCACCCCTGGTCCGGAGCGGTCTCGTACCGGTTCTCGATCCCGGCGCCGCCGGGCGTGACCGCGAACACCTCGACCCGGTAGTCGGCGTGCACGCCCGCGGCGATCCGGCCGCCGCTGCCCTGCTGGTACGGCGGCCCGACCGACGGCACGCCGCCGAGCGCGACGACCAGCGCGGCCTCGGCGCTGGCCTGGGTCCCGGAGGTGGCGTCCTGGAACGGCCCGGCCCAGCTCAGACCGAGCTGCCCGGCGCCGTTCGTGTCGTGCGCGACGATCGAGTTCGCCTGCGCCTGCAGGAAGCCGTCGTACGCCGTGGTCCCGGCCGCGGTCGCCAGTGTCCGCAGGCCCCTGACGTAGATGCCCTTGAACGACGGGCCGTCCGCCCCGCAGCTCGGCTCGCAGGGCTCGACGAGGACCCCGTTCGGCGCGAGGTGCGCCGTCGAGGCGTTGGCCAGCGTCTCGCCGGTGGTCAGCAGCCCGCTGTTGTCGTCGGCGCGGGACAGCTCGGCCAGCCCGGCCAGGATCACGCCCTGGTTGTAGGACCAGACGGTCCCGGCGTTGTTCTGGCAGGAGCCGTTCAGCCCGTCGTTGATCAGGTGCGAGCTGTTGATCATGCCGCTGCCGTTGAACCAGTTCCACTCGGAGTTCGCCCACCCCAGGTACGTGGTGTCGCCGGGCAGCCGGTTGTGCAGCGTGGCGGTCAGGTCCAGGAACAGCTCGTTCGGGATGGCGTTCTTGTAGGTCTTCGCGGTGCTCCACCAGATCCCGCCGCCGCAGGTGGAGTCCCAGTAGTTGTGGATGTACCCGGCGTCGGTCTCGGCCATCTGCAGGTACTGGATGTTGCCGGTGACGTCGTACGCCTGGAGCCACGCCAGGCCCCACCAACCGGTGTCGTCCAGGTAGGAGTTCTCGAAGTTCGAGCCCTTGTTCGCATTGAAGGCCCCGGAGATGGCGTAGCTGTAGGACGTGTCGTTGGTGGTCTGCTGGTACGTCAGCACGGTGCTCAGCGCCACGGCCGACGTCCACCAGCCGTCGGTGCCGATCAGGCCGGTGCCGGAGTTGTAGCCCGCCATCAGCACTTTGACACCGGAGGCCGCCGCCGGGCTGGAGGCCTGCGGAACGGCGGCGCGCGTGACGCCCGCGGCCTGAGAGGTGCCCGCGCTAAGACCGGCGGCCAGCGCGACGCCGACGGCGACGGATACCACGGCCGCCGTCAGACTTCTGATTCTGAATCTCATAATGGTCGAGTCCTACGGCTGGACGGTCTTCGCCGACGCATAGCTGTTCCAGGGCGACCAGCTGCCGCCCGGGCTGCTCTCGTACTTGTTCTGGATCGAGCCGTCGCTCATCACCGCGAACACCTCCAGCCGGCCGTCCTGGTGCCGGGTCACCGTCGTGGCCGTGGCCACGCCGCTCGGGCCGAAGTCGTTCCAGCCGGTCCAGGCCTGGTCCGGGGCGGTCTCGTACTTGTTCTGGATCCCACCTCCGGGGGTCACCGCGAACACCTCCATGCGGCCGTCCAGGTGGACGCCGGCCGAATCAGTGCCCGGAGACCCGGTGCCCTTCGCGGTCTTCGCCGGGGCGTAGCCGTTCCAGGCCGACCACGAGCCGTCGGGAGCACCCTCGTACTTGTTCTGCATCGAGCCGTCGCTCATCACGGCGAACACTTCCAGCCGTCCGTCGTGGTGCTGGCCGGTGGTCACCGAGTCCACGGTCGGGCCGGTGCCCGAGATGGTCGGCCCGAAGCCGCTCCAGCCGGCCCAGGCCTTGTCCGGGGCGGTCTCGTAGTTGTTCTGGATGCCCCCGCTGGGCGTCACCGCGAACACTTCCAGCCGGCCGTCCTGGTGCACGCCGACGGTGATCGACTTGGCCGTCTTGGCGTTGGCGAAGCTGTTCCAGCCGGACCAGCTGCCGTCGGCGGTCTGCTCGTACTTGTTCAAGATGGAGCCGTCGCTCATCACGGCGAACACCTCCAGCCGGCCGTCCAGGTGCCGTGCGGTCGCCACCGAGACCACGGACAGGCTGGTCCCCGACGGGCCGAAGCCGCTCCAGTTCGACCAGCTGCCGTCCGCCGTGGTCTCGTACCGGTTCTCGATCCCGCCGGCGGGCGTCACCGCGAACACCTCGACCCGGCCGTCCTGGTGCACGCCCGAGGCGATCCGGCCGCCGGTGCCCTGCGAATACGGGGTGAGCCCGGTGTAGTGCTGCGGGTAGTACGTGCCGGAACCGGAGAAGTACGGGTATGGGATCACGTGGTACGACGTGCCGTAGCTGCCGGACGGCCCGTGCTGCTCGAAGCCCCAGTACGAGGTGTGCGTGCTGTCGGTCCAGTGGTCGAACATCACCACGTGCCCGGCGTCCCCGGCGCTGGGATTGTCCAGGATGTCGCCCTGCTGCAGGCTGTCCTTCGCGACGTCCTGGAAGCCGTTGGCCTCGTACATGTCGCCGGTGACGAAGGCGCTCAGGCCGGTCGGCGTCAGGTGCAGCGCCATCGACACGAAGCCGGAGCAGTCGGTGCGGTACGGCACGCCGTCGGGGCTGTTGAAGGTCGCGCCCTGGTCGTAGATGACACCGTTGCCGTTGTTGGCGTTCACCCATGACATGGCGCGTGTCGCGGCCATGCAGCCGGAGATCTCGCCGTCCGGGGTGGACTGGTCGGCGCAGGTGATCGCGGTGTCGGCGTGCGCCGGGGCGGCCGCCACGACTCCGCCGGCCAGGGTGGCCAGGACGGCTGCGGCGCTGAGTGCGAAACCGCGTTGGGAAGTGCGCATTCTTGTTCTCCTACTGGAAAAGCTCGTGAATTCAGGGGAGGCGGCTCAGAGTTTCCCGACTGGCACCAGGTCGGCCATGACGGCGTTGCCCTGGATGTTCGGGTGGATGTGGTCGCCGGAGTCGTAGGTGGAGTTGAGGATCCCGACGCCGTTGTTGGAGTAGCCGCCGAGGGCCGCGTCGAAATCGCTGTAGCCGTCGGCGATGCCGCCGGCGCCGCCGCGGACCCAGGAGTTATAGGCCAGCCGCTGCGTCTCGAACGCACTGTTGCAGGACTCTGTCCCGGTTCCGCCGACGCCGCCGCACGGAGTGAGCGTGGTCAGCAGGAACTTGAGCCCGGCGTTGTGCGCGGAGGCCGCCAGCTTGATCTGGGCGGCTTCCAGCTGGGCTGCCGTGACCCCGGCTCGCAGATCATTGATACCGCCTTCTTCGATGACGGTCCTGGCACCCGGGATGTCCAGCACGTCGCGCGTCCAGCGCGTCGTCACCGACGGGTTGCCCGGCTGGTCGGCGATGACCTGGTCCCCGGTCTCGCCGACGTTCACCATGCCGAGCCCGACCTGCCCGGTCCGGGCGGCGAGGTAGTCGGTCCAGGCGGTGTCGCTGTTGCCCGGGGTGCCCATCGCCGCGGTGATGCTGTCGCCGATCGCCACGACGGTCGACTTCGCGGCGGAGTCCACGTCGACGCCGGCCAGGAACGTCGTGAAGCCGAAGGTGTTGGTCGTCGGGAAGAACTGGTCGCCGCTGGCGTCGACGCCGTTGGCGTTGTACTCGGTCTGGAGCGCGTAGGTGTTGGACGGTGCCGTGCTGATCGGCGCGCTGGACGGCACGTAGATCGAGACGAGCAGCCGCGTCCCGGGCGTCACCGGCATCGCGACCGGGTCGGAGGCGACCTTGCCGCCGGCCGGCACGGTCACGCTGCGCGAGCCGCCGTTGAAGGTGACGGTGACCGGCGTCGCCGTGGTGGTGCCGCCGTTCTGTTGGACGCCGACGGTGACGTGGCCGAACGTCGCGGCGCCGGCCATTCCGGCGTCCGAGAGGTCCACGCGGATCTGGTCGCCGCCGAGGGAGGTGCGGGCGACCATCCGCAGGGTCTGGTTCTGCCAGGCCGGGTTGTTGGCCACGGTGCTGGGCTGCGAGGTGGCCCAGGTTCCGGTGAAGGTGGTGGCCGCGGCCGCCGATGCCGTCGGCGAGGTGCTGCTCGCCGCCGACGCGGCGGGCAGAAAGGACGCGCCGGCCAGGGCGCACACCGCGAGTGCGGTGGCACGGTGGCGTGCGGGGATGGCTTTCATGCGGTTCTCCGGGATTCGGGGTGTCAGGCGGGGTGTCAGGCCTTGACGGTTCCGGCGTTCGCGAAGCCGTTCCAGCTGGACCAGCTGCCGTTCGGGCTCTGCTCGTACCTGTTCTTGATGGAGCCGTCGCTGATCACCGCGAAGACCTCCAGCCGGCCGGACTTGTGCTGGCTGACGGCCGAGGCGACGACGGTCTGGGGCGCGATGTCGGTCGGTCCGAAGCCGTTCCAACCCGACCACGTACCGTCCGGGGAGCCCTCGAACTTGTTCGCCAGACCGCCGTTCGACGTGACCGCGAAGACTTCCATGCGGCCGTCCAGGTGGACGCCGGAGGAGTCAGTACCCGGATATCCGCTGCCGATCACCGACGTGGCCTTGTCGGCGTAGCCGTTCCAGGGCGACCAGGTGCCGTCGGGGCTCTGCTCGTACTTGTTCTGCATCGAGCCGTCGCTCATCACGACGAAGACCTCCAGCCGGCCGTGGGCGTGGCGCGCGGCGGTCACGGATTCCACTTTCAGGGTGGTGCCGGTCGGACCGAAGCCGCTCCAGGTGCTGGCCCAGGGGCCGTCGGGAACGGTCTCGTACATGTTCAGCAGGCTGCCGCCCGGCGTGACGGCGAAGATCTCCAGCCGGCCGTCCTGGTGGGCGCCGACGCTCGCCGAGGCGGCGGTTCCGCCGTTCGCGAAGCCGTTCCAGCCGGACCAGTTGCCGCCGGGGGACTGCTCGTACTTGTTCAGGATGGAGCCGTCGCTCATCACGGCGAACACCTCGACGCGGCCGCCGAGATGGCGTCCGGCCGCCACCGAGACGACCTTCGGCTTCGTCCCGGAGGTGTCCGGCCCGAAGGCGTTCCAGCCGGACCACGCCTGATCCGGGGCGGTCTCGTAGCGGTTCTGGATCCCGGCGCCGCCGGGCGTCACCGCGAACACCTCGATCCGGCCGTCCTTGTGCACGCCGGTCGCCAGCAGGCCGCCGCTGCCCTGGTCGTAGCGCACGGGCCACTGGCCGAAGTCGGCGGTGAAAGCCTCGTTCTTGTCGCAGTCCGCGCCGTCGAAGGTGAACTCGCCGGTCTGCCACAGCTGGATGCCGGGGTAGGGGCTGGCGTTGCGGCCGCCGGAGTAGGAGGTCGACTCCGACTGCCAGGCCCACTGGATCCGGCCGGAGCCCAGCAGCCAGCCCAGGGCGTCGTAGCTGGAGTAGGCGCCGGCGCGGGCGGCGCCGATGACCGAGGCGACGCCGTCGAAGTAGGCGTTGACCGCGGTCATGTCGCCGGACTGCACGTCCCAGTCGAGGCTGAAGTAGATCGGCCGGTCCGGCGGCATCCCGCACGCGGCGGCCTGCTGCTGCGCCGAGGTGGCGTCGGAGACGCCCTGGTTGTAGCCGTTCAGCGCGGCGGTCGTCGCCGCCTCCCAGTTGCAGACCACTGGGATGCCGGCCGCGTTCAGCGCCTGGGCCTCGGCGAGGGTCAGGTTCTTGGTGGGGTCGTTGCTGAGGTAGCGGATGGCGAAGGTGTAGCCGGCGCTGAGCATCGCGCTGGTGCTCGGGTGCGGGGCCCAGGCGTAGTCCAGGCCGTAGGCCACGACCGGGGGAACGGCCGCCGCGCTGGCTGTGCCGGCACCGGTGGCCGCGGTGGTCGTGCCGGCCGTGCCGACCGTGCCGGCCGCGGTCGCTCCAGCGGCTCCGGTGGCCCCGGTCGCCGCCGAGGCGCTGTCGGCCAGGCGGACGCCGGACACGGCGAGGGTCGCGAGGGTGCCGGTCCTGGCCAGCAGCCTGCGTCGGGTCAGTCCGGTGTGGTCGGGGTTCTGATCCATGGGGTGGTTCCTTCCAGCGTCGATTACCAGAGGTCTGTGTTGATCATGGGAGTGCCTCTCAGCCGGTGGCCGCGGGCGCGAAGCCGTTCCAGGTCGTGGACCAGGCGCCGTTCGCGCTTTGTTCGTAGCGGTTCTGGATCGAGCCGTCGGACATGACGGCGAGGACTTCGAGACGTCCGTCGTGGTGGGTCGCGGCGCCGACTTCGGTGACCGTCCCGCTGCTCGGGCCGAAGGCGGCGAAGCCGTTCCAGGTGCCGTTCGGCCCGCTTTCGGCGTCGTCCTGCAGGGCGCCGGAGGCGTTCACCGCGAGGACGACCAGGCTGCCGTCGGCGTTCTGCGCGACAGTGAGGGCCGTGCCGGCCGTCCCGGCGGACGCGTAGTCGTTCCAGTCCGACCAGGTGCCGTTCGTGACCTTCTCGAAGATGTTCTTGATCGAGCCGTCGGACATGACCGCGAACACCTCCAGCCGGCCGTCGGCGTGGTTGCCGGCGCGGACTTCGGCGACCGTCCCGGCCGGTCCGAAGCCGTTCCAGCCGGACCAGGCCTGGTCCGCCGCGGTCTCGTACTTGTTCTGTACGCCGCCGGTGCTGCTGACCGCGAACACTTCGAGGCGGCCGTTCTGGTGCATGGCGACCGTCGCGTTCACCGCGGTCTTGGGCGGAGCGAAGCTGCTCCAGGCGGACCAGGTGCTGTCCGGGGAGGTCTCGAACTTGTTCATGATGGAGCCGTCCGACATGACCGCGAAGACTTCGAGCCGGCCGTCGTCGTGCCGGGCCACCTGGATCGACGTCACGGTGATCGGATCGGTGGCGCTGACCGGTGGCCCGAAGCCGTTCCAGCCGCTCCACAGGCCGTTCGGAGTGGCCTCGAAGTTGTTCAGGATGCCGCCGGAGGTGGTGACGGCGAAGTCCTCCATCCGGCCGGACAGGTGCGTCGCCGACACGACCTGGGTCGTGGTCTTGGGCAGCGCGTAGCCGCACCAGGGGCTCCACGGCGCTTCGGGCTTCGTCTCGACGGTGCTGTTCACCGCGCCAGCGGCGTTGACCGCGAAGACCTCGACGCGGCCGTCCTGGTGCTTGGCGATCGCCGGGGATCCGTTGCCGCCGGGGAAAACGGCGATCTGGCCGGTTACGGTGGTCGCGGTTGCGGCCGAGGACGCGGCGGTCTTGGCCGGAGGTTTCGCAGGAGCCTGTGTCGGTGTCAGGGGCCTGGCGGGTCTGGCACCTGCTGGTTTCGCGGACGTCGTGCCGGATGCCCCGTCGGGAAGGATCGATACGGCCCGGTATCCGGCGGCCGACCACGGCGATCCGGCGTGCGGCGTGATCGAGACCGTGATGGCGGTCTTGCCCGCGGTCGCCGAGGCCGGGAGCGTGAATCCGTCGTCGAGCCACTGGTGGTACTGGTTGCCCAGCGGTTCGAGCCAGGTGCCCACGGCCGTGCCGTCGACGCTGACGTCCGCGGTCTGCCCGGAGGCGTCCTGGTCGCTGGTCCGCTGCAGGACGACGCCCTGGTTGGCGCCGTTCACCGCGAGGGTGAAGGCCGTCGCCGCGGCGCTGTTGTCAACACACTGCGAGACCGGGGCCGGTGTGCCGTCGTTGCCTTCGTAGTCGGAGGTGACGGCGTCGGCCGAGGCGCCGGTGCTGCCGCCGGTGACGTAGCCGTGCGCGCTCTCGCTGGCGGCGTTGCCCAGCGCGATGCTGTCGGTCTGCGCCTCGGCGGCCGTCGTGGTGCCGTACCACAGGGCCGTGGTCGTGTAGTCGGACTGGACGTCGTCGTGGCCGCCGTGCTCGATGCCGTAGTCGATCTTCGAACCGAACGGGATGGCCTCGTTGAGCAGCAGCCGGTAGGCGGCGGTGCAGTCCACCCCGCTCGGGCAGTCGCCGGCGCCGTTGGCCTCGTCGCCGCTCTCGCCGGTGACGGGGTCGGTGAAGGGGCCGTACTTGAAGTACCAGCCGCCCTGGAAGTAGTCCTCGGTGCCGGTGCCGTTGATCTCAGGGGACTGTGACCCGTCGGTGTAGGCGCGCTCGTTGCCCTCCAGCGTCACGCGGCTGGTCGGGCCGTTCATGGCCGCGACGACGCCGACGACCTTGCCGTGGCCGGTGGTGTTCAGGAACGTCCAGTCCCGGCCCGGCGTGGTCGCGCCGCTGTTCGCGGTGGCGTGGAAGTACCCTACGGTGCCGTCGGCCAGGTCGGTGGCCCAGTGCGGGTCGGCCGCGGTCGTCAGCGAGTAGTCGCCGTACGTCAGCGGCTGCGACGAGGCGTTGTCGATGCTGATCGAGTAGCTGCTGCCGTAGGGCATCGGCCACCACGAGGTCAGCGCGCCGCCGGGGCGCGGGTCGATCGCGCTCATCAGGGTCCTGGTCGCGGTGTCCGTGTTCGAGCCGAAGAACTCGCCGAGCGGGGCGTCGACGGTCTGGACGCCGTCGAAGCTGATCCGGATGCGGGCCGAGGCGAGCGCCTGGTCCTGGTTCGGGTAGCTGTTCGTCCGGCTGCCGCTGAAGGTGGGGGTGCCGCTGACGCTGTAGGCGTGGGCCTTCGCCGCGGCGGTGTTCCCGACGCTGAACTCGTCGGTGCGCTCCATGCCGGTGGGCATGTGGCTGTCGACCCAGTAGGAGAACTCGTTGAAGTCCTTGGCGGAGGACACGAAGGTGTTGGTCACGGTGATGCTGCTCTTGCCGGCCGTCACCGAGGCCGGGATCTCCAGGGACTCGTCGAGCCAGGAGCCGTTCGGCTCCTGCGGGTTGGCGGTCCAGTCGCCGACCGGGGTCTTGTCCACGGTCACCGCCGCGACCTGGGAGGCGATGTTCGGGTCGAGCCGGCGGGTGAGCCGGACGCCGTTGTTGGCCGGGTCGATCGCCACGGTGAACGTCGAGGACTGGCCGGTGCCGAAGGCGTCGCCGGTGTCCGTGACCGAGCCCGGGAGCGGATAGCTGTACATCTGCGTGCCGGACCAGGTCTGGTTCGTGATCTGGTACGCGTGCGCCGCCTCGGTGGCCTGGTGCTCGGGGCCGACGTCGACGGTGTCAGCGCTCTGCCACACGCCGCCGACCTGCTGCTGGACCGAGTATTCGAACTCGTTGAAGTCCTGGTCGGAGCTGACGAAGGTGTTCTGGACCGTCGCGCTGGACTTGCCGGCGGTCGCGGCGGCCGGGACGCCCAGGGTCTGGTCGGCCCACTGGCCGGGGCTCGCGGTGGCGGCGCCGTTGGACCACTGGCCGGCGGCGGTGCCGTTCACCGTCAGGTTCGCCTTCTGATTCCCCACGTGCGGGTCGAAGCGGCGAGTGATGCGGATGCCGGTGTTCGCAGGGTTCAGCGACACCGTGAACTTGCTGGAGCCGCCGGAGCCGAAGGCCCGTCCGTCGTCGGTGATCGGGGTGGTGGTGGGGTGCGAGAGGTGCGGGATCTGCAGGCTCAGGGCCGTGATCTGGCCGCTGCCGGTTCCGCTGGCGATGGTTGTGGACTGGCTCGGCATCACCTGGAAGGAGCCGCCGGTCGTGGTCGCGCCGGTGATCGGGGCTTTCGGGTCGGAGGCGCCGGCCTGCTGCAAGGTGGTGATCACGTCCGAGGCCGACGCGTTCGGGTTGAACGTGCTGACGCCGGACGCGTCGGGGAAGGTGCGGTAGCCGACGTGGTAGAAACCGGGGTCGCCGTCGGTGCTGATCTGCATCGACGTCGTGAACGGCATGGGTACTTCGATAGAGAAGCCGCCGGAGCTCTGGGTGTCGTTGCTGACGAGCGGGAAGGTGAAGGCGGCGGGCACGTTGGTGCCGTTGAAGATGTCCGCGGCCGACTGGTCCAGCACGGTCTGGCCGTCCAGCACGATGCGGAGCTTGCCGGCCGCCGCGACGCCGCCGGTCATCCAGATCGCGTCGACCTCGCCGGGGCCGTCGTGCGCGGCGAGGAGTTTGCTGCCGTCGGGGAGCGTGCCGAGGACGTTGTTGTGGTCGTTGTTGCCCTGCTGGCGGTCGAAGCTGGAGAACTGGCGGGTGCTGACGGCGTCGGTCAGGTCAGGGAGCTGATCCAGTTGGCGGTAGGTGTTCCAGCCGACTGTGCCTTTGGTGGCGGTGGCGGTGGCGGTGCTCGACGCTGCGGACGCGGTTTTGGCCGTGGCCGTGGCCGAGGCCGCGCGCTGGGGTGCGAGGGCGGTGGTCGTCATCAACACGGCCGCCACCAGCGCGGAAGCGCTCATGGCGCGAGTCAGAAGTCTGGGCTGCATGGTCGATCGCTCTCTGGGCCTTGATCGGGTTCGACTTCGTTGCCAGGGTGCGCTCGGCGTTGCGGTGATCGGCAGAGGCTGAATGGTTCAGCAAGTGACACGGGGAGAACTGGAAGCCAGGCATCGGCTGCCGAACTGGTCCAAGTCGGGCGGGGCGAGGCAGCTGCGCACACGCAGCAGGGCCCCGCGACGTGGGTCGCGGGGCCCTGCTCCGGACTCGGCCGAAGGTGCCTGGTTAAACCGGCTTCTGGATCGGCATCCAGCTGTCGTTGTCACCGCCGGCACCGGCCGTGAACAGGCTCCCGTCCGTGTCGACGTAGAGCAGGCGGCCGGTCGCCACGTCGTCGAACGTCGTCCAGCCGCTGGTGAATCCGGGCGACGACCAGTCCTGGTAGGCGTTGCCCGGGGCCTGGCACGGGTTGGTGGTGTAGACCTGGCCGGCGGCGTTGCTGTCGAGGCAGCGGCCGGTCGCCTGGTTCTGGAGCGAGTAGAAGTAGTAGTAGCCGGAGTAGGGCGAGTAGGCCTGCCACTCGGTCCAGTTCCAGTCCTGGTACTTGTTGCCCGGGACCTGGCACGGAAGCGTGTAGGCGCCGCCCGAGGCGTTGCTGTCGAGGCAGTGGTTCGGCCCGGCGTAGCCGCCGGCCCACAGCCCGAACCACCCGGAGTGGATGGCGACGGGCGCGGACGCGGGCGTCGCCGCCGGCCGGGCCACGGCGGCGGCGCTACCGGGCGCCACGACGCCGAACCCGACGGCGGCCACGGCCGCGACGAGGGTCAACAGCCGGGCGCGCAGCCCAGGACTTTGATTTGGTGTGATCATGCAGATACCCCTTGCGTAGGAGGCTGAAATCCGCGAAGGTCTGTCCCGCCGCTGCGGGCGGCACCGCGGGTGCCGCGGTTTCCACCGCAGCGGACCAACAGTGTGGGCGAGTCGCAGAGTTCTGGCAATAGCCGGGGTATAGTCCGGACATTCTTGACTCGGTGGGGAAGTTCGGGCGGCTGGGGCACGCGACGCGGCTGCGGGGGCGGTGCTCGCGCGGTGGTGCGGGCAGAGCGTCCGGCCTGCGGGAAAACCGCGCGGCGAGGCTGGTCGGGGCCTGGTCGGGGCCTGGTGGCGCGGCGCGGCGATGAGTGCTGCCCGCAAATCGCCGACTGCCAGGTGCCGGCTGAGGCCCAGGCGAATCCGCTAAATCCGCGCGCCCGCAAGCGTGATCAAAGTGTGTGACTAGTCTGAAGTGCCGCCCCGCCGGTAGTGACCCGGTCGCGCCGTGCTCGTTCTCCACGTCGGAACAATCCTCCTTTGTCGTGGTGAACCGAGTAGAAAGCCGTCCATATGCGGACCGATGTCATCTCCGGCCACGTGGACCCCTCCGGGGCGCGGGGTGGGCCCGAATCGGACGCTGCGTTGGAGTCGGCGATGGTGTTGCACTATCCGCGGCTCGTGCGGATGGCGTACCTGGCGTTGCCGGGGGATGGGGAGCGGCATCATCGGGCGCTGACCGCGCATGGCATTGTGCAGAACACGCTTCCGCGCGCCGGGATGGTGCCCGGGCTGCGGGCCTTCGGTGCCGCGCGGCTGTCGATCCCGTATCCGCGCAGGCGCGCGCCACGCATCGACGGGACCGCGGTCGGGGCGAGTGATGCTGCGTACTCGGCGCTGCGGCTGGCCGTCCTGCGCGAAGTGTTGTGGGCGCCGCGACGCCGTTGGCCCGGGTTCCTCGCGCTGGTGCTGCGGCCGCGGGTCTGGGGGTTGCGGCTGTTCCCGGTCGGCGGCGGGGCCGAGGAGTTGCGGTTGGCGTCGGCGCTGCGTGACGCCGACCCCGTCGCCCGTGCCGCCTACGTCCTCATCACGCTCGAAGGGCTCGACTCACGGCAGGCCGAGGCGGTGCTGAACGCGGCCGGCGCCGACAACTGCCGGGTCGGTGTCGCGGCCGGGCAGCGCATGGCCCTGATCTACCCGGCCGAGGTGGCGCTCTCCGGGGAGTTCGATCCCTGCACGCTGCGTACCGGACCGGTCGATCTGCCGCAGCGTCGGCGCCGGATCCGGCTGGCGGCACTGCTGACCTGCGGCGTCGTGGTGGTCGGGGTCGGGCTGGCGGCGAGCGTCGTCGGCAGTGGCGGATCCGGGAGCGGCGGGAGTGACGGAGGCGGCGGAGACCAGAACAAAGCCGCGCCCGTGACCGGCACCGTCCCCACCCCCGAAGGCCCCGTCACCCTCACCGCCGCCCCCGCCGACCTGTGGCTCCACACCGCCCGCCTCGACTTCGGCGCCTGGCCGGACCGCAGCGGTGCCGGGGCCGACGCCGCCGCTGTCGGCCAGGCGCTCGCCGCCTGGACCGGTGCCGATCCCGGCGTGGCGAAGCCCGGGCCCGGCACCACCGCCGAGGCCCCGGTCGCCCCGGTGCGCGCGCTGTGGAACGGCCGCCTCGACGGCGCGACCGTCGTCCTGCTCGCCGACGCCACCCGGCTGGCCCGCTACACCCGCCCCGACCAACCGACGGCCGACGACCCGGTCCGCCTGGAGCTCACCCGCGCCGACGACTCCGACGTCACCTCCGCCGGGGCCGTCCTGCTGCGCTCGACCGCTGCCGGCGACCGCTGGCTCATCGCCCCGTGGGTCGTCGAGGTCACCACCCGCGACTTCCGGCAGCCCGACGTCCTGGCCCGGTCGGTCGACGTCGCGAACGGCGTCACCGCGGACGTCGCGCGGCCCCCGGCCACCGGCTGCGCCTCCTGGCCGGCGCTCCAGCTGCGCTCCTCGCCGCTGGTCGCCGAACACCACGCGTTCCTGCTCACCGATCTCGGCGGCATCACCGCCGCGCATCTCACCTTCACGCCGCCGCCGTCGCACGCCGCGCAGTCCCCGCGCGAGGCCACCGGCTCCGACGCCTTGGTCGCACTGTCCCGCCTGGCCTGCGGCCTGCCCGCGCTGCGGAATCAGGACACGAAGCAGATCAACACCTGGGAGTTCGCCCTCCAGCCGCTCCCGCAGTCGCAGGGCACTGCCACGTGGGTCTGCACGCGTGCCGACCGCTGGGACGGCACCGGCTCGACCGCGACCGCGTTCCTGCCGCCGGGGACCGGGCCGTCCGAGCCCACCGGGTCGGAAAGCGAGGGCGCTCCTGCAGTCGCTTCTCCCAGCACATCGTCGCGGACGTCCGCTGGCGCTCGCCGCAGGGCCGGCAGTACCTGCTGATCGCCGGATCGCGCCACGTCACGTCGCTGCAAGTCGGCACGTCGACCATCGCAGCACCCGACCACACGGCCGCGCTCCCCGCCGACGCAGCGACGCCGGCGATCACCGGCGACCTCGACATCGGCGGCACCGTATCGCCCCTTTCGCGATGAATTCTGCGATCCCGCCGAAACCGGTCAACCCAGACTCCTTGACAGCCCGACAGGTCTAGTCCAATCTGCGTCCTAGCCGCAGCTCCGGAGCAGCCGGCATCCGCCAACTCGCCATTTTGTGCTGCCTGGAGGACGTTTGATGCTCAGGAATCTCAGTTCTCGCCGGAGACAGCTCCTCACTTCCGCCGGCGCCGCAGTCGGCGCGCTCGCCCTCGCCGGCGCCGCGGCGGCCTTCGCCACGAGCGCCACCGCCGCGCCGTCCACGCAGGCTGCCGCCGCCGCGGCGTCCGGCAACCTGCTGACCAACCCCGGGTTCGAGACCGGGGACCTGACCGGTTGGACCTGCGACGCCGGGACGGCCGCCGTCGTGTCGTCCCCGGTGCACTCCGGAAGCCACGCGCTGGCCGGCACGCCCTCGGGCTCCGACACCGCGCAGTGCACGCAGACCGTCTCGGTCCAGCCGAGCACGGCGTACACCTTCTCAGGGTACGTTGAAGGCTCGTACGTCTACATAGGCGTGACCAGCGGCACCTCCACCTGGACGCCCTCGGCGACCAGCTGGCAGCAGCTGTCGGTGTCGTTCACCACCAGCGCGTCGCAGACCTCTGTCCAGGTCTACATCCACGGCTGGTACGCCGAACCCGCCTACACCGCCGACGACCTCGCGCTGACCGGCCCCGCCGGCCCGCCGCCGACGACTCCCTCCACCTCGCCGACCACGGTCCCGACGTCGAGCACGCCGCCGACCACCCCGTCCAGCACGCCGCCCACGAGCACGACTCCCACCAGCACCCCGCCGACCAGCAGCAGCTCCTCCGCGCCGGGCGGCAGCACGTGCCCGGTGAAGTCGCGCCCGGCCGGGAAGGTGATCCAGGGCTACTGGGAGAACTGGGACGGCGCGCTCAACGGCGTGCACCCGGGCCTGGGCTGGATCCCGATCAACGACCCGCGCATCCAGCAGCACGGCTACAACGTCATCAACGCCGCGTTCCCGGTCATCCTGTCCGACGGCACCGTCGAATGGCAGGACGGCATGGATACTAACGTCAAGGTCGGTTCGCCCGCCGACTACTGCGCGGAGAAGGCGGCCGGCGCGACCATCCTGATGTCGATCGGCGGCGCGACCGCCAGCGTCGACCTCAGCTCGAGCGCGGCGGCCGACAAGTTCGTCTCGACCATCGTGCCGATCCTGAAGCAGTACAACTTCGACGGTATCGACATCGACATCGAGACCGGCCTGGTCGGCAGCGGGAGTATCAACACCCTGTCGACATCGCAGCAGAACCTCGAGCGCATCATCGACGGCGTGCTGGCGCAGATGCCGTCGAACTTCGGCCTGACCATGGCTCCGGAGACCGCCTACGTGACCGGGGGCAGCGTCACGTATGGCTCGATCTGGGGCTCCTACCTGCCGATCATCAAGAAGTACATGGACAACGGCCGGCTGTGGTGGCTGAACATGCAGTACTACAACGGCAGCATGTACGGCTGCTCGGGCGACTCCTACGAGGCGGCCACGGTCCAGGGCTTCCAGGTCCAGACCCAGTGCCTGAACAACGGACTCACCATCCAGGGCACGACGGTCAAGGTTCCGTACGATCACCAGGTCCCGGGGCTGCCCGCGCAGCCCGGCGCCGGCGGCGGGTACATGACGCCCTCGCTGGTGTCGCAGGCGTGGAACAGCGTCGGCGGGCAGATCAAGGGGCTGATGACCTGGTCGATCAACTGGGACGGCTCGTTGGGCTGGACGTTCGGCGACAACGTGAAGGGATTGGAAGGGCGCTGACACGCTGAACCGATAGGTAGACAGCCGTCGCGGGGTTCCACGCAGCTCAGGAGTGGAACCCCGCGACGCACTTCCGATGTTTTCAGTGCTCCTGCGCGGCGAAGAGCGCCAGAACCTGAGGCGTGGCCAGCTCCGCGGACGTGTTGTGGTCGACATGGCCGACGTCCACCAGCTTGACCTCGTCGCCGTGCTCGGCCAGCTGTGCCTGGCACTGCTGGGCGTTGGCGAACGCGACGCCGTCGTCCCCGTCGGCGGCGTAGATCTGCGCCGGGACGTTCGGGTGCCAGTCGCAGGACACGTCGTTCTGCTCCATCGCGTGCAGCAGCGCGCCGGTCGGGTGCTGGAGGCGTGCGATGTACTGCGGCGTGAGCAGCGCGGTCGGACTGCTCGGCAGCGCCGACAGGATGTCCTCCTCGCTGTGATCGCCGTCGTAGAGCCCTTCCACGATCGAGGCGTACGGCTGCTGGAAGACCTCCGCCGGGTTGTCGTAGAGGTGGTAGAGCCGGTTCATCGAGACGGTCCAGAACGAGATGTAGAGGACTTCGCTCTCCGGGTTGAGCGAGTTGCTCAACAACGCGGGGATCTCGGCGGTGCGCACGTTGTAGGGCCCGCTCATCGGCGCGACCGCCCCGAGCCGCCAGTGCCGACCGGCCTGACCGTCCTGGATCGCGTGCGCGAAGCCCATCGCCGCCGCGCCGCCCTGCGAGAAGCCGGTGACCATGACCCGTGAGTCGAGCTGCACGTCGTGGTCCTCGGCCAGGCTGCGGCTCGCGGTCAGCATGTCCTCCGAAGCCGTGACCTCCGAGGCCAGGTTCATGTACGGGTGATCGCCGGGCCCGGTGCCCAGCCCCAGGTAGTCCGGCGCGACGGCGGCGTACCCGGCGGAGCCGAACAGCTCGACGGCCTCGCGGTCGCCGCCGCCGGCCGTGACCGACGCGACGGCGCCACGCGTCGGGTTGGTGCCGTGGTCGTAGGAGATCACGTTCAGGTGGCTCCCGGCTCCGGTCGGCAGCACGACCAGACCGCTCGCGGTGGTCGGCCGGCCCTGCGGGTCGATGGTGCTGTAGGTGATCCGGTAGTCGGTGACCGCGTAGTGAACCCGCTTGGTGTCGCCGAAGAACGGCACGACCGCCGCCTGCACCTGCGCCGGAGTCAGCGCCGCGACCTCGGTGACCGACAACAGCCGGCCCCGGTCGTGGTGGTACCGGCCGAACGCCGCACCCCCGGGGCCGGACTCCGCCGCGTCGGCCACCCCGGCTGACGCGACGGTCAGCAGCAGCGCACCCGCCGCCCCCGCCGCGACGGCCGTCGCGATGTGCTTGCCGAAGAGGTTGTGTGAACGCATCATGACTCGCTTCCCCCCGAGATCAGGGCTTGTTCCGGTGTGACGTCCCAAGTCGATGACTCAAGTCTCCGGGGCGCGATGCGCTCGCACGATGGGCCTACCTGGTGTCTGTGGGGTGTATGTAGTTACACCCCTCAGGTGTGGGCAGGTGCTGACCGGCCGCACGAAGTGGTCCTCGACCGGGCCGGGAAGCCGGTTGAGAAGCCGACCGAGGCGGTCGAAGCACGCGCGCTCGATCAGCGGGGTCCATTCGGCCGGGTCGTAGGTCGGTGGAACCTGGTCAGGCTGCTCGGCCGCGGCAGGGAAGTGCGGGGTGGCGCCGTCGTCAACGCAAAGGCCGTTCCAGCAACCGTCGCTCCAACAACCGCCGCTCGGCATCGGTCGGTGCCAACTCCAGCGCCGTCCGCAGGCTCGCCTGCGCCTCCTCCTCGCGGCCGAGGCGGTGCAGCAGGTCGGCGCGCGTCGCGTGCAGCAGGTGGTAGCCGTCGAGGCGGCCGGATTCGGCCAGCGCGTCTATCTCGGGCAGCGCTGCCTCAGGGCCCTGAGCCATCGCCACGGCGACCGCTCGGTTCAGCTCGACCAGGGGGCTGGGGAGTACCTGCCGGAGCTGCTCGTAGAGCCCGACGATCTGCGGCCAGTCGGTCTCGGCGACCGAGGGCGCGGTGGCGTGGCAGGCCGCGATGGCCGCCTGGATCTGGAACGGCCCGGCGCGGCGGCGGCGCAGTGCGCGCTCCAGGATCGCCGTGCCTTCCTCGATCTCGTCGTGGTCCCACCGGGAGCGGTCCTGGTGTTCCAGCGTGACCAGTTCGCCGTCGGCGTCCAGGCGTGCCGAGCGGCGCGCGTCCTGGACCAGCATCAGCGCGAGCAGGCCCTGGGCCTCGGGCTCGTCCGGCATCAGCGAGGCCAGGACGCGCGACAGCCGGATCGCCTCCGTGCTCAGGCGGGCCTTGTGTTCCTGGTCGCTGTAGCTCTCGTTGAACAGCAGATACAGGACGTGCAGTACGGCCGGGAGCCGGTCCGGCAGCAGGTGTGCCGGCGGCACGCGGAAGGGGATGACGGCGTGCGCCACCTTCTGCTTGGCCCGGAAGATCCGCTGGCCCATCGTGCGCTCGCTGACCAGGAAGGCGCGCGCGATGTCGGCGGTGCTCAGCCCGGCCAGGGCGCGCAGTGTCAGCGCGACCTGCGCGTCGAGGTTCAACGCCGGGTGGCAGCAGGTGAACATGAGCTCCAGGCGCTCGTCCGGGATCTCGCTGTCGCGCGTGTACGGTTGCGGCACTTCGGCCTCCTGCGCGGCCCACTGCCGCAGCTTCGCCGCCTCGGTCGAGGCGCGCCGCAGGGTGTCGATCGCGCGGTTGCGGGCGGCGGTGGTGAGCCAGGCCAGCGGCTGGCGCGGCACGCCTTCCTCCGGCCACCTGCGCAGCGCCTGCGCGAACGCCTCCTGCGCGCACTCCTCGGCCAGGTTCCAGTCGCCGCCGGTGAACCGGATCATGGTCGCCACGATCCGGCTCCACCCGTCGGCGTAGATCTCGGCGACGACCTCGCTCGCCGGCTTGTCGGTCATCGCCGTGCCCGCCTGTTCCTCATGTTCCTGTAGGTGTAGGTGTAGGTATCCGTTCCGGGGTCAGTCGGTAGCCACCACGATCATTCGCCGTCGGACCAGAAGGGGCGCAGCTCGATCACGCCGTACCAGGCCATCGGGTGCCGGGACGCGACCTCGACCGCCTCGTCCAGGTCGGCGCACTCCAGGACGTCGAAGCCGGCGATCAGGTCCTTGGTCTCGACGTACGGCCCGTCGGTGAGCAGCACCTCGCCGTTGCGGACGCGCACGGTCGTGGTGTCGCTGTCCGGGCGGATCCGCTCGCCGATCAGGCGGGTCCCGTTGCCGTCGTTGTGCTTCACCCACTCCTCGATGTCGGGCGTTCCGGGAATGTCCTCGTCCGGCATGGCGGGGTCGACGCACACCAGCATCAAGTACCTCATGTGACTGCTCCGTTCACAGCTGTCCGGGCGGCTCTCGCCCCGTCTCATGGGAATGACGAACGGGTTCGCGGTATTACTACAGGCTCGCGCAAAAAATCTTCGGCCGCACGGCAGCCTGGCCAGACCATCAGCCTTCTGTGACACTCTCGGCATGCAGATCGCCGTCATCGGGGCCGGGATCGCCGGTCTGGCCGCCACCAAGGTGCTCACGGCCGTGGGCCACGACGTCACGACCTTCGACACCGAACCGGAGGTCGGGGGCGTCTGGAGTCCCAGGCGTCACTACCCGGGCCTGACCACGCAGAACACGCGGATGACCTACGAGTTCTCCGACCATCCCGCACCGAACACGTGGCCGGACTATCCCAGCGCCGAGCAGTGGCACTCCTATCTGCGCGGCTACGTGGACCGCTTCGACCTCGGCGCGAAGCTGCGCCTGGGCACCGGCGTCGCCCTGGCCGAGCCCACCGCCGACGGCTGGGACCTGAGCCTGGACTCCGGGGAGCACGTCGAGGCCGCGCACCTGGTCGTCGCCAACGGCGTGTTCTCCCGCCCGGCGATCCCCGACTGGCCGGGACGGGAGGAGCACGCCAAGGCCGGCGGCGTGGTCAAGGCCCCGTCCCAGCAGCTCACCCTCGACGACGGCAGGGGCAGGCACGTCGTGGTGATCGGCTACGGCAAGTCGGCCTGCGACACGGCGACGGCGCTGTCGACGGTCGCGGAGTCGGTCACCGTGGTGCCGCGCCGACTGCTGTGGAAGGGCCCGAAAGTCCTGCTCGGCAAACACTTCGAGGACGTGGCGATCACCCGCCTCGGCGAGGTGCTGTTCGCCAAACCGCAGCGTTTCGCACCGCTGTTCCGGGTCCTGAGCCGCGCGACCGTCAAGCAGCAGGGCCTGGCCGCGCTCGGCCTGATCCCGCCCGGCCGCTTCGACGACATCGCGTCCAGCAGCGCCAGCCTGGCCACCGAAGGCTTCTTCGACGCGGTGCGCGCCGGCACGATAGCCGTCCGCCGCGACCGCTCCGTCGCCGAGCTGCGCGGCGGCGACGACCCGCAGGCGGTGCTGGACGACGGGACCGTACTGCCCGCCGGCCTGATCGTCGCCGCCACCGGCTTCGAGCAGAGCGTGCCCTTCCTCGACCCGTCGCTCAGCGTGCGCACCGCCGGCGGCGACTTCGAACTGTTCCGCAACGTCCTGCCGCACCACGTCCCCCACCTGACCTTCGCCGGCTACAACACCTCGCTGGTCAGTTCCCTGAGCGCGGAAGTCGGCGCGATCTGGACCGCGGCTCACCTCGCCGGAGCCCTGACGCTCCCGCCGCCGGCCATCCGCGAGGCCCAGGCGCGCGCCGACCTGGCCGAACGTGCCGCGCGCACCCGCGGCAAGCACGCGAGCGGCACGGTGATCCTCCCGCACTCCATCGGCAACATCGACCTGATGCTGAAGGACATGCACGCGGTCCTGCCACGGCGGACGCGGATGGTGCAGTGGACTCGCCGGACGTATTCGACCGACTTTCGGGAGCCGCTTGCCGCTGCTGTGAGGGCGCTGGGGTCGGGGGCTTAGTAGATGTTGGGGTCTGAGTGTGGTGCTGCTGACCTGGGTGTGGGTGTGGGTGGCTTGGCTGGTGGCTGGTTGGTGTGATGGATGCGGTTTGGTTGTGGCTTTTAAGAGCTTTTTACGGCTTCGCCTAAGGTTTGGTGACCTCGCTGGGGGGCGCAGTTCGGTGGTGTGCCTGGCGATGCGCTGGCGGCCGGCGGGTGTTGCTGGACACGACCGCGCACCAGTCCGAGTCACTGCGCACGCGTCAGGTGGGCGGGCGGCGGCCGCGTGTGGTGGGCACCAACAGTCAAAGACAGGGCCTCCGGCGGCGCCTGCGCGGCGAGCGGCCTCGCTCCGGGGATGGGGGGCCGCGCTGTTGGGTGCCGGACACTGCTTGTGGTCGCCTATGTCCCGGGTTCCCCGTCGCATCGTCGCCTCACGGAAGCAGACCGGTCCGCAAGAGCGGGGAGTTAAGGGTTTGGTGGTGGTGTCAAGGCTTGTTCGGTGGTGATGGTGTAGGTGCCGGGTGCGCATTTGGTGATGTGGCCGCGG
>NZ_JBGCCU010000032.1 GCF_041261445.1 Catenulispora sp. EB89
ACCCGTCGCTGTCTCGAAGAACAGGAACACGCGCTCAACCTGGTTCCGAAACAGCATCAGAGCCTTGATAGCCTTCTGGGGTTAAACGGCAAGCTTAACTCCAGCCGTAGTTCCAACCCGACCTCAGCTCCCGCTCACGAAGCCCAAGTTCTCGTAGATCGTGTCCTGCACCCCCGGCGCCCCGTAGTTCGCCAGCTTCGAGTTCGTCGCCACGATCTGCGGCCGCTGGTACAGCGGCACGATCGTGTCCAGCTTCCAGATCGCCGCGTCCGCCTGGTTCGCGTAGGCGATGGCCTGCGTGCGGTCCAGTGAGCTCAGCGCCTGGGTGAACAGGGTGTCGATCGCCGGGTCGCCGATGCGGCCGTAGTTCTGCTGGATGTTCGTCGTGCCGCCGGTGCCCGGGGTCGGGTTGGCGAACTCCGGCTGTGCCGTGCTGATCGGGTAGGCGTTGCCGCCGAAGGTGACCTGGGCGACGTCGAAGTCGCCGACGTTCACGTACTTCGTGTAGTAGTCGGCGCCGGGGACCGGGACGATCGTGATGCCCACGCCGATGGCCGCCAGCTGGTTCTGGACGATCTCCGCCAGCTGCTTGTTGGAGTCGTTGGTGGAGTTGATGACGAAGCGCAGGTTCAGCGTCTTGCCGTTCTTCGTGCGGGTCTTGCCGCCGTCCGTGCTCGTCCAGCCGGCCTGGTCCAGGAGCGACTTGGCGCGCGCCACGTCCTGCTTGCCCAGGTCGCCGGAGTTGTCCTGGTAGCCCGCCTGGTTGGTGAGCAGGACGTGGTTGTTCAGCGGGTCGGTGCTCACGCCCAGCGGGCCGACCAGCGCGGTGTCGATCTGCTTGCGGTTGATGCCGACGGTCAGGGCGTTGCGGACCCGGATGTCGGACAGCGGGCCGGTGCCGGCGCCGTTGAAGGTCAGGTTCGACCAGACGGGCCCGGCCGCCTTGTGGACGGTGACGTTCGGCAGGGTCTTCACCCGCGCGTAGTACGACACGTGCGAGCCGATCCCGTACTGCAGGTCGACCTCGTTGTTGGCCAGCGCGTCGGTCTGGGCGTCCAGGTCGATCGACATGAACACGATCTGGTTCAGCTTCGGCGGGTCGCCCCACCACTTGTCGTTGCGCACCAGGGTCAGGGTCTTCGCGGTCTGGTTGATCGACCCCAGCTTGAACGGTCCGTCGCTGTTCGGGATCGCGTCCTTGAAGTCGTTGACGAACTTCTTCGGGTCGCTGTTGGTCGCCGCCGGGTACAGCGGCGAGAACAGACCCTGCCACTCGCTGTAGGGCTTGGTGAAGGTGATCACCGCCTCCTTCGCGTCCTTGCCCTGCTTGATGCTCTGGATCTGGTCGTAGCCGACCGTGCCGGAGATCTGGAACGCCGCGTTCGTGCCGTTCAGCGCCTTCCACTGCGCCTCGAAGTCGGCCTCGGTGACCGGGGTGCCGTCCTGCCAGACCGCCTTCGGGTTGATCTCCAGCGTCACCACCTGCTGCGGCGAGGCCGTCACGGTGTAGGACGCGACCAGGTTGACGTTGTTGTGCGGCACGCCCTTGGAGTCGGCGTAGAACGGCTGCTCCAGCACCGCGCCCATGATGTCCGACACCGAGCCGTCGGTGCCGTCCACCTCGTTGTAGTTCAGCTGGTCCGAGATCCCGGCCTCCGGCCAGCGCAGCGTGCCGCCGTCGGCGATCTTGGCGCGCGGCTGCGGGTTGATGTCGTTGCCCGGCTGGGTGTTGATGTTCTTCGACGAGCTGCCGGTGCTGGAGCTCCCGGACTTGCCGGACGAGGAACCGCCGCACGCGGCCAGGCCCAGCGCCAGCGCGGCCACCGTGGCCGTGCTCAGTACCAAAGAACTGGGAGAGCGTCTCACAGTGCTGTTCTCCTTCGGTGAGGGTGGTGAGGGTGTGAGTCGGTCAGCGCCGGGCGGATCACGCCACGGTGCTGTGCGGGATCAGGGTGGGCGCCCACGCGCCCAGGTGGTGGCACGCCGCCGAACGGTGGCCGCCGGTCACGACATCGGTCACGACATCGGTCACGACGCCCGCCTCGACGCCCGCCTCGACACCGGTCACGACACCGGTCTCGACGGCCGTCAGCTCAGGGTCCTGCGACTCGCAGAGCTCGCGCGCCGAGCCGTCGTCCAGCGCCGCGTACAGCGGACACCGGCTGCGGAACCGGCAGCCGCGCAACGCCTCGACGTCGCCGTCGAGCACCACCGGACTCGGCGGGTCGCCGGGCAGCACGATGCGCTCCCGCCGGCGCTCCACGACCGGATCCGGAACCGGCACGGCCGACAACAGCGCACGCGTGTACGGATGCCGCGGGTCTTCGAACACCGAGTCGGCGTCCCCGTACTCCACGACCCGGCCCAGGTTCAGCACCGCGACCCGGTCGGCGACGTGCCGGACCACGGCCAGGTCGTGCGACACGAACAGGTACGCCAGTCCCAGCTCGCGCTGGAGATCGGCGAGCAGGTTCAGGATCCCGGCACGCACCGAGACGTCCAGCGCCGACACCGGCTCGTCCAGCACCACCAGCCGCGGCTCCAGCGCCAGCGCCCGCGCGATCGCGACCCGCTGCCGCTGCCCGCCGGAGAACTCGCGCGGGAAGCGGTTCGCGTGCGACGCCTCCAGCCCGACCATCTCCAGCAGCTCGCGCACGCGCGGCGCGATCTTCGCGTACCCGTGCGTGCGCAGCGGCTCGGCCAGCAGGTCGCCGACCGGCAGCCGCGGGTCCAGCGAGGCCAGCGGATCCTGGAACACCGCCGCGATCCCGGCCCGCACCGCCTTGGCCCGGCGGCGCACGTTCCGGCCGCGGTTCAGCTCGTCCAGGTCGTGACCCAGGACGCTGATACTCCCGGCCTGCGGGGTGTGCAGGCGCAGGATCTCCATCACGGTCGTGGTCTTGCCGCTGCCCGATTCGCCGACCAGCGCCAGCGTGCGGCCCGCGGCGATGTCCAGGCTGACGCCGTCGACCGCGCGGACGGTGCCGATGCGGCGGCGGATGATCGAGCCCTTGGTCAGCGGGTGGTGCTTGATCAGGCCGCGGACGGTGAGCACGGGTTCTGCGACACCCTGGACGCGATCGGCGCCGGCTGTGGTCGTGACGTCGACCTCTGGCCCGCCGATCGGTTCGGCGGCGTCGGCGTCGGCCTCAGCCGCAACCGGCTCGGGCTCGTCAGGCGCGGCCATCAGATCCAGCCCTTCCCCGGTCCGATGACAAGCCGCCGCCCTCCCGAGCCCCACCTCCAGCAGCTCCGGCTCCGCCGTCCGGCACACGTCGATCACGAACTCGCACCGCGCCGCGAACGGACAGCCCGTTCCCAGCTCCAGCAGCGAAGGCGGCGAGCCGGGGATCGACCGCAGGCGCGCGCCGCGTCCGGCGTCGAGGCGGGGCAGCGAGCCCAGCAGGCCCGCGGTGTACGGCATCTTCGGCGCCGCGAACAGCTCCTCGACCGTCGCGGTCTCCACCGGCCGGCCCGCGTACATCACCGTGGCGCGGTCGGCGAAGCCGGCGACCACGCCGAGGTCGTGCGTGATCAGCACGATCGCGGCGCCGGTCGCCTGCTTCGCGGTGGCCAGCACCTCCAGGATCTGCGCCTGCACCGTCACGTCCAGCGCGGTGGTCGGCTCGTCGGCGATGATCACGTCCGGGTCGTTGGCGATCGCCATCGCGATCATCACGCGCTGCCGCATGCCGCCGGAGAACTCGTGCGGGAACGCCTGCGCGCGCCGTACCGGGTCCGGGATGCCGACCAGCTCCAGCAGCTCCACCGCGCGCCGCATCGCAGTGTCCGATGACACGTCCTGGTGCACCCGGATCGCCGCCGCGATCGCCTCGCCGACCCGGTACACCGGGGTCAGCGCGGACAGCGGGTCCTGGAACACCATGGAGATCCCGGCGCCGCGGATCCGCGACATCTCCTTGTCGCTCAGGCCCAGCAGCTCCCGGCCGCGGAAGCGCACCGAGCCGGTGACCGCCGCGTTCGTCGGCAGCAGCCCGATCGCCGCCATCGAGGACACCGACTTGCCCGAGCCGGACTCCCCGACGATGGCCAGTGTCTCGCCGCGCCGCACCTGGTAGCTCAGGCCTCTGACGGCCTCCAGCCGCTTGCCCTTCTCGCCGGGGAAGGACACCCGCAGGTCTGTGACCTCCAGCACTGCGTCCGTGTTCACGCCGCTCACGCCGCTCACGCCGCTCATGCCATTCACGCCGCTCATGCCGCACCTCCCGTGCCGGAGGAGGACGCGGTGCCGGCCGCGTCGTCCATCGCGTCGCGCAGCCCGTCGCCGACGAACGCCACCGCCATCACCGTCAGGATCAGCAGGATGCCCGCGGGGTAGAACAGCCACGGGAAGTTCAGCGCCGAGTCGGTGCCGTCGGCGATGATCGTGCCCAGCGACACGTCCGGCGGCTGCACGCCGAACCCGAAGTAGCTCAGCGAGGTCTCGGCGATGATGGTGCCGCCGACGTTCAGTGTGGCGTCGATGATGAGCAGCGAGGCCATGTTCGGCAGCAGGTGCCGGGTGATGATCCGCAGCGGGTGCACGCCCATGATCTCCGCGGCCGTCACGAACTCCCGCTCCCGCAGCGACCGCGCGAGCCCGCGGACCATGCGCGCCGTCACCATCCAGTTGAACGCCGCCAGCAGGATCACGAACAGCAGCCAGGTGCGGCCGTGGAACAGCGGCGAGGTGATCGCCAGGATCAGGAACGAGGGCAGCACCAGCAGCAGGTCCACGAACCACATCAGGACCCGGTCGGTCCAGCCGCCGAAGTACCCGGCGGTGGCGCCGACGATCCCGGCCAGGCCGGTCGACAGCACGGCCGCCAGCAGGCCGATGATCAGCGACTTCTGCAGGCCGCGCATGGTCTGCGCGTAGACGTCCGAGCCGATCTGCGTGGTCCCGAACCAGTGCGTGGACGACGGCCCGGTCAGGAAGTTGTTGTAGTCCTGGTCCTTGTAGTTCCACGAGGTCAGGTACGGCCCGATGAACGCCAGCGCGAACATCAGGACCAGGATCACCAGGCCGACCACCGCCAGCTTGCGGCCCAGGAACCGCCGCAGCACGATCCGTCCCCGGCTCAGCGCCTCCGGCTCGGCCGGCCTGGCCGCGTCCTCCTCGGCGACCACGAGCTCCATCCCGGCCGCCATCAGACACGCACCCGCGGGTCGAGCAGCGCGTGCGCGATGTCCGACAGCAGCCCGGCTATCAGCACCAGCACCGCGGTGAACAGCACCATCGCGGCCACCGAGTTGACGTCCTGGCGTCCGATCGAGTCCACGAACCACTCGCCCATGCCGTGCCAGCCGAAGATCTTCTCGGTGAACGTCACGCCGGTGAGCAGCAACCCCATTTGGTAGGCGAATAGCGTCGCCATGGGTATCAGGGCCGTGCGAAGGCCGTGTTTGACCAGCGCCGGCCCGCGCCGCATGCCGGTGGCCCGGGCGGTGCGGATGTAGTCGGCGCCGAGCACGTCGAGCATCGCCGAGCGCTGATACCGGCTGAACAGTGCCGCCTGCCCCAACATCAGCGACAAGGTCGGCACCACCAGGTGCTGCCCGCGGTCCACGAGATGGCGGAACCAGCCGCCGGCCAGCCCCGGCGTGGTCTCGTTGGTGTAGGGGAGCAGGGTCGTGCCGGCCGCCTGGTTGATCTTGACGGTGCCGATCTTCAGCAGCACCGCCAGCAGGAACACCGGCGTGGACAGCACCAGGAACGACAGGAACGTGATGGCGTGGTCCGATGGTCGGTACTGCCTGATGGCCGAGACGAAGCCGAGCGCCACCCCGACCAGCGCGCCGGTGAGGGTGCCGACCAGCACCAGGCGCAGGGTCACGCCGATGCGGCGGCCCATCTCCGCCGAGACCGAGGTGTCGTCGATGGTCTTGCCCAGGTCGCCGGTCAGGACGCCCTCGGCCCAGTGCCCGAACCGGTCCTCCAACGGCGTCTTGTCGTTGAGGTTCAGCTGGTTCAGCGTGGCGTTCACCGACGCCACCGGCGGCGGGGGCTGGCGCTGCGCGAAGTACTCGCGCGGACTCAGGCTGGAGGCCGCGAGCAGGTAGCCCAGGCACGTCGCCAGAGAGATCAGAACCAGATAGTTGACGATCCTGCGCAGCAGGAAAGGACCCATGGCGTCGTGTGGCTCCCGTATCAGGGCACGCTTATGCGTGTCGAAAGGACTTGGCAGGGCGCTGAGCGGTTCTCGGACCGATCGGTACCCGGGAATCACCGCTTATATGCAAAGCCCTCGTCTAAAGGACGGCATGCGGACGCCGGGGGAGGTCAGAACCTTTATCGGGAAAGCGGACACAGCGCGCTGGCCACGCGGCAGAAGTCCACGTGGCCGCGAGTCGTGAGCACCACGGCGCCGTCCATGGGCTGGAACCATAGCGGTAAAACCCTGACCGTGCACGAACAGCCCGGCCCTCTCGGCATACGAGAGGACCGGGCTGTGCAGGGAAATATCGGGATACCGAACGGTTCGGGGCCCGAATAACGTCGTCCGGCGGCGTATTCCGACGACTGGTAAGGCTATTCGTGCTATATCAGGCCACGCATACGATCTCGCCGTGTACGACGTTGAACCAGCCGTCGTGTTCGTCCGCCCAGGAGTGCCAGCCGGCCGCGACCGCGTCCAGATCCTCGACGTACGTGAAGCCCTTTTCGACGTACTGCGCGGCGGTCGAGGACTTGGTGGTGCGCTCGGCCCACAGATCCGCCCACCACCGGCGCTCGGCCGGGGTGGCGTACACCCAGGACGAGGCGCCGGTGGCGATCGCGTCCTCGGGGAACCCGGCTTCCAGCGCCCAGCTGCGCAGCCGCCGGCCGGCGTCCGGGTGGCCGCCGTTGGACGTCGCCAGGGCCTGATACAGGCGCAGCCACTCCTCGAGCGCCGGGACCTCGGGGAACCAGCGGAAGCCGCCGTAGTCGCCGTCGCGCGCCGCGATCACGCCGCCGGGCTTGCAGACCCGGCGCATCTCCTTCAATGCCAGGACCGGATCGGCGACGTGCTGGAGCACCTGGTGCGCGTGGACGACGTCGAAGGTGTGGTCGGGGAAGTCCAGGGCGTGGACGTCGGCGACCGCGAAGCGGACGTTGCCGATGCCGCGGGAGGCGATCTCCTCCTGCGCCAGGGCCAGCGCCTCGGCGGTGATCTCCACCGCGGTCACCGTCCCCGGGGCCACCCGCTCGGCGAGGTCGGCGGTGATGGTGCCGGGCCCGCAGCCCACGTCGAGCAGGCTCTGACCGGCCGCCAGGCGGGGCAGCAGGTAGGCCGCGGAGTTCTCGGCGGTGCGCGAGCGGTGCGAGCGGAGCACCGACTCGTGGTGGCCGTGGGTGTACGTGTTCTGGGGAGTCTCCGGCCGCGTCGTCATGCCGGAGACTCTAGTGAGGCGACCGCTATTTGAGAAGAAGTGTCTCGTTATATGGGACATCCCCGACGCTCAGGTATGGAAGAGCTCTTCGACGACCTGCGCCACACCGTCCTCGTCGTTGGCGGCCGCGATCCCGGTGGCGGCCGCCTTGGCCGCGTCGACCGCGTTCGCCACCGCCCACGAGCGCCCGGCCCAGCGCAGCATGGGGATGTCGTTCGGCATGTCGCCGAACGTCACCACGTCGGCGGCGCCGATCCCGCGCGCGGCACACCAGGCGGCCAGCGACGAGGCCTTGTCGACGCCGGGCGGGCCCAGCTCCAGCACGCCGCGGTTGGTGGAGTAGGTGAGCGCGCCGAGCGTGCCGATCGCGGGCAGCGCATCGACGTACATGTCGGCGCTGTCGCGCGAGCGGTCGACGGCGAGGATCTTCAGCAGCGGGGCGTCCGCCACCGCCGCGGGCAACTCCTCGTAGCGGACGACACGGCGCCCGGCGTCGTCGCCGTCCAGGTCGAAGGGCGAGAGTTCGTAGTCGGCCTCGCGCACCATCCCGTGCGGCGTCTCCAGCGCGAACCGCGCCCCCGGCAGCGCGGCCCGCACCTCAGCGAGCAGCTTCGCCACCGTCGCCGGCTCGAAGGGCCGAGGGTCGTACGCGACACCGGTCGCCAGGTCGTAGCAGACGGCCCCGTTGGAGGCGATGACATGCGGCAGCCGCCCGAAGCACGGCTTGAGCCGGTCCAGCCACCGAATCGGCCGCGCGGTCACGGCGATCACCTGCGCACCGCGCTCCATGGCCATGTCGAGCGCCGCGCGGGTGCGCGCGGAGGTGGTGCCGTCGCTGCGCAGGAGGGTGCGGTCCAGGTCGGTGGCGATGACTTGAGGTGGGTTCACACGATCAAGACTGGCATGCGGGGCGGGGGGAGAGAATTCGCCGGTGTCCACTCTGACACCAGGCCGCGGTTCAGGCCGATCATGCCGACCGGGCATATCAGGACCCGCACAGAGCTGATCGCCGAGTGCGCACGCATCAGGGCACGTGGATACGCCACGGTGGACGAGGAGTTCGAGCGCGGCCTGGTCGGCGCTTCCTCGGCGGTGTACGACTTCCGCGGGATCGCCGTCGCCTCGCTGAACGTGGCCGCGCCGAAGAGCCGGCTGGAGGGCCGGCTGGACGCCCTCGGGCAGCGGCTGGCCGGGGTCGCACGGCGGCTGTCGGGGGATCTGGGGTGGCGGGCTTAGGGGGCTAGCCTGATCCCGCGAGACATGGGTCGAGGCGACTGACGACAGGAGCGCACGTGGCCGCGGTGAGGTTTTTGTTTCCTTTCGCTTTCGCGGTGAGTGTCTGGACCGTGCTCATCACAGCGATCCGTTGGCGCCAGCGCCGCGCCGGGCTGACTGTGACCACGCTTCGGCCCGACGGTTCCGCAGTGGTCGTCGTGCGCTGCGGTGCGCGTGTCGGCTGGGTGAGCGCCACGTGGCCGCTGGCCACGCTCAGCTTCGACGAGTCGAGTGCGGAGCTGCGGTTTCCGCTGTTGTCACCGATGGTCGTCCGCCGCGACGAGGTCATCCGAGTCGCCCGTCGTCCTCGGAGGGCGTGGCGATTCGAGACGGCCTCGGGACGGTGGAACCACATCTCTTTCGGGGCCAGGGGCGTGGGCGACGCGCTCAGGCAGTCGGGATGGCCGGTCGAGCGGTGAGGATGGCAGCAGGCTGCGGCAACTCGGCCTCGTGCCCCCACCGCCGGGCCAGCACCGTGCACACCATCAGCTGGATCTGGTGGAACAGCATCAGCGGCAACACCATCAAGCTCAGCGCGTGCCCCGGAAACAGCACCGCGGCCATCGGCAACCCGGCCGCCAGGCTCTTTTTCGACCCGCAGAACACCAGCGTCACGCGCTCCGGCCGGGCGAACCCCAGCTGCCGCGAAGCCAGCCCGGTCAGCGTCAGCACCGCGGCGAGCACCGCCGCGCAGCACACCACCAGCGTCCCCAGCCGCGGCAGCGACACCGAATGCCAGACCCCTGAGACCATGCCCTCGCTGAACGCGCTGTAGACCACCAGCAGGATCGAGCCGCGGTCGACGACGGTCAGCAGCGGCTTGTGCGCGCCGATCCAGTCCGCGATCCAGCGGCGCGCGACCTGCCCGGCGATGAACGGCAGCAGCAGCTGCGCCGTCAGCGACGTCACCGCGCTGCCGTCCACCCGCACCGCGCCGCCGAGGACGACCGAGGCCAGCGCCGGCGTCACCACGATCCCGGCCAGCGAGGAGAACGACGCCGCGCACACCGCCGCCGCGACGTTGCCCCGGGCCAGGGACGTGAACGCGATCGAGGACTGCACCGTCGAGGGCAGTAGCGTCAGGAACAGCACGCCCTTGGCCAGATCCGGGCCGAGCACCGGCTCGGACGCCGCCTCGGCCGCCAGGCCCAGCAGCGGGAACAGCACGAACGTCGAGCCCAGGATCACCAGGTGCAGCCGCCACTGCTTCACGCCGTCCCACGCCGCCTTCGGCGACAGGCGCGCGCCGTACAGGAAGAACAGCAGGCCGATCACGAACACCGTCGCGTGGCTCAGGCCGGTCGCCGTGCCGCCGCGGGCCGGGAGCAGCGTCGCCAGCCCGACCGTGCCGAGGATCGCCATCAGCTGCGGATCGATCCCGACCGTGGCCAGAGCGCCGCGCGCGGTGCGCCCTCCCCGCTGTAGTACGTTCGCCACAGCCCTTCCTCCTCCTGGTCGGGCTCGATTGTATACAATCAAGGTGGCCGATGGGCAGCAGGGTTGGCAAGGACGGCGGCGGGGGTGTCAGCGGCGGGACCGGTGCCGCCGGGGCTGGTGCAGCCGGGGGCGCCGGCGGCGTCACCCGCGCCATCCGCGACGACATCATCCGCGGCGTCCACGCCCCCGGCGCCCGGCTGGCCGAGGAGGCGCTGTCGGCGCGCTACGGCGTCTCGCGCGTCCCGGTCCGCGAAGCCCTGCGCACGCTGGAAGCCGAGGGCTTCGTCGCCCGGCGCCCCTACGCCGGCGTGGTCGTCGCCGAGCTCGACGACGCCGAGGCCGAGGACCTGGTGGAGATCCGCTCCCTGCTGGAGCCGCTGGGCGCCGCGCGCGCCGCCGTCCGCCACACCCCCGAGCAGCTCGGCCGGCTCAAGGAGCTGGTGGCGCTGGCCGACGACGCGCTGGCCGCCGGCCGCCTGGAAGAGCTGGCCCGGCTGAACAGCCGGTTCCACGAAGTACTGGCCCAGGCTTCCGGCAGCCGGACCCTGGCCGAGCTGATCACCCAGCTCAGATGGAAGATGGAGTGGGTCTACACGGCCAAGCTGCCGCGCCGCGCGCAGGACTCCTGGCGTGAGCACCGGGAGATCGTCGAAGTCCTGGAATCCGGCGACCCGGACAAGGCGGCGCGGGTCGTCACCCGCCACATCGCCAAGGGCCGCGGCGCGCACCGTCCGCTGGACCCGCCGGATCCGCAGACGACCGCAGCGGATCAAAGCTCTGAGTCCTAGATTGTATACGATTACCGGCACCGATACCTTGCCCGGGTGATTCAGGATTTCCGACACGACGCCCTGACCACGTTCCACGGGCTGCCGATCTTCTCCTTCGCGGTCGGCGACGCCGCCGACCTGGAACCGGCCGGCATCCCGGAGGACGTCGAGGCCTGGGCCTGGCGCGTGGGCTGCGCAGACATGGACAGCGTCCCCGGCGACCGGATCTGGGCGTTGTTCGTCGCCTCGGTCGACACCGCGCGCGTCAGGGCCCTGACGCTCAGCAGCTGGGACGGCGAAGAGGCCATGTCGGGCTGGGACGACGCCCGCGACGCGCTCCTGGCCGACGCGAGCCGCTTCCCGAACCTGGAAGCGCTGTTCGTCGGCGACGTCTCCTCCGAGCTGACCGAAGTCTCCTGGATCGAGCAGGCCGACCCCGGCCTGCTACTCGCCGCCTTCCCGAACCTGCTCGTGTTCGGCATGCGCGGCGCCTCCGCGCTGGACATGAAGCCGCTGGTCCACGAAAACCTGCGCGAGCTGACGATGCAGACCGGCGGCCTGCCGCCGCGCGTCGTGCGCACTGTCGGGCAGTCCACCCTTCCGGCACTCACCGGCCTGGACCTCTACCTCGGCACCTCGATCTACGAAGGCGGCGCCGACGCCGACGACCTCGCCGACATCCTGTCCGGCGCGTCGTTCCCGGCCCTGCGGCACCTGGGACTGCGCAACGCCGAGGACACCGACGCCCTCGCCGCGCTGCTCGCGCACGCACCGGTGGTGGCCCAGTTGGAGTCGCTGGACCTCGCGCTCGGCATGCTCGGCGACGAAGGCGTGGCCGCGCTGCTGGCCGGACAGCCGCTGACCCACCTGCGCCGACTGGACCTGCACCACCACTGGATCAGCGACGAGATGATCGACCGGCTGTGGCAAGCCCTTCCCGAAGTGGACGTCAACGTGGACGAAGCGCTGCTGGGGCGTGACGGCGACCGGTTCATAGCGGTGGCCGAATGAGCACCCTGAGCTGGGCGGTCGTCGCCCTGGAGGACGAGCCGGCGCGCGCCGGGTGGACGCGGGCGGCGCAGGACGCCGACGTGGCGCCGCCGCGCTTCGTGGCGTGGTCGGCCGTGCTCGACGCCGAGGCCGGCGTCAAGGCCGACGCCGAGGCCGAGTTCAGCCCCGGCGAAGTGGTCTTCGCCGAGCGCCTGCATCCATGCGTCACCGACAACCCGGTCGGCGGCCAGCGTGCGCGGTATGCGGAGCTTCAGGCCGCTTTGGAGTATTTGGACGCCCAGGTGACGAAGGTCGGCGCGCGGCTGGCCGCAGCCGTCGAACCGACGCTGCTGGCGCTGGACCGCACGAAGCGTGACGGGTTCCTGAGCCAGAACGGCGTGCCGGTACTGGGTTTCTCCGGCTCGGCGGTGCGCGGCATCGTGCGTCCCCGGTTCGCCGGCTCCGACGACTGGCTGATCGACGGCTGGCGCACCCGGCTGTACCGGCACCGCACGCGCACCGGTTTCGAGGTGTGGCGCGCGCCCGGCGACGCGGCCGGCAGCCGGGACGAATGCGACGAACTGGCCGAGCTGCTCGCCGACGACGGGATCCACCGGATCGACTCGCTGCACCGCGTGCACCTGGGCAGCGCGTTCTACGACATCCGGTTCGCGGTCGTGGACGGCAAGGCCACGCACGCCGCCGGGATCAACCGGGAACAGGTGGTCCTGCGCGAGTGGTACGGCGGCAGGCGTCCGGAGATCGAGGCGTTCCTGGACCGGTTCGGGATGGAGCGCTGGGAACGGCTGGTGGCGCTGGCCGAGCGGACCGCTACGTACTTTCCCGGTATCCGGTCGCTGGGGGTCGATCTCATCATGGACAACGGTGACCTGGAGTACGTGTTCGACGTCGATCCGTTCGGCGCGTCCCTGCCCGGGCTTCTCGGAGCCATGCCGAACGCCTCGCGGGAGCCCGTTTCCGTGCGGGCCGCAGTGCTGCGCTCGCTATCTGTGGGATCCTGAGCCCCGTCGTCGCCGCCGGTATGCTGCGCGACTGACAACGTTCCGACACGGGAGGCATTCTCACCGCCATGAAGCACCGCCGCCATGGTCTCCTGCTCGCTATCACCGCCCTCGCCTTGTCGGTGTCGGCGACCGCCTGCTCCGGCGGCTCCTCCGGCCAGAGCGCGGAGGCCAGTTCGGCTTCCAGCAGTGCTGCGGCCGCGGCGAAGGTGGTCACGCATGTGATGGAGACCAGTCCCGTAGACCCGCACACGATTCTGCGCCCGGGGGCCCCGGGCACCGGCCTGATACCGACCGGCGCCGGAGCGGACGGGACGGTGTCCGCGCAGTCCTTCGACGGCGTTCCGAAGGTCGGCGCGGTGTTCTTCAGCGTCGGCGGCGTGGTGTCGGCGCACTACTGCACCGGCAGCGTCGTGCACAGCGCGTCGGGGAACCTGATCGTCACCGCCGGGCACTGCGTCTACGACAAGCTGTTCGCCGGGTGGCAGAACCACGTCGTGTTCGTGCCCGGGTACCACGACGACATCGCGCCGTACGGGCTGTGGGCGGCCACGACGGCGTATGTGGACGCGGGGTGGGTGAACAAGGAGGACCCGGATTCCGACATAGCGTTCCTCAAGGTGCGCAAGGTCGGCGGCGGGACACAGACGCTGGAGAGCGTCACCGGGGCGGACACGTTCACCACGTCGCCGGGGTACGAGAACGCGGTCAGCGTGGCGGCCTATCCGCTGACGGCCTCGAAGCCGGTCGGCTGCGCGAACAAGACGAAGAAGGCCTCCGACACGCAGCTGGAGCTGGACTGCGAGGGGCTGCCGGACGGCGCCAGCGGGAGCCCGTTCATCGCCTCGGGGGACCGGCTGGTCGGCGTGCTCGGCGGGTACGAACAGGGCGGGAACACGCCGAACACCTCGTACAGCATCTACTTCACGGACAAGATCGCGAAGATCTACCTGGCCACCGCCGGGTCTTGATCTCTGGTCGGCAGGTCGGCAGGTCGGCGGCTCGGCGGTCAGCGGGTCAGCGGGTCAGCGGGTCGGGCGGTCGGCGGGTCGGCGGTCGGGTTCGGGCGCCGGGCCTGGACGCGCGGCGGGGCGGCATCGCAGGATGCGGATATGGACGTTCGAGCTCCGTCGCCTCCCGCGCGCCGGCCGGCGGCCGGCCGGGGCGGACTGGACCTGCATGAGCTGGAGGTTCCGGAGGCCGCCGTCCTGCCGTTCGCGGTCGGGTCGTTCCAGCGCATAGGAGCGTTGTCGCTGGCCGATTTCCCGCATCGGCACACGTTCTACGAGATCGTGCTGGTGACGGCCGGGCGCGGGCGGCACGTCGTGGACTCCCAGCCGTGGCCGATCACGCCGCCGCACTTCGGGGTGATCGTGCCGGGGCAGGTGCACCACTGGGAGGGCGCGCGCGGCATCGAGGGCTCGGTGCTGCTGTTCAACGAGGACTTCCTGGTCCGGCATCCCGAGGACGTCGCGGTGCTGCAGGCGCTGCCCGGGCTGAGCTGGCTGAGCCCGAGCGGCGCGCAGATGGCCGGGCTGCTGGGGCTGGCCTCGGAGATGGAGCGTGAGCTGCGGGCGGGCGATCGCGGGCACGAAGGGGTGTTGCGGGCGTATCTGCACATTCTGATCGTGCGCGCGGCGCGGATCGCGGGGGCGCTCGATGCGTCGGCATCCGGTGCTGGAACCGGCGCGGTCTTGCCGGTGAGCGAGCTGGTCGACCGGTTCCTGCGGCTGATCGCGGCGCCGGGGCAGGGGAGCCGGACGCTGATCTCGTACGCGCGCGAGATCGGGGTGTCGCCGGGGTACCTGCACGAGCTGGTGCGGGAGCAGACCGGTCTGACGCCGGGGCGGCTGACGCGGCGCCGCCGGGTGCTGGAGGCCAAGCGGCTGCTGACCGGGACCGATCTGACCATCCGGCAGGTCTCGGACCAGGCCGGGTTCGGCGATCCGGCGTACTTCTGCCGGTTCTTCCGGCGGGAGACCGGGCTCAGCCCGGGGGAGTTCCGGCGGCGCGCCGGAGGAATACACCACGATCCCGTGGTCTAGTCCATTTCGGCGCCGGGGCGGCGTGCCTAGATTCAGCAGCGGATCAGGTTCGAATATCAGATCCCTGCCAAGGCTTCCACTTCCGCCACCGAAGGAGCCGCCATGTCCGTCCCCGGGGACCCGCCTGGAATCACCCGCAAAACCCTGCTGAAGGCCGCCGTCGCCACCGGCCTCGCCGCCCCGCTCGTCGTCGCCGGCGGCGCGTTCGGCACCGACGCCCCGACCGCCGGTCGCCGCACCGAGCAGGTCGCCTACGGCCCGAACGGCCCGCGTGCCGTCACCCCGGCCTGCCACGACGGCGACGCCCCGACCGTCGACCAGACCGAGGGGCCGTACTTCAAACCGGACTCGCCGCAGCGCACCGTGCTGGCCACCCCCGACACGCCCGGAACGCCGCTGACCGTGACCGGTGTGATCTACGGCCTGTCGTGCCTGCCGATCGCCGCCGCGCTGCTGGACTTCTGGCAGGCCGACGACGGCGGCAACTACGACATGTCCGGGTTCGACTTCCGCGGCCACCAGTACACCGACGCCAACGGCGCGTTCACGCTGACCACGGTCGTGCCCGGCCTGTATCCCGGGCGCACCAAGCACATCCACGTCAAGGTGCAGGCGCCGAACCAGCCGATCCTCACCACGCAGCTGTACTTCCCGGGCGTCCCGGAGAACGACACGGACAGCATCTTCGACGCGCGCCTGCTGATGGACGTCACGCAGCAGGGCGCGGGCGAGGCGGCCGCGTTCGACTTCGTTCTGAACGTGCAGCAGGACCCCGGCGGAGGCTCGCCCCCGCCGAGCACGAGCTGGGTCGCCGGCCACGCGTACAGCGCGGGCGACACGGTCACGTACAACGGCACGACGTACGTGTGCCTGCAGGCGCACACCTCCCAGACCGGCTGGGAACCCCCGAACGCCCCGTCGCTCTGGCAGGCCCAGCAGGCCTCCTGAGGAGCGACGTGGCTGGTGCCGCCGCCGGTGTTTCGCCGGGCGCCGGTGGCGGCACTTTTGGGGGCCCCGGGGAGAGGGAGCCCTCGACGCGCGCGCCGCGAGCGCCTCGCCTCGCTCGCGTCGCGCGCTTTCCGTCGGTTTTTGCGAGTTACGGGTGACCAGTGACCAGTGACAGGTGACCGGTGACCAGTTGCCTGTTGGCTCAGGCCTCCATCGCCAGCGCGAACGGCAGCACTTCGTCGGCGCCGGCCTGCCGCAGCATCCGGGCGGCCACTGTCATGGTCCATCCGGTGTCGACGCGGTCGTCGACCAACAACACCGGCCCCTCGGCCGCCGCGACCGCGGCGGCCAGCTCGGCGCTGATCGTGAAGGCGTCGTGGACCTGCTTGAGCCGCTGTGCGCTGTTGCCCCGGCGGGCCTGTCCCGGTGCCGGGGCCGGGTCCACCGCGCCGAGGTACTCCAGGCGTCCGATGGCCGCGATGCGGCGTGCGGTGTCGGCGATCAGGGTGGGCCGGCTGTGCGAGCCGATCGAGACCACTGCTGTCGGGCGCTGCTTCCAGCCCCAGGCCGCCAGCACCTTCACGATGCCGTCGACCATCGGCTCGGGCAGCGCGCGGTCGGCGGTGCCGTCGGCGAGCAGTTCGCGCAGCCGGGTGCCCCAGCCCAGATCGGTCAGGCGCCCCAGGGCCCGACCGGTCTCCGCGCTCTCGCCCGGCGGGATCTTGCCGGTCAACGCGACGCCCAGGGCCGCCATCCCGGTCGGCCACAGCTTGCGCGCCGCGATCTCTACACCGGGTTTGGCCAGGGCGGCGCGCGCCGCCGCCGCGCCCTCGCCGCTGACGCTCGCGTTGAACCGCGCGCCGGCGCAGTTGTCGCAACGCCCACACGGTCCTTCGATAGCGGGGTCGTCCAACTGGCGGCGCAGGAAGGTCATGCGGCATTCGTCGGTGGTCTCGTACTCGATCATCGAGCGCTGCTCGGTCTCGCGGGCCGCCGCGACGCGCGCGTAGCGTTCGCCGTCGTACTCCCAGCTCTCGCCGGTCGAGACCCAGCCGCCCTTCACCCGCCGCACCGCGCCGTCGACGTCGAGCACCTTCAGCATCGTCTCCAGGCGCGAGCGCCGCAGGTCGACGCGCGGTTCCAGGGCCGCGGTGGACAGCGGCCGGCCGGCGGCGGCCAGCGCGTCCAGCGTCGCGCGGACCTGCTGCTCCGGCGGGAAGGCGAGCGAGGCGAAGTACTGCCAGATCGCCCGGTCCTCCTGCCCGGGCAGCAGCAGCACCTCGGCGTGGTCCACGCCACGGCCGGCGCGCCCGACCTGCTGGTAGTAGGCGATCGGCGAGTTCGGGGCGCCGAGATGCACCACGAACCCCAGGTCCGGCTTGTCGAAACCCATGCCCAGCGCCGAGGTGGCGACCAGCGCCTTGATCCGGTTGCCGAGCAGATCCGCCTCGGCCTGCCGCCGCTCGGCGTCCTCGGTACGCCCGGAGTAGGAGGCGACCTCGAACCCGCGGGAGCGCAGGAACGTCGCGACCTCGTCGGTAGCCGCGACCGTCAGCGTGTAGATGATGCCCGAACCCGGCAGCTCCGGCAGATGCTCGGCCAGGAACGCGAACCGCTCCTCGGGGCTGCCGAGGCGCACCACGTGAAGCGACAGGCTCTCGCGGTCCAGCGTCCCACGCAGCACCAGCGTGTCGGCTTCGCTGTGCGTGCCGAGCTGTTCGGCGACGTCGGCGACCACGCGCGCGTTCGCCGTCGCGGTCGTGGCCAGCACCGGCACGCCGGGCGGCAGATCGGCCAAGAACGTACGAATACGGCGATAATCGGGTCTAAAATCGTGTCCCCAATCACTAACCGTGTGCGCCTCGTCCACGACCAGCAGCCCGACCTCCGAGGCCAGCTTCGGTAGCACCTCGTCCCGGAAATCGGGGTTGTTCAGCCGCTCCGGGGAGATCAGCAGCACGTCAACCTCGCCGGCCGCGACCTCGCCCTGGATCTCCTCCCACTCGTGCAGGTTCGCCGAGTTGATGGTCCGCGCCCGGATCCCAGCGCGCTCCGCGGCCTCGATCTGGTTCCGCATCAAGGCCAAAAGCGGCGAGACGATCACCGTCGGCCCCGCCCCCCGAGCCCGCAGCAAAGCGGTGGCGACGAAGTACACCGCGGACTTCCCCCACCCGGTCCGCTGCACGACTAGCGCCCGCCGCCGCTCCTCCACCAGCGCGTGGATCGCCGTCCACTGGTCCTCCCGCAGCCGCGCCGACTCCCCGGCCAACCGCCGCAGCAGCGCTTCGGCCTCCTCGCGGACGGCGGGGGACGAGTCGGGGGCGGGTGCGCTGGTGTTGCTCATGGTCTTATTTGTACAGGTTCGCAGTGACAGGGCGGACCGGAGTCCGTCGATCGGTCGAGTGCCTGCGGCGGCGTCGTACTAGCGTTGGCTCATGCCGCCGAGATCAGACTGGACACTTGAGCTCCAACTGGAGATCGTCCGCAAGCAATGCGTCGATGTACGCGTGGCGGCGGCGGTAGATGACGTGATCAAGCATATGAACGGCGGTCAGAGCCGGTCCCGACGCGGTGGTAAGCGGCTGACAGATCTGCTGGAAGCCGCTCGTCGGCTGGCTGCGGACGGCGACGAGTGGCATGTGGTCCGGCTGCTGCAAGACTCGCTCGACTACGCCGAGAACAGGATCTTGCTGCCAGACTTTGAAGAGCGCTACCGGCTCTTCCGCGATGGCGCACGTTCCGACACCTCGCGTGAGTTCCTTGGGCGAATGATGGCCGCCTCTTACATCTTTGCCGTGGACACCCTGCGAGACTTCGTGGACGAAAATCCCCAGGCGAACTTCAGTGACTTTATTGCGCACTTCGAGTCGATGCGTGACGACGCACGCTTGCTGGAGGCGCCGGAAGACCAGCCCGGACGGTATCGGCTGATACGCGGGAAGGCCGAGATGGCTCTCTGGATCGAGCGGAAGCTTCGGGATCGGGTCGACGTCGAAGACGTCCGGGACGTCGCCCGGCGTCTGGTCGCCACGCCGGAGGCCCTGTTGGCGCTCGCGGCGGATGAGGACGGGATGCTTCTTCTGCGTGCGGCCGAGCTCCAGCAGCGTATGGCGAAGCTGGGGGAGTTGCGGAAGCTCGCGGAGGATCCGGGTGCTTCCGAACACGACCTGCAGCAGGCGTTCGAGGCGCAGCCTTGGATCTTCGGTGGCCAGTTCATCGGCACGGCCGCTCGACGAAGCCTGGTTCTCGGAAGCGAGGTGGACGTACCGCTGCTTCGAGCCGACGGGTCGCTCCACATCGTGGAGCTCAAGCGCGCGATGGGGCTTGCGTCGCCTCTCGTGGTCCGGCAGGGCGCGTCATTCGTTCCCGCCGCTGACGTTCACCACGCGGTGATGCAGGCCGTCACGTATCTGGTCGGCCTCGATGAGAATCGCCACCAAATTCGGGCCGAGCTGGGTATTGAGGCGCGCCGGGCGAGTGCGACGGTACTCATCGGTCATCCGGCTCTGCATCCGGAGATTCCCGAAGAGCAGATCAACGAGACTCTTCGTACGATGAACGCGCACGTCAGTCGTGTCGACGTGCGGACCTACAAGGAACTGATCGATGACGCTGAGCGTGCTCTCGGTGGTCCTACGGCGAACGCAGGCCGGGAAGTGCCGTCTCCAGTTTTCGGAATGAACCGAACCTTCGACCGGTAGCACTTCGCCTCGATCTCAGCGACGAGCGCTCAAGCCCGCCCCGGCTCCCGCAGCAATCCCAGCAGCGTCCGACTCAGCAACTCCGCCGCCTCCTCGCGCCGCACGCGCCCGGCGTCCGCCTCGGCGAGGGCGGCGTGGGCCAGCGCGTAGATGGATGCGGTCAGCCAGGGGAGGGGGAGGTCGGTGCGGAATTCGCCGGTGGTGCGGCCGCGGGCGACCACGGCTTCGATGCGGGCGAAGACCTGGTCGTGGAGGCGGCGGACCTTCTCTGGGCCGAGGTGGGCGGTGGCGGCGGCGAGCAGGCCTTGGTAGCGGCCCAGGAGCCAGGGGGCGTGCAGGAGGCGGTTCATCGCTTCGGTGGCGGTGCCGGATTCCAGGTTCAGGGTGGCGAAGGTGGCGTCGGCCTCGGTCAGGGAGCGGACCAGGAGGGCGTCGACGATGGCGGGGAGGGAGTCGAAGTGGCCGTAGACCGTCACGCGGCCGATGCCGGCGGCTTTGGCGATCTCGGTGACGGTGGCGTCGGGGCTGGTGCCGAAGCACTCCAGGGCCGCGTCGAGGATGGCGGTGATGGTCCGCTCGGCGTCGGCGCGCTTGGCGGGACGGCCTTCGGCCGCCGGGGCGCCGCCGGAGCGGGGGCGCTTGTCGGTCTTGTCGGCCATGGGCAAAGCCTAGGGGCGGGGTGGGACGGCGTGGGGCGGCGTGATGCGGCGGGATGCGCGGCGGTAGCAGGCGCCGCCGGATCAACGTCGTGGTGACGATCGACAACGCCGCGGGTGACAGCAGCGCGGCGGCGTCCCAGGCCGTCGGCGAGCCGGCCGCCGAGCAGCAGCAGCCCGCCGAAGCACAGCGTGTACGCGGCCGGCACCCATGTCAGTGCCTGGCGCCCGAGGTCCAGGTCGCGGGCCATCGACTGCGGACGTGTTCCATCGGATTCCCCCTCCGATCGAAGAAGTCAAACGCCAGTGTTCGAGTTGTCCGAACGGCCCTGGACGATAGGCTTGATACACCCCCACCGAAACCCCGGCGAACCGGTCCGAGCAGCGAGGAAACCCATGGCCAAGGCACTGTCGGAGATCCTGGCGGACGACGTCCGCGCCGCGCTGACCGCGGTCCTGGGTGACGCGGCGCGCGACGCCGACCCGCTGATCCGACCCTCCGACCACGCCGACTTCCAGGCCAACGGGGTGCTGCCGCTGGCCAAGGCCGTGAAGGGGAATCCGCGGGAGCTGGCGACGCGGGTGGCGGCGGTGCTCGTGCCGGCGGCCGAGGGTGCCAACGGTGCCAACGGTGCTGACGCCCCCGACGCCCCCGCGACCGTCTCCACCTCCGGCGTGATCGCCGCCGTCGAAGTCGCCGGCCCCGGCTTCCTCAACCTCACCCTCACCGACGCCGCCCTGGCCGCGCAGACCGCCGAGCGCCTTGGCGACCCGCGCCTGGGCGTGGCGCCGACCGCCGTCGGCCAGACCACCGTCATCGACTACTCGCAGCCGAACATCGCCAAGGAGATGCACGTCGGCCACCTGCGCTCGACCGTCATCGGCGACGCGCTGGTCCGGCTGCTGGAGTTCGACGGCCGCACCGTGGTCCGGCAGAACCACCTCGGCGACTGGGGCACGCAGTTCGGCATGCTGATCCAGTTCCTGGTCGAGCACCCCGAGGCGCGCCCGGCTGAGGCCGAGCACTCCGGCGAGGTCGCCATCTCCTGGCTGACCGCCCTGTACCGGGACGCCCGCGCGCACTTCGAGTCCGACGCCGAGTTCGCCGACCGGGCCCGCAAGCGTGTGGTGACGCTGCAGGGCGGCGACGAGGAGTCGCTGGCGGCCTGGCGCGAGATGGTCGCGGAGTCCAAGCGCTACTTCGAGGACGTCTACGCCCGCCTGGACGTGCGCCTGGTCGACGCCGACGCGGTCGGCGAGAGCTTCTACAACCCCTACCTCGCCGAGGTCGCCGCCGACCTGGAGGAGCGCGGCATCGCGGTGTGGAGCGAGGGCGCGCTGTGCGTGTTCTTCGACGACATCAAGGGCCCCGACGGCGACCCGGTCCCGCTGATGGTGCGCAAGAGCGACGGCGGCTTCGGCTACGCCGCCACCGACCTGGCCGCCGTCCGCTACCGGGTCAACACCCTGAAGGCCGACCAGATCCTGTACGTGGTCGACAGCCGCCAGGCCCTGCACTTCCGCATGGTGTTCGAGACCGCGCGCCGCGCCGGCTACCTGCCGGAGGGCGTGGAGGCGGTGCACGTCCAGTTCGGCTCGGTGCTGGGCACCGACGGCAAGCCGTTCAAGACCCGCGCCGGCAAGACCGTTCGCCTGATCGAGCTGCTGGACAACGCGGTCGACCACGCGGTGGCCACCGTCGAGGAGAAGAACCCGGACCTGGCGGCCGCCGACGCCCGCGCCGAGGCGAAGGTCGTCGGCATCGGCGCGGTGAAGTACGCGGACCTGTCGACGTCCCGCACCAAGGACTACATCTTCGACCTGGACCGCATGGTCTCACTGCACGGCAACACCAGCGTCTACCTGCAGTACGCGCACGCCCGGATCCACTCCATCCTGCGCAAGCTCCCGGCGGGCACCCCGGCGCAGGTGCACCCGGAGCTGGCGCTGGAGCCGGCCGAGCGCAAGCTGGCGCTGCACCTGGACGACTTCGGCGCGACGCTGGCGACGGTGACGGAGAACTTCGAGCCGCACCGGCTGGCCTCCTACCTGTACTCGCTGGCGCAGACGTTCTCGGACTTCTACGAGAACTGCCCGGTGGTGAAGGCGCCGACCGACGCGGCACGGGAGAACCGGGCCGCGCTGGCGCGGCTGACCGGGGACACGCTGAAGCTGGGGCTGGCGCTGCTGGGGATCAGCGCGCCGGATCAGTTGTGAGTCGGGCAGAGCGGCTGTGAGCTGGCCGCGGCTGCTGTGAGCTAGAGCGGCTGTGCCTGGCGGCGATTGTGCGTTAGGACGGCGATTGCCCCGGCGCTTCGGCGACCGGGGCGATGTCGTACTCGTAGTCGAACCGGATGCGGTGCGTGCCATCGTCGTCGATCTCGATGCTCCCGGTACCGGCGATCCCGGCCAGCTCACCGGTCCCGCTGCCGGGCACGATCAGGAAGTACTCGTCGTCCCGGTCGGCCCCGCCGCTGGTCGCGGAGTGCACGAAGTTGAAGGTGCCGGCCCGTCCGTCGAGCGTCCCCTCGAACGACTCCAGCGCGACGTAGGTCCCCGCACCCCGATCCTGGTCGTAGGCCGAGGTGAACAGGGTCGCGGAGCGTCCGGCGACACCGCCCTCGAAGGTCTTCTCCATCGTCGCGACACCGGTCGGCGTGGCCGTGACGATGTCGAGCGACGGCTCGACGGCGACCGGCGCGAACGACGCCACGGTGAACGTGCCCTCGGTTCTCATGGGATGACGGTAGCGGGTCGGGGCGGGCTATTTCGGGGTCGGTGAGGTAGAGGTCGAGGTTGAGGTTGAGGTTGAGGTCGAGCTTGAAGCCGTGGCCGAGGTTCGAGACGGGGACGCGGTCACGATGCCGCCGAGGTCGCTTGCGTCCACGTTGTTGATCTCGAACTCAGGAAGCACGGGCTTGCTGTCATCGCCCGATATCGGCATGAAGAGCCCGATCCAACTACCGCCGGGCAGTGTGCGACCTCCGGCGCCGTCGCCGTTGTAGCTCGGATACTTCTTCGCTGTTTCGTACCAGAGGTTGATCGGGGCGGACGGGAACTGCCACCGGGCTCCGAGATCTTTAATGGTCTGGTATGCCTGGTCGATGGTTTGTGCCCCCAGGCCGACGCGGATCGCGACGATCCGCGTCGGGTCATGGAGATCGCCGTCAATCATCAGATCCACGTGTTGTGCCGAGTAGATCTCTCCGTCGGACAGTGTGATCGACACATTCACGTCCGATAGGTCGACGGTGTTCTCTGGAAGTCCCAGAGTCTTGATGTCGGCAGGCTTGCGGAGATCCCACACCACGCTTTTGATGTGATCCGTAGAGGTTGCCGCATTCGATGTGCAGCCGGCCACCGTGGCGAGCAGGCCGACGGAGGCGATCGAGGTCAGTAGCCTGACCGACGTTTTCATTCGAAGAGCCCATTCGCGACGAACTTGGCGATGTCGAACCGGTACTTGGCGGCCGCCTCGTCCAGTGGCTCGTTGATCGCCGCATTCAACTGGTCGGGGTGGTTGTGGAGCATGTCCTGGTAGCTCGGGTAGATGCTTTTCGTGACCCAGTCCCATCGGGGATCGGTCTTCGTCAGGCCGTTGCTGTAGAAGTCATGGAACGGTTGGCCGCCGGGAACTGGATTCTGCGCGCTGTCCGAGAGGAACGCATCGAACTCGAACCCGATGGCGCCGTTGTGGTAGATCGCTGACATGTATTTTGGGATGATGACCCGTTGCTCCCGGAAGGCGAAACGGAGGTTCGCCGCGGCGATTTGCTGAGGATCGCCGGATGCGAGTTCGCTCCATGCCTGGACATCCAGGCGGTCGATATGACCTGCTAGTCCCTGTATCGCTGGAAGTCCGCCTCGTAGATAGGCTTCGTGCTGACCTCCGATATCCGTGAATATGGCTTTCTGGGCTTGCAGTAGCTGCTCTTGCGTGAACTGGAGGGCGCTGCCCACGCCGACATCGCCCTTGTTGTCGTCCAGGTCCAGCATCCCGGCATAGACCGTCACGCCCGCGAGCCGACCGAGCCCCATCCACTGGAACTCCGGGTGCGCGTCGAACATCTCGCGATACCACTCGTACGACTTCCGCACGTTGTCCTTGTTCGCAGAGAAGCCCTTCGTCGGATCCCAGGATGCATAGTCGATCCCCGCATCCTCCGCTGCTCGCATCGCGTAGTACTCGGCGACCGACGGCACGCCCGGAAGCCCTTGCAGCATAGCCACGCCGACATCCAGGTACAGCGTGCGCTCGGCGTCCGGCAGCGCTGCCCACCAGGCCGCACGCGCCTGCGCATCCGTCGGAATCTGCTTCCGCAGTTCATCCGCGTGCTGGTTGTACCAGTCCTCCGGGACCAGCGTCTCGGTCGAGTCCGCCTCGTTGTTCAGTGCGGTGTCGAGCGAGGGATCGATGTATCCCGTCTGCTCCGCGTACAACACCTCGACCCGAAGGTTGTCGTCCTGGGCCGTCCATTGCTTGTCCGACAGCCCGTCCTGCCCGGCGAAGTCGAGGATCCTCGCCGCAGCCCGCTGCGCCGCGATGTCCTGCGTGTTCCGCGCGTCCTCCCACAGCCGCCGCGCCTGGTGCCAGCCGGCGTCGCCGTCGGCGAACGCGGCCTGTCCCGGCTGCCCCTGGGGCATCGGGTCCGGGACGATGTTGGCCGGCAGCGTCGGCGATTCGGACACGGTTACCGGGCCGTGCTGGTACCCCGCCGCCGCGAGCTGCTTCTCGGCGTCGTTCACGGTCAGCAGCGCCCGGAACGCGGTGTCCTGCGCGTGCTCGAGCTCGGGCACGTACGTGTCCAGCGCGTCGGCGGCGGCGACGTGCCGCGGAATGGTGCGTAGCAGCTCCGCCGCCAGGTTCTCGCAGCGGATGCGGAACTCCCCGCCGGCGCCGGAGTTCCAGAACTCGGCGCTGCACACGGTGCGCAGGTACTCCGCGGTGTCGAACGCCTGGCGGGCCAGTCGTCGGTACTCCTGCGCGTGGCAGCTCAGCTGGTCCGGGTCGCCCGGTGTCGGATTCGACCTGTCCAGCGGGTACCAGTCGATGTCGCCGTTCCCGCCGTCGATCGCCTTCGAGCTGTACCTGTTCGGCATCGGCTGCTCCTCAGTCCAGGGCGGGACGGATGTGGCCGCGCATGGCCGGCGGCGGCAGCACCGGCTCCAGCGCCCGCGTCAGGGCCAGGCTGAGGTCCTTGTCGGCCTGGGCATACGCCTCGGCGGCGGCGTCCGACAGGCGCGCCAGGTCGTCGAGATCGCTGAGGAGATTGCGGAGCCTGATGTTCCAGTCGTCGGCGAACTCCGCCAGCGCCTGGGCCAGCACCGGTACCCCGGCTTCGCTGAGGAACGTGCTCTGGTCGACCGCCGTGACCTTCGCGTACTGCCCTTGCAGGTTCCGAAGACCCGGCCCGATGTCCCGGATCTTGTCCAGGTCGGCGTGCAGCTGATCCCCCATCCCGGCCCCCCGGCTTCGGTGTGGTGCGTATGAGGGCTCTGATACTAGAGGGGTCGCCGACCTGCGTTCAACTCTTATCGAAACTCGATGGTCGCGGACAGTGACCGACGCGGTCGTCGGTTCTACCTCCGGGCCGCCGCCGTCGCCTCGGCGATGGCCGCCAGTACCCGGCCGGTGTCCGCGAGATCGTCGAGCACGACTTCCGCCCCCGCGTCCCGCAGGTCCGCGGCCGATGTCGTGCCGCTGGCGACGGCGACCACCGCGGCGCTGTGCGCGAGCGCCGCCTCCACGTCGCGGACCGTGTCGCCGAGGATGACGGTCTCGGCCGGCGCGTACGTTCGGCCGTAGCAGGCCTCGGTGCGGCGCCAGGCGTGGGGGATCAGGGCGTTGCGTTCGAGCTCGTCGTCGCCGTAGGCGCCGATGGGGAAGTCGATCCAGGAGTGCAGGCCGAACGCCTGCAGCTTCATCTCCGCGACGGTGCGGATGTTGCCGGTCAGTACCGACTGCCGGACGTCCGCTTCGGCGTCGAGTGCCTGGAGCGCCGCCAGGGCGCCGGTCAGTGCGTAGCCGCGGGCCTTGGTGGCTTCGGCTCGGCTCAGCAGCGAGCGCTCAAGGGTGGCCAGGAACCGGGTGAGCAGTTCGGGGTCCGGGTCGACGTCGTGCATGCGCAGGACGCGGACGGCCATCGCGCGCTCGGTGAGGCCGTTGAACGTCATGTCGCCGCGCCAGGGGCTGCCGACGGTCTCCAGTACGGCTTCGGCGTAGGCCTCCGTGGCGACGCCGTTGGTCTTGATCAACGTCTGGTCGATGTCCCACAGCACCAGCAGTCCGCCGCCCACACCCGGCTCCTTCTGTCGTCGGCCGTGACCGGCCTTCGTCGGCCGCGCCGCTCACTCCGTCCGGCGACGCAGCGTCACAGCGCCCAGCGCCAGCGCGAGCACCCCGGCACCGGCGATGATAGCCATGTCGGCGATCAGTCCGCCGCTCACCGCGGACCGCGACGTGATCTTGTCCATCGCGTCCACGGCGTACGACAACGGCATCACGTCCGACACCCAGCGCAGCACCGTCTGCATCCGGTCGCGCGGCGTGAACAGCCCGCAGAGCAGGAACTGCGGCAGTACGAACGCCGGCAGGAACTGCACCGCCTGGAACTCCGTCCGCGCGAACGCGCTCGTGAACAGCCCCAACGCCGTCCCCAGCAGTGCGTCGAGTACCGCGACCAGCACCACCGCCCACGCCGGCCCGGCCACCGACAGCCCCAGCGGTCCGATCGTCAGCGCCGACACCAGCAGCGCCTGCACCAGCGCGACCGTGCCGAACGCCAGCGCGTACCCGCCGAGCAGGTCGCCCTTGGCCAGCGGCATCGTCAGCAGCCGCTCCAGGGTGCCGCTGGTCCGCTCGCGCAGCATGCCGACCGAGGTGACCAGGAACATCACGATGAACGGGAAGATCCCCAGCAGTGCCGCGCCGATCGACTGGAACACGTGCGGCGAGGCGTCGAAGACCCACTTCAGCAGGCTGATCAGGACGCAGGGTACGACCAGCATCAGCGCGATCGTGCGCGGATCGTGCCGCAGCTGCTCCAGGACCCGGCGCGCGGTGGCGGTGGTACGCCGCAGGCTCATGCCGCCGCTGCCGTTCATGCCGCTCCGGCTCATCCCGCTCCCGCTCATGCCGCCGCCCCCACCAGCCGCAGGAACGCGTCCTCGACATCGCTCGCGCCGGTCCGGGCCAGCAGCCCCTCGGGCGTGTCGGAGGCCAGGATGCGCCCCTCGCGCATGAGCAGCAGCCGCGTGCAGCGCGAGGCCTCGTCCATGACGTGGCTGGAGATGAGGAACGTCACCGGATCAGCGCCGCCCGCCAGCCGATGGAACAGCCCCCACAGCTCGGCCCGCAGCACCGGATCCAGCCCGACCGTCGGCTCGTCGAGCACCAGCACCCGCGGCGTCCCGAGCAGCGCCGCAGCCAACGACACCCGCGCCCGCTGCCCGCCGGACAACCGGTCGGCCCGCGCGCCTTCCCTGCCCTCCAGCCCCACGGCCGCGATCACCCGATCGGGATCCTCGTGCGGCGCGCCCAGCACGGCCGCGAAGTAGCGCAGGTTCTCGATCACCGACAGGTCGCCGTAGACCGAAGGGGCCTGAGTCACGTACCCGATCCGGTCGCGCAGCGCCGCACTGCCCGCCGGCGCCCCGAGTACCCGCACCTCGCCGCCGGCCACCTTCTGCACGCCGACCACGGAGCGCAGCAGCGTCGTCTTCCCGCACCCCGACGGCCCCAGCAACCCGGTGACCGAACCGGCCTCCACCTGCGCGTCCACGGCGTGCAGCACCACCTGCCCGCCGCGCACGACGCGCAGCCCGCGCACCTCGACCGCGTAATTCATCATGCGATGAGTTTCTGCCCGAGACGGAACGGGTGTCAAGGACCGCCGAACTCATCTGTGCCACGATTCGGGGATGGACACGACCGACGTCGCACGCGCGATCGCAGCCGCGACCTCGGTCGCCGCATCGCTCGGCCTGCCGGCCGACGACGCCGTCGTCCTGCACGACTCGAACCGGCTGGCGTTGCGGCTGACGCCGTGCGACGTGCTTGCCCGGGTCGCCCCTGCGGGACATGACGCCGGGCAGTTCGAGATCGAGCTCACGCGACGGCTTCACGGTGACGCTGTGGACCTACTACGAACGCCAAGGCACTGGAGCAACTGCACGCCGGCATGCGCACCGTTGAGACGCCGAGCCCACGATTCACGGACCGCGCCGCGGAAGCGGAAGACATTCTCGCCGACACGGACCGCGCGTTCCTCAGCAGCAGACTGAGAAGCCTGCGACGTGCGATCGAAGACCGCGGCGCCGCAGAGCAACTGCTCCACGGCGAGCCGCATCCGGGCAACGTGCTCAGCACGAAGAACGGCCCGCTGTTCGTCGACCTTGAGACGTGCTGCCGCGGACCCGTCGAGTTCGATCTCGCGCACGTCGCCGAGGCGGTACGCGAGCTTTACCCGAACGTCGACCAAGAACTGCTCGACGAGTGCCGGCAGCTCGTTCTCGCGATGGTCGCAGCCTGGCGCACTGCTGCGTTCACTGCGCGAGGGGCCTCCTTGGCCGACGCTCAACACGGTCGTCAGACGACTGGACGCTCTGTAGAAGCGGAGAAGACAGCAGCGCCGCCTACAGCACCTCCGCCAACCCCCGAGCCAGCTGCTCGTACACCTGCTCCGAACGAGCGTCGGCGCGCGCCAGCAACTCGTCCTTGCCCATCCCCGCAGCCAAGTCCCTCTGGTAGCGCACCTGCGCCGCCTGCACCGCCCCCGCGATCTGAGCCGCCGCGATCTCCAGCTGGAAGCGGTCAGCCTGCGGGTACTGCTCGATCATCAACTCCGTGAGCAGGTTCTGCCGCTCGTACATGAACCCCACCGACCGCGTCCACAGCGTCGGGTACTCCCTGAGCAGCCGTGAGAACGTCCGTGAACGCTCCACCTGCTCCGGCGTCTGGACGTAGTACCGGTACATCTCCTGCTGCCACTCCTTCACCGCCGCCAGCACGCCGATCTCCGGCGCGCGCGAGCGCAGCGCGGTGCGCAGCCGGTCGTTGGCCTCGTGCCGCAGCTCCCAGACCAGGTCTTCCTTCGACGCGTAGTGCGTGAACACCGTGGCCGGGGCGACGTCGGCGGCGCGGGCGATCTCGGCCATCGTGACGTGGTCGTAGCCGCGCTCGGCGAACAGGGTCATCGCGGCGTCGTGGATGGCTCGGCGGGTGCGCTGCTTCTTGCGTTCGCGCAGGCCCAGCTGCGGCGGGTCGCTCTGGGGCGGGTCGCTGCGCGGGTCGAGCTTGCCGTGTTCAGGCGCGGCGAGCGCGTCGGCCGCGTCGGGTGCTCCAGCTCCGGTCTCCATGAAATAAATACTAGCTGGACTTCGTCTATCATTAGAGTCACTCTAAAATTAAACGCGCTCCGGGGAGGGTCCCTTGTCTTCGACCGATCAGATAGCCGACACGCCACCGTCGTCCGCGTCATCGGCGTCATCGGCGTCGTCCGCGCAGGCCGCGGCCGTGCCGGGCCCGCGCGCCGGCGGCTCGCGGGTGGGCAACAAGACCGCGCTGCTGATCATCGCGTGTGTCGCCCAGTTCATGGTGGTGCTCGACGTGAGCATCGTGAACGTCGCGCTGCCCGCCATGCGCGGCGCGCTGGACCTGTCGCCGACCGGCGTGCAGTGGGTCGTCAACGCCTACGCGCTCGGGTTCGCCGGCCTGCTGCTGTTCGGCGGACGTGCCGCCGATCTGTTCGGCGCCAAGCCGGTGTTCCTCACCGGCCTGGTCGGCTTCACCGCCGCCAGCCTGGCCGGCGGCATGGCCGACACCGGCACGCTGCTCATCGCGGCCCGCTCGGTGCAGGGTCTGGCCGGCGCGGTGCTCGCCCCGGCGACCATGACGCTGATCATGACCACGTTCACCGACCCGCGCGAGCGGACCAAGGCGCTGGGCGCCTGGAGCGCCACGATGGCGGCCGGCGGGGCGATGGGCGCCGTCGTCGGCGGGATGCTCACGCAGTGGGTGAGCTGGCGCTGGGTGCTGTTCGTCAACGTGCCGGTCGGCGTGGTGCTGATCCTGGCCGCGGTGCCGCTGATCGCCCGCACCCGGGGCCGCGGCGCCACGCTGCGGACGCTGGACCTGCCCGGCGCCATCACCGTCACGCTCGGCCTGACCGGCATCGTCTACGGCGTCGTCACCACCGACACGCACAGCTGGGGCTCCGGCGCGGTGCTCGCGCCGCTGTTCGGCGGCGTGGTGCTGCTGGCGCTGTTCGTCCTGCTGGAGGCGCGCAGCAAGCACGCCCTGGTGCCGCTGCGCGTGTTCCGGAACCGCTCGCTGGCCGTGGCGGACGTCGCCGCGCTGCTGATCGGCGCCGGCATGTTCGCGATGTGGTTCTACGTCAGCCTGTACCTGCAGCAGGTGCTCGGGTTCGACGCGCTGCGGGCCGGGTTCGCCTTCGTGCCCGGCTCGGCGATGATCGTGCTCGGCACCATGCTGGCCACCCGGGCGCTGCCCCGGATCGGCCCGCGTCCGCTGCTGCTGGTCGGCCCGGTGGTCGCGGCCGTCGGCCTGGCCTGGCTGTCGCGCTTCCCGGCCGGCGGCTCGTACACCGTCGACGTCCTGGGCCCGCTGATGCTGCTCACGTTCGGCATGGGCCTGGCCATGACGCCGCTGGCCGTCGCCGGAACCGCCGGCATGCCGCGGCACGAGGCCGGCCTGGCCTCCGGCCTGATCAACACCTCCCGCCAGGTCGGCGGCGCCATCGGCCTGGCCGCGCTGTCCACGGTCTCCGCGCACATCGCCGCCGGCCACGGCGGCAGCCCGAAGTCCGCGCTGGCCGCGGGCTACGGCGGCGCGATGATCGGCGCGGCGATCGCGGTGGCCGCGGCCGGCGTCGTGGCGGCGATGCTGCCGCGACGCGGAAGCGAGCCGGCAAAGGGGTAGGCGCCGACGCGCACGGAACCCGACCCCCTCGGACAGGCGGCGTGGTTCGGACCCGGAGACGGGTTCGGGCCGCGCCGCCTACTTTTTGCTGCGCTGATTCTTACCGCGCCGATTCTCGCTGGGCCGATTTTGCCGCGCTGATTCTCGCTGCGCTGATCTTTTGCGCTAGCCCAAAAGCCGCTGCAAAGCCGGAGCCAGCAACGCCACCAACTCCTCAGAACCCAGCGAAGCCACCGGCTCCACCCGGATCACATACCGCGCCATCGCCAACCCGATGATCTGCGCCAACGCCATCTCCACCCGCGCCTCGGCGTCCGCCCCGCCGACCCACGCCGCCAACGGCGCGATCAGCCGCGGCTGCGCGAACCCGCGCACCAACGCCGCCATCTCCTCGTTCGACGCGATCGTCCGCAGCACCGCCAGCAACCGCTCCCGCGCCTGCGGCACCTCCCACAGCCCGACCACGAACCGCGCCAGCCGCTCCCCGACCCCCGCCGCGTCCCCGGCCACCTGCTCCAGCACCACCGCCGGATCCACCGGGAACTCCAGCGCCGCCAGGAACACCCGGTCCTTCGACCCGAAGTAGTGGTGCACCAGCGCCGAGTCCACACCGGCCGCCCGCGCGATACCCCGCACCGTCGCCTTCTCGTACCCCCGCGAGGCGAACTCGGCGCGCGCCGCGTCCAGGATCTCGCCGCGGGTGTCGGCCGAACCGGGTCGGCGGCCCGGGCGCTTGGCGGGGGCGGTCATGATTCTCACAGTAGCCGCCGGGTGCGGGGGCGGGCCGCTACAGCGTGTCCCACCAGCGGACATCGGGCAGGTCCGGCGCGTCGGGGTGCTCGAAGTAGAACGGGACGCTGAAATGCTTCGCCAGCCCCGTTCCCAGCTCGGTGGCCTCCTCGGATTCCGTCCACGGCGGCACCCGGCCGTTGAACAGCCGGATGTCGCCTCCGTGCCGGATCATCGCCAGTTCGTGCTCGGCGCGCGGATCGGTGGTCACGGCCACGAGCAGCACCATCCAGCCGACGGAGTCGCCGTCCCAGATCGCTTCGATCGCGTCGGGACGGTCCGGCAGCTCGCAGACCTCGGCGATCAACGTCGCCAGGTCGCGGGGCGGCTCGGGCTTGGGCTGGACGCGGTCGGCAAGCGTGCTTCGCCGTCGGAACACGAGCCGTTGACAGTCCTGAAGCGAGATACGCTCCGCACCGCTGCGGCTGGTCCACAGCGTATGGACAGCGGCGAACCACTCGTCCACCAGTACGAACTCGTCCACTCGCGCTCGAAGTGCTTCCGGCAGCGCCTCCCACTCGACCTCGGCCTCAGTCACGGCCCAGACCGTAGCCCTACACCACGCCCGACAGCACGTCATAAAGCAGCGCCCGAAACGCCCGCACGTCCCGCAGCAGGTTCTCGCTCACCACCAGCGTGCCGTCGGCGAGCAGCCAGAACACCCGCCCGGCCACCGGCAGCACCGTGATGTCGAGCTCGAACTCCCGGGCCTGCCGGCCGAGTTCGGCCTCCAGCTGCTTCACCACCGCGCCGGGTTCGCGCGCGATGTAGGGCGGGGCGCCGCTGCTGCGCGGGGCCAGCGGGCGGTAGTCGGACGACCAGCGCGAGGCGTCGCGGAAGCCTGCTTCGACCAGCGTCTTCAGTTCCGGGGAGCGGACCAGGAGTTCGAAGCCGGGTGGGCCGAGCGTCTGTTGGGCGAACCAGTCCTCCAGCCGGCCCTCCCACAGGCCGAGCCACAGTCCGGTCCACTGCGCGGTGGCGTGGGGTCCGGCCAGCGCCGCCAGGTCCTTGTCCACCGGCACCGGTGGGTCCAGCGGTGGGATCGCGGGATCCAAGTCCGGGGCCATCCCCGAGGCGTCCCGCAGCCACAGTGCCATCGTCATCGTCCGCCGGTCGCCCACCGCGATCCGCCAGCCGGCGCCCCGTTCCCGTCGCAGCCGCACGCTTCCAGCATCGCCGACTACGCCGCCGAGCGGAACGCCCCGGGCGCCGGGACTGCCGGGACAATGGTCCGATGCAGAACCGCGACCACCGCCACCTTGGCATCCTCGCCCACTCCGCCGAAGGCGCCGCCCTGTCCTTCCAGACCTTCTGCCGCGAAGGCTTCGCCCGCCTCGGCCCGCACGACCACCCGGACGTCACCCTCGACCTGATCCCGCTGGCCCGCTCCATGCCGTACTGGGAATCAGGCGACTACCACGCCGTCCGGGACATCCTGCGCGAGAGCGCCGAGCGGCTCGCAGCCGCCGGCGCCGACTTCTTCATCTGCCCCGACAACACCGCCCACCTGGCCTTCGAGCTCGACGGCGACCCCTACCCGATCCCCGGCCTGCACATCGCCGAGGTCGTCGCCGACGAGGCCGCCGCCCGCGGCCACCGCAAGGTCGGCATCCTCGGCACCCGCTTCACCATGGAAGGGCCCGTGTACCCCGGGGCCCTGGCCGCGCGCGGCATCGACTCGGCCGCCCCCGACGCCGCCGACCGGGCCACCGTCGACACGATCATCTTCGACGAGCTCGTCAACGGCGTGTTCACCGACGGCAGCCGCGACGCCTACCGCCGCGTCATCGAGCACCTCTCCGCCGCGGGCTGCGACGCCGTCGCCCTGGTCTGCACCGAGATCCCGCTGCTCGTCACGCCCGGGATCTCGCCGCTGCCGACCCTGGACTCCACCCGGCTCCAGGCGCGCGCGGCGTTCGAGGTCGCGATCAACGCGCGCGCCCTGCCGACGTGGCGCGGCGGCCCGCCGGCCCGGCCCTAGTGAGCCGACTTCGAGATTCACCGGCACCACGTGAGTCGAGTTCCGCACCAACGCGCAGGTCGGGCGAGGGCACACCGCCGTAATTGCGCTCGCGAATCTCGAAGTCGGCTCACTGGCCCCGGCCGTGCTCCCGGGATTGGCCCCGCCGCCAGGTCGGGCCCGGCCCCCGCCCCGGCCCCGGCCCCCGCCCCAGCCCCAGCGCCGGCCCGGCCCGCCCCAGCGCCCGCCCGGCCCTCAGTCCTCCAGGACCGACCGGATCCCCGCCGCGAGCCGGTCGTACTCCGCCGGGGCGTTGTAGATGTTCGCGCTGATCCGCAGCAGGTGCCGGCCGTTCCACTTCGGCACCGCCACCTCCACGCCGAGCCGGTCGGAGATCTCGCCCTGCAGGTCGCGCGGGTCGTCCTCGGCGACGGGCAGCGGCACCAGGCGCATCGACACCCCGGGGTCGCCGGGCAGCGTGGCCGGGTCGAGGTCCAGGGCCGAGGCCAGCGCGGCCTGTCCGTACTCGGCGAGCTTCACGTTGTGCTCCCGCACCCGTTCCGGGCCCAGCGCGCGCAGGAAGGCGATGCCGTTCGGTGCGGCCAGACGGGACGTCGGGTCGTGCGTCCCGATCTCCTGCAGGTTCAGCGGGAACTGCTCGCCCTCGCCCCACGACACGATCGGGTTGCGCAGTGCCGGGCGCCACTTCGGCGCGGCCCAGAACGCCCCGGCCGAGCGCGGCGCGTAGCCCCACTTGTGCAGGTTCCCGCCCCAGAAGTCAGGGTTCAGCGCCGCCAGGTCGACCGGCACCATGCCGGGGGCGTGTGCGGCGTCGACGACGACGATCACGCCGCGTTCCCGCAACGCCGGCACCAGGTCCTCGACCGGGAACAAGCGCGCGGTCGAGGAGGAGACGTGGTCGATCAGCGCGACCTTCGTGCGCGGCGTCACTGCGGCCAGCACGGTCTCGGCGATCTCCGCGGCGTCGGCGGTCAGCGGGATCCGCGCGGTCACCACGCTCGCCCCGGCCTCCCGGGCCCGGCGCTCGACGGCCCAGGTCGAGGTCAGGTAGCCGTGGTCGGTGACCAGCACCTCGTCCCCGGCTGCCAGCGGCACCGAGCCGATGGCGATCGTGACGGCGGTGGTGACGTTCGTGACCAGCGCGACCTGGTCGCCGGCCGGCGCGCCGAGGAACTCCGCGGCGGCGCGGCTGGCCGTGGCCATCCCCGGTGCCAGCTCCCGGCGGAAGAAGCGGGTGGCGTTCGCGTTCATCCGGTCCTGCCACTGCTGTTGGTTGAGCAGGACGGTGCGCGGGGAGTTGCCGAAGCCGCCGTGGTTCAGGTAGGCGTGGCCCGGCTGGAGGGTGTCGAACAGGGCACGGATCTCGGTCCAGTCGTCGCCCCAGAAGGGGTTCTCGAGGGTCTCCATGCCCGACGAGCGTATCCGGCCGGACCGGACCGGCCCAAGGGCCACTTCGGCATCTCTGGCCCGCTGCCGCGTTCCGGCTCCGAGTGTCGTCGAGCCCTGCTACGGTTCCGACACCATCGCGACTATCCAGGGGGTGACATCGTGCCAGACCAAGGTCGCAACACCTATCTCGACGACGTCTTGGCCAATCAGGAGCGGCTGGAGTCGGACCTGCGCTCCAAGGGCTACGCGGCGACGAACGCCGGCCCCGGCGCCGTTTCGGCCTCCGGCAGTCCGCGCCCGCAGGTTCCTTCATCCGACCAGGTCCGGGGTGTGGCGGACGCGCGGCTGCCCGCGCCCTCGATGCCCGCGCCGCCCGCCCCGGCCGGCTCCGTCGCTCCGGCCGCGCCGAGCCGGGGCCGCGCCGCGCGCCTTGAACGTTTCGCCGCCGAGGTCGACGCGGGCCGGGGCGGCGGTGGTGGCGGTGGCGCTGGCGTCGGGGCGTCGGCCGCCGCCAACGGCGTCGAGGTCCGGATCACCGGCGTCGGACGCTGGAAGACGGTGCTGGTCCCGCCGAACGCCTTCGTCGTCCACACCCGCCGCGGCGAGACCGAGCCCCGGCACATCGGCCTCGGCGTGTCCTTCCGCTACCGGCCGGCGACCGACTCGTTCCTGGTCGTGCCCGGGGCGATGCAGACCATCCTGATGAACGCGTTCTGCATCTGCAGCGAGCTCCAGGGCATCCTTGTCCAGGCCTACGTGCAGTGGATCATCGAGGACTTCGGCATCGCCTACCGCCGGCTGGACTTCTCCGACCCGGAGGATCCGATGCGGCTGGTGAACCTGCAGCTGCGGGAGCAGGCCGAGGCGGCGATCAAGGACAAGGTCGCCACGATGAGCGTGCACGAGGTGCTCTCCGACCGGCAGCCGATCATCGAGGAGCTGACGGCGCGGCTGCGCGGCGTGGCCGAGGGCGCCGGGCAGGCCGAGGACGGCCTGGGCCTGCGGATCGTCACCGTGCAGATCAAGGAGGCGGTGGTCAGCTCCAAGACGCTGTGGGAGAACCTGCAGAAGCCGTTCCGTTCCGAGCAGGGGCGGCTCGCGGCGCTGGCGGAGCTGGCGGCGGACAGCGTCATCACCGACAGCCGCATGGCCGAGTCGCGCAAGCAGGAGACCCGGCGGCTGTCGGACGAGCGGGAGCTGTCCGAGCTGCGGGCGCTCAACGCGGCGCGCGAGTTCGACCGGGACGCCGCGGAGCAGTCGCGGCGCGACGAGCAGTCGCAGAACAACGCGCGCAAGGCCGCGGACGAGGCGCACCGGACGCGGCTGCACACGCTGGCCCTGGAACGGGAGCGGCACGAGCAGGAGAGCGTGATGGCCCGGCTGCGGTTGGAGGAGGAGCAGGAGCTGGCTCGGACGCGGCTGGACGCCGAGCTCGCGGCGGTGCGGGCGCGGCACGCCGCCGAGCACGACCGGCAGGTGCTGGAGCTGGAGCGCGAGCGGGTGCGGGCGGAGCTCGCGAACGCTCGGACGGCGGCGGCGTTGCAGGCCGAGCTGATCGGGCGGCTGCCGGAGATCGTGGAGAAGCTGCCGGTGCCTTCGGAGTACAAGGCGGTGACGGTCGGGGGTGCGGACGGCGGGTCGCTGGCCGGGGTGGTGGCGCAGGTTTCGGCGGTGCTCGGGGCGCTGAAGGTGGGGGATGCGGGGCGGGAGTAGGGCGCCGGTTCGGTAGAGCGTTGATTCGGTAGGGCGTCGATTTGGTAGGACGCTGATTCGGTAGGGCCTCGGCTTCGCAGGTCGGGCGGTTCGGGACGGGTGTCTCCGGGCCGCTCGACCGCTCAGGGTGATCACCTATTATGTTAGGATTGCCGATCGTAATGTAATTGATCCAGGGTGGGGAGTTCACCATGACCGAGTCGTTGCCCGCGACGGCGTTCGTCCGCGTCTCGCGGTTCACCTACGAGCCCGAGCGCTTCGCCGAGATCGAAGCCATGAACATGCGGATCTCGGAATACCTGATCCCGGCCATCAACCAGCTGCCGGGGATCCTGCACTTCTACGCGGCGGTCTCGCCGCAGGGCTCGGCCGTGCACGTCAGCGTCTGGGACACCGAGGAGCACGCCAAGCAGCTGGACCACTTGAAGGAGATGGTCGTCATCGCGCGCGGCGAGGCGGAGGCCGCCGGGGCGACGTTCCATCCGGTGGTCAACTACCCGGTCGGCTGGACCATCTGAGCCGACGCCGGATCCGGCCGGCGCTCTCAAGTGACTACTTCGAGCCCTCACCGCGTCGGCCAAATTACCTACATCCCATCGGGGCACTTCTGCCATCATCGTGCACACGCCACGGGCCCCGCCGACCCGTTCAACGGATTGTCGGCACCTGTCCATAGGCTCTGCATCAGAACAAATCAGATTAACGACATGCGCTCCGCATGGGGGGAACCATCATGGCCACGAAACTCAGCCAGATCATCGCCATCGAGAAGGGCGTCAAGAGCAAGTCCTACGCCGAACTCACCCAGGCCCACCACGACGTCCAGAAGCAGCCCCTGCTCACCGGGCTGAGCCGCACCTACCAGGCCAAGGACGAGGACGGCGAGCAGCTGCCGCCGGAGTCCACCCGCGTGCAGGTCAAGGCCGAGGACGTGCTGCGCCAGATCTCCGCCGGCCTGACCCGGCTGTTCGACGTCACCGCCACCAAGGACTGGGCGAACTGCGTGGCGCGCGCCGACGTCGTCGTCGAGGGCCGCACGCTGCTGCGCGACGTGCCGGTGTCCTACCTGTTGTTCCTGGAGAAGCAGCTCGCCGACCTGAACACCTTCGTCAAGAAGCTGCCGGTGCTGGACGCCGCCGAGTCCTGGACCGCCGACCCCTCCACGGACTGGTACCGCACCGAACCGGTGCGCACGCTTCGCACCAAGAAGGTGCCGCGCAACCACGTGAAGGCGGAGGCCACCGAGAAGCACCCGGCGCAGGTCGAGGTCTACTACGAGGACATCACGGTCGGCTACTGGACGCAGACCAAGTTCTCCGGCGCGCTGCCCGCGCAGCGGGTCAACGAGCTCGTGGAGCGCGTGGAGAAGCTGAGCCAGGCGGTGAAGTTCGCCCGCGAGGAGGCCAACACCTTCGAGGTCAGCGACCAGCGGGTCGGCGAGGCGGTATTCGGTTACCTGTTCGCCTGAGGTTTCGCTAGGATCGGCGGCGAGCGACCAAGCTTAATGTGACGCCTGAAACTGACGAACACTGTGACAGTGGGGGTTCGAATCCCTCTCTCCGCCAAACCGTGCGGAGGTAGCCCAAGCAGGTAGAGGCAGCAGTGATGAAGCTCAGACTCTCGCTCCAAGCTTAGCCCTCGCCGTCCATCGCCGGATCGACCGGAAGCGGGTCCAACACCGAGGTTGCAGGTTCGAGCCCTGTTCCCTGCTCTCTCATGCGGGGATAGCTCAATAGGAAGAGCGCGGTGCCTCAGATTTACCCGCTTTCTTAAACGCCATCGGCGTGCGCACTACGACGGCACCACACCTTTGAAGTGTGGAGAGGCCCAGGGCGGGCAAAACCCTGGGCCTCGCCCCTTTTCTGCATAAGGGCATAAGGGCACGAACTCCTCGGCCATGACAAACCCCTTACCCCACGGCAGGGCCCGCGTATTCCCGCCCTTCAGCCTCGGCCAGCTTGCGCCCGGCGTTGAGCTGGAACGGGCTGATCCCTCCAGCGTCCCACGGGCCGACGCTGCCCGCCGTGACCGCTTCCGCGCTCTTGGGCGGCAGCAGCAGCTCCTTGCGCAGTACCGCCACCGGCTTGTCGGCGACCGCGAACCAGTCGGTGGCCATGAAGTCGTTGCTGCCCGTGCACAGCGCCGCGCGGCGCAGCGCGTCGCCGAAGCGGACCGCCATGCCCGGCTGCGACAGGTGCCCGCGGTCGGCCTGGAACAGGCCGGCGCCGGCGGCCAGGGCGCCGGTCTCGAACAGGCTCACCACCATGGCCAGCAACGAGAACGCGTGCAGGTCGTCGTTCGCGCGGGCGATGAAGGCGAAGATCTCGATCTCTGACTCGACCCGGGTCCCGTAGTCGGCCAGGATGTGCACCCAGTCGTGCTGCGCCAGCAGCGGCGGGGCGGAGCCCGGGGCGCCGGGGAAGGTGAAGCCGCGCGTCTTGTAGAAGTCGTATACGCCGCGCCCGAGCGTCCCGGCCGGCAGCTCCCCGAGCGAGGCCCAGCGTGCGGCCAGCGCCGGGTCGTCCTCGACCGGGGTCCACGGTCCGGTCAGGGCGCCGTCGCCGACGTGCAGCTGCTGCGTGTGGCGGACGTCGAAGTCGTGCAGATACCCGTTGCGGTCGAAGTCGATCGCGGCCAGCCGGCGCCCGGAGTCGGCGTGGCCGAGCAGCACGTCCTCCAGGTCGTCGTGGACCGACAGCTCCGCGGCGAACTCCGCGACCCGGCTGGCCACCTCCGGCGGCAGCGGGTCCAGCACCAGCTCGGCGGTGACCATCGTCTGCACGATCCGGCCCCGGAACGCCGCGTTGCGCCGGTGCAGATCCTCGGCGAGATCCCTCGCGCCGTAAGGCTTCTCGGCCAGCTCGGCCTGCACCGCCAGCGGATCGATGTCGAACCCGGTCAGCGAGTGGAACATCGCCGCCAGCAGCGTCTGCTGCAGACCGGTCAGCCCGCCCCGCGGAGCGACGGCGGAAATGACGCCGCGCGCCACGCAGGCGACCTCGGCGGCGTCCGGCGGCAGCAACAGGACGGAGGCGTCGTCGGGCAGGGGGACGGGCATGCGGCGCTGCCTTCCGGTGCGGCGGGCTCGGGCAGCCCATTGTTCCGCGCCGCGGACGTCTGCGGGGAGATCGCGAAATACATTGCGAAGCCGATCACGTTCTCCCTACGTTGGCGACATTGGTCTAGACCCAAAGGGGTGGGGCGCCTTGACGACGGCGACCTGTGACGTCCGGCTGCCCGCGCACTCGCGCCTGTGGAACCGCGACTTCCGGCTGTACTTCACCGCACGCCTGGTCTCCCTCCTGGGCGACTCCATGCTCCCGGTCGCCCTGCTCTACGGCGTCGTCAGCCTCGGCTACGGCACCACCGGCGTCGGACTCGTGCTGGCCGCGCAGGTCCTGCCGTTCGCGGCGTTCGTGCTGTTCGGCGGCGTCCTCGCCGACCGGTTCACGCCCCAGCGGATGATGGTCGGCGCCGACGCCGCACGCTTCGTGCTCCAGGCGGTCACCGCGACCGCCTTCGCCGTCGGGCATCCGTCGCTGTGGCTGCTGATGGGACTCTCCGGACTGTCCGGGGTCGGGACAGCGGCGTTCCAACCAGGCCTGGCCAGCGTCATCACCCAGGTGTCCGGGGACTTACAGCGCGCCAACGCCGTCACACGCGTCGCCGAAGCCATGGCCACGCTCGGCGGACCGGCGATCGCCGGACTGCTGATCGCGGTCTCCGGGGTGCCCGTGGTCCTGGCTGCCGACTCCGCGACCTTCGCGATCAGCGGCATCTGCCTGCTGATGCTCCGGCTGGCACCCGCGGCCCGCCCCGCGACCCGCGAATCCACCTGGCGCAACCTGGTCGAGGGCTGGCACGAGTTCCGGACCCGGACCTGGATGCCGTCGGTCATCCTGGGCTGGATCGTGCTCGGCATCACCGTCTGGGGACCGATCCGGCCACTCGCGACGATTCTGGTCACCGACCGGCACGGCGCCTCCGGACTCGGGCTCATGTGGACCGGATTCGGCGCCGGCGGCGTGGTCGGCGGGCTGGCCGGCGTGCGCTACCGCCCCCGGCACCCGCTGCGCGCCGGCGCCGTCGGGCTGGTCGCCTGGTCGGCGTGGCCGCTGACGCTCGCCGCCGGACTGTCGCTGCCGATGGTGTGCGCCGGGGCGGCGGTCGGTGGCGCGACCACCGCGTTCTGGGGCGTGATGTGGTCCACCAGCGTGCAGACCCACATCCCCGCCGCCGTCCTGAACCGCATCTCCGCCTACGAGATCGCCGGCTCGCTGATCGCGTTCCCGATCGGCCAGGCGCTCGCCGGACCGGTGAGCGACGCGGTCGGTACCGGCGCCACCCTCTACGCGTCCGCCACGTTCCTGGTCGCGGTGCTGATCGCGATGCTGTGCGTGCCGGCGGTGCGCAATCTCGGGGCGCGCGCGGCGGAAAATGAGAATCGGCCGGAGCCCGCGCGGCTGTAGCGTCCGGCTATGACCGAAGTTCAGGGTACTTATACGAAAGAATTCTCCGCGGTCGCCCGCGCGCTGTCCGAACTGCTCGACACGCAGGACATCGGGGCCTCGGCGGCGGTCTTCCTGAACGGCGAGCCGGTGGTCGACATCTGGGGCGGCCACGTGGACGCCGAGCGGACGGTCGCGTGGGAGCGCGACACGATCGTGAACGTCATGTCCTCGACCAAGCCGACCACGGCCCTGTGCGCGCTGATCCTCGCCGATCGTGGCGAGCTCGACCTTTCCGCGCCTGTGTCGACCTACTGGCCGGAGTTCGCGGCGGCCGGCAAGGAGAACGTCCTGGTGCGGCATCTGCTGTCGCACACCGCCGGGCTCCCGGACTGGCCGGGGAAGCTCGTCGCCGAGGATCTGTACGACTGGACCGCCGTCACCGATCAGCTCGCCGCCCTGCCTACGCAGTGGGAGCCGGGGACGGCGGCCGGGTACCACTCGATCACGTTCGGGTTCCTCGTCGGCGAGGTCGTGCGGCGGGTCACCGGACGTAGTATCGGGCGCTTCCTCGCCGAGGAAGCCGCCGGGCCACTCGGCGCCGACTTCCACATCGGGCTCGGCGCTCAGGACGACGCGCGGGTCGCGCGCCTGTATCCGCCGCCGTCGCAGACCGACGACTTCGCCTCCAGCGGCCCCGACTACGACGCGACCGGCGGCATCCGGGTCAAGGACGCGAACACCGAGGCGTGGCGGCGTGCCGAGATCCCGGCGGCCAACGGCTTCGGCAACGCGCGCGGGATCGCTTGTATCCAGTCGGCGTTGAGCAACGGCGGGGTGGTCGGGGGAGTGCGGCTGCTGTCGGAGGAGGGCTGCGAGCCGGCCTGGCACGTGGAGTACTCCGGGGAGGACCGCGTGCTGGGGCAGCCGGCCAGCTACGGCGCCGGGTTCGGGGTGTTCGGCAACACCTTCGGGTGGGGCGGCTGGGGCGGGTCGCTGGTGATGAACGACCACGTGTCGGGGATGACGGTCGCCTACGCGATGAACCAGATGCTCGATCCGCGTGCGCAGCAGGACCATCGCGGCTTGGCGATCGTCGCGGCTGCCTACGAGGGGCTGGGCTGAGGCCGACGGCACCGGGGCCGCCGGTTCACGTCGGCGGCCGACGGTGCCGGGCCGTCACGCCGTCACGCCGTCACGCCGTCACGCCGTCAGGCCGTCAGTTCACGTCGACGACGTCGCCGCCGGTCACCCGCACCAGCTCCGCGAACGTGATCGCGAACACGGTGTGCGCGTGGCCCGCGGCGGCCCAGACCTCCGGATACGTCTCCAGCGTCCGGTCGATCAGCGTGCGCACCGGCACCGGATGGCCCAGCGGCGCGACGCCGCCGATGCGCTGGCCGGTGTGCTCGTGGACGAACTCCTTCGTGGCCCGCCCGACCTTCGCCACGCCCAGGTCGGCGGCCACCTTCACGGTGTCCACACGGTGCGCCCCGCTGGTCAGCACCAGCAGCGGCGCGCCGTCCGCCTCGAACACCAGGCTGTTGGCGATCGCGCCGACCTCGCAGCCCACCTGGTCGGCCGCGGCCTGCGCGTTCGGCGCGGACTCCGGCAGGACCACCACCTTCGGCTCGAAGCCCTTCGCCCGCAGTTCCTTCTGCACGGCCTGCACGGCCGGATGCTCAGCGATCCGTTCCATGCCGGGATATTAATCCGGACCGGCGCGGAAAGTCCGGCACAATACGCGGCATGGAAACGCTTGACCGTGTCGTGGAGCCCACCGAGATCGTGGCCGGCCGCCACCAGCTGCGGCCGCCGTCGTTGCGCGACGTCCCCGACATGATGGAGATCTCCCGCGACCCCGACGTCGGCCTGTGGAACCCCATGGCCTCCGGCGCCGACGAGGAGACCGCGCACGCCTGGGCCGTGCGCTACGCGGACTGGGACGGCGGCCAAAGCCCGACGTTCGGCGTCTACGAGGCCGTCGAGGGGCGGCTGCTGGGCCTGGTGTCGCTGCACAAGATCGACCTCGACCTCTCGGCGGGCGAACTCGGCTACCGCGTCGCGCCGTGGGCCCGCGGACGCGGCATCGCGACGATGGCGCTCGGCACGGTCAGCGAGTGGGCGTTCGGCGCCCTGGGGCTGACGCGGCTGCAGCTGATCCACGCGGTGGAGAACGCCGCGTCGTGCCGGGTGGCGGAGAAGTGCGGGTTCCTTCACGAGGGCACGACGCGCAGCTCGTACCGGTACGGCGACGGGGAGCTGCACGACGAGCACATCCACGGACGGCTGGTCGGCGACCCGGTGCCGGGGCGCTGAGCCGGACGAGCCGGGCCGGACGAGCCGCGCTGGCGAGCTGAGCCGGACGAGCCGCGTCGGCGAGCCCTGCTGCCTGCCAGCCGACCGGGCCGACCCTGCCTGCGGGCCAGCTGCCGCAGCCGGCTGAATCCAGCCGGCCGCAGCCAACTCGGCCGGCTTTGCCGGTCGCCCCAGCCGCCACCCCGCCCGCGGGCCAAGCCGCCGCAGCGGGCTGAATCCAGCCGGCCGTAGCCAACTCGGCGCCCCAGCCGCCACCCGCCACCCGCCCTACATCCCCCAATCCAGCGCCGGCGGCATCACACCCTCCCAGGCCAGCAGCCACTCCTTCGTCCGCAGCCCGCCCCCGAACCCGCCGAGCCCGTCGGCGGCGAGCACCCGGTGGCAGGGCACCACGATCGGCAGCGGGTTGCTGCCCATGATCCCGCCGACCGCCTGCGAGGCCGTCACCCCGGCGCCGGAGCCCTTCGCCAGGTCGCCGTACGTCACCGTCTCGCCGAAGGGGACCTCGGCCAGCAGCTTGAGCACCGTCAGGCGCAGCCCGTTCACGCCGTACCAGTCCAGCGCGATGTCGAAGCGGGTGCGGGTGCCCTCGAAGTACTCCGTCAGCTGCAGGACCGCCTCGTCCAGTTGGGCCTGGGCGACGCGGTCGTCCTTGACGTCCTTGGCGGTCCTGACCTTCTCCTCTTCCTCAATGGCCCTGGGCGAGGAGCTCTCCCCGCGATCGATCGGGAACTGCACGACTCGTAAGCCGCGGGTGGTCGTCCCGATGGTGAGCGTTCCGATCGGGGTGTCCAGCGACGCGGTCTGCATGCAAACATTGTGCCAACCGGGGCCGACAACCCGGTGCGACATTCAGGAGGACGGCATGCCCAAGGCCACCGCGAACGGCGTCGAGCTCGAGTACGACACCTTCGGCGACCCGAGCGCCCCGCCGTTGGTGCTGATCATGGGCCTGAGTACCCAGATGACGGCGTGGCCGGAGCCCTTCTGCCAGTCCATCGCCGACGCCGGATTCCACGTCGTCCGCTTCGACAACCGCGACTGCGGCCTGTCCACCATCCTGGACGTCCCGCCGCCCAGCTTCGGCGACCTGCTCGCCGGCGACACCTCCGGCGTGCCCTACCTGATGTCCGACCTCGCCGACGACGTCGCCGGCCTGCTCGACGCGCTCGGCTTCGCCGACGCGCACGTCGTCGGGGCGTCCATGGGCGGCATGATCGCCCAGCAGTTCGCCATCGACCACCCCGGCCGCCTGCGCTCGCTGTGCTCGATCATGTCCACCACCGGCGCCCCCGACGTCGGCCAGCCCGCCGCCGAGGTCCTGATGCTCCTGCTGAGCCCGGCGGCGACCAACCGCGAGGAGGCCGTCGACCGCGGGCAGAAGATGTTCGAGACCGTCGGCTCCCCGGCGTACCCGACGCCGACCGAGGACCTGCGCGCCCGCATCGGCAAGGCCTACGACCGCTCGTTCACGCCCGAGGGCTCGGCCCGCCAGCTCGCCTGCATCGTCGCCTCCCCGGACCGCACCGCGGCGCTGGCGGCCGTCAGCGTGCCCAGCGCCGTCATCCACGGCGACGCCGACAAGCTCGTCGACGTCAGCGGCGGCCGCGCCACCGCCGCCGCGCTCGGCGTCACGCCGCTGATCATCCCCGGCGCCGGCCACGATCTGCCCGAGGAACTGTGGCCGACCTACGTCGAGGCGATCGTCGCGAACGCCCAGAAAGCCGGCTGAACAGCCGACGACGCTCGCACACGGCGGCTGGATCAGGCGCCGGCGCGCGCCGCACCCCGCACCCCGCACTGGACCCCACACCGCACCCCGGATTCGGCCGGTCCCGAATCCGGGGCATCGCGGCGATCTCCTGTGTACAACTGAGCCATGGAACTTCTGGATCATCTCCCCGAGGCCGACCGGCAGCGCGTCCTGGGCCGCCTGAACAGCAACCTCATGGTCTGGCTGACCACCGTCCGCCCCGACGGCCAGCCGGTCAGCGTCCCGGTGTGGTTCCTGGCCCGGGAGGACGGGAGCATCCTGATCTACAGCCGCGCGAACAAGGCCAAGCTCGCCAACATCGCGTCCAACCCGAAGGTGAGCCTGGGCCTGGACGTCACCGACATCGGCCGCAACATCGTGCGCCTGGAGGGCGTGGCACGCCACGACCCGACCCTGCCGCCGGCCCACGAGCACCCCGCGTTCCTCGCCAAGTACATCGAGCGCATGGGCGCGATGTTCGACACGCCCGAGAGCTTCGGCGAGCAGTTCACCGCCGGTCTGGTGATCGAGCCGACCAAGGTCTACGTCGGTTAGGTTCGGCCGGTCAGGGCCCGACGCCGATCGAAGACGGATCCGACGGCGTGCACGCCGTGCCCTTCATCACGGTGAAGGCAGGGCAGCCGCCGTCCTCCATCGGCGTGGTGTGCGAGAACATCGTCAACGTCCCGGGGCCAGACGTGCTCGGCATGTAAGAGTTCGCCGTCGCGTCCCCCATCGACGCGGTGAGGAACAGCACGCCGGCGAGCACTCCGGGAACCATGGCGCGCCGCTTGAACGCGTCCAGCCGCACCGCCACGGTCTCCGACTTCAGCCCGACGACGACGAAGTGCCGCGCCATGTACGCCGACAGCACCAGCAGCCCGAACAAAATCTGCACGTCAGTACGCGGATACAGCCCGACGATCCCGCTCGCGTACATGTGCTCGGCGGTCCAGAACCGCATCAGCCACGCACTCAGCACCGACGTCGCCACCACCAGCACCAGCGTGTCCCGCCGCCGCAGTGCCACCGCCGCGGCGAAGCCGACGAACAACAGCAGCGTGAACAACCCCACGCCGCCGAGATCACCGACCGGCGGCCAGGCGCCGAGGCTCGCCGGCGGCTGGTCGGAGAACCAGTGCAGGAAGTACGTCGGCTCGGTCCGCACATCGAAGTAGACGTAGGTGTCGGAACCGGCCCCGGACGTCATCAACGGGATCAGGTTCCGGAACGTGACGGCGAACAGCGCCACCCCGGACACCCCGAGAAACACCGCCGCCCGCCCCCGCGCCCCCGGCTCCCACCACGGGAACACCGCGACGACCGCCACCGCGATCCCCAGCGCCGACCACAGGAACCAACCGAAGTAGAGCTCGAACAGCAGCCCCATGCCGACGCCGAACACCGCACCCCGCACGGCGTTGCGCCGGTAGGAGGACCGGCCGCTGTCCCGCAGCACCTCGACGAACTTCACCAGCACCGGCACCATCATGACGAGCACGATGTTCGTGTACGGCTTGTACAGGTCCATCAGCGGCAGCGCCGCCAGCACGCCGACCAGCAGCGCCGACACCGGACGCAGCACCAGCCGCCACGACAGGTACGCCAACGGGCCGTAGACGGCGGCGCCGAAGATCTGGAACGCCTTCATCGCATACGTCGGGCTCTCGCCGGTCCACCGCGAGACCGTGGCGATGATCTCGGCGGGCAGCGGCGGGTAGGTCTTCGGCAGCGCCTTGCCCTGCTGCGCGTCGGTGGCCCACTGGATCAGCTGCGCCATGTCGCCGTGCTTCGCGTAGATGCCGTACGGCGTCTTGTACAGCGCGACCATGAGCCCCGCGCCCACCAGCGCGCTGGCCAGCCCGGCGACCGCCGCGCACACCAGCCGCACCGTCGCGTCGGCCGTCCGCGTCCGCCGCGACCGCAGCCCGATCACCGCCGCGCCGACCGCGAGGATGCCGAAGACCGCGAACCGGAACTGGAGCCCGGCCAGCCCGCTCACCTGCCCGACCCGCGTGAGCGGATTGACCGCCACGCTCATGCTGACCAGCAGGAAAACAACCGCGGTGAGGAACGCGACCGCGACCTCCGCGGTTCGGAGCCCGAGGACCTCCCGCACCCGCCGGCCGTCCGACAGGCGATGCGTGCGGCGCGGCAACGCCAGCCGCGCCACGTCTTCGGCGGCGTAGCTTTCCGTTCCGGTGTCTATCACTCTCTACAGACGACGCAAGGCATGCGCAGTGTTGGTCGGTCGGCAGAAATTGACGGAGAATTCTTAGGATCGATTCAGGCGGGGTTCTGACAAGCTAGGACGTTTCGGCGTCCCGGGAAGCAGCACCCTGTGTCTCGGAACCCTGTGTCTCGGAATCCAGCGTCTCCCGAACCACCACGTAGTACAGCTGCTTGTGCTGCACCCCGGCCTCCATCGCCGCGACCGCGGCCTCGGCACCGTCCCGGTCGGCGTGCCCCGACACCAGGAACCGGTTCCCGTTGTCGTCCTGACGCCAGACCTCGAACCCGCTCACGCCGCACGCTCCCAACCGGCGTCCCACACGCCGCCGGCGCGCGCCAGGCGGTCGCGGTACTCGATCCGCTCGGGCCAGTCCGAAGGAAAGGCCTCGATCCCGTGGCGGGCGCCCACGAACGCACCGGCCAGGGCGGCGATCGAGTCCGAGTCGCCGCCGGTGGCCGCGGCGCGGCCGAGGGCGCGCACCGGCTCGTCGGGGTACATCAGGAAGCAGAGAAGCGCGGTCGCCAGCGCTTCCTCCGCGATCCAGCCCTCGCCGGTGTAGTCGCACGGGTCCAGGGCCGGGTCCGGGTTCTCGGCCGCCTTGGCCAGCACGCCGAGGACCATGCCGCACTCGACCCAGCCGTGCTCGATGAACTCCTCCGGGGAGTCGCGCAGCGGGACGCGCCACAGATCGTCGCCGAGCCAGTCACCGTGGTAGACGCGGCGCTGCTCCTGGCAGCGTTCGCGCAGGGCCGGGAGCAGGTCCGACGGCGCCATGCCCCGCAGGAGCCAGCGCGTGGCGAAGGCGGTCAGGTCCGAGGCGGCCAGGGCGGTGGCGTGGCCGTGGGTCAGGGCCGCTTGGAGCTGCGCTGCGCCGGCGACGGTGGTGTCCGGGACATGCGGCAGCAGTCCGATCGGGGTCACTCGCATGTTCGCGCCGCACCCCTTCGAGCCGCGCTGGCTTGCCTCCGGCCAGGGCAGGCCGTTGCCCAGGTGGCCGCAGGCACGAAGGCAGGTCATGCCCGGCGCGCGGTTGTTGTCCGGGGATATGGCCCAGGCCAGGAAGTGCTCGATCAGCGAGCCGGTGAGGGGTTCGACCGCCAGGTCGGTGCCCTCGGGCTGGTCCAGCAGTGCCTCGGCGACGGCCAGCGCCATCTGCGTGTCGTCGGTGACGTAGCCGCCCTGCGACAGGTCCTTCGGGCCGGCCGGGCCGTAGAGCCGCACGATCTCCTCGAACCGCTGGAACTCCGTGGGCTTGCCGACGCAGTCCCCGAACGCGAGCCCGAACATCGAACCGGTCGCTGTCATATGAGATCCCCTCCCCGCTGGCGCGATCGTGCCAGTGTGCCAGCTACAGTGCCGGTCTATGACCGAGTCCTTGATCCTTCGTGACGCCACCGCCGCCGACCTGCCCGAGATCGTCGCCATGCTCGCCGACGACAAGCTGGGCTCCACGCGGGAGGACCCGGAGGACCTGGCGCCCTACCTCGCGGCCTTCGCCGAACTCGAAGCCGACCCGAACCAGCGCCTGATCGTCGCCGAACGGGACGGCACGGTCGTCGGCACGTTCCAGCTGACCTTCATCCCCGGGGTGGCGCAGCGCGGCCTGAAGCGCGCCATGATCGAGAGCGTGCGCGTCGCCACCACCGAGCGTGGCAGCGGGCTCGGCACCCGGATGATGGAGTGGGCCATCGAGCAGGCACGGCAGGCCGGCTGCCTGCAGGTGCAGCTGACGTCGAACACCGAGCGGCCCGACGCGCACCGGTTCTACGAGCGGCTCGGGTTCGTCCCCTCGCACGTGGGGTTCAAGCTGAAGCTGGGCTGACCGGCGATCGCGCCGGTCGGGCCGGTCGTGCCGGTTGTGCTGGTCACGCCGGTCACGCCGGTCGGGTGCCAGCGGCCGGCGCGACGCGTCAGGGGCGCCAGAGCTCGGTGAAGACCTGCTGTTTCCGGATGACCCGGCCGCCCTCGATGTAGCCGGGACGGATGACGTACTTCGCCAGACCGTCGGCCGGGCAGTCGTTCCAGGCCTCCTGGCCGGACCGCAGCGGCTCGCCCTCGATGATCGCGAAATCCCACGAGTGCAGGGGCGCGCACGCCGTCAGCCGTTCTCGGATCTCCCGCGTCTTCCGGACGACGTCGCCGAAGTGCTGGTCGCCGAGGTTCCGGACCAGGAGCCGGTCGTCCATGTCCGCGACCCCGAACAGGATCTCGACGGTCTCGGCGAGGACCGGCACGACGTCGACCTCTTCGGCGTGCCTGCGCCGGCTGCTCATCTGCTGCTTGATGATCGCCCACAGCGAGGAGATCAGGGCCTCCATGTCGTCCAGCGCCTCGTCCCGGCTGAAGCCGACGGCCGTCGCCGCGTTCGGGTTGTCGTTGCGGTAGTCGCGCTCCAGGACCTCGGTGAGGCGTTCCTGCACGATGGCGTGCTCCTCCTCGGACCGCGCGCGGACCTGTCGGAGGCCGAGCTCGAGGTTCTGGATGGACTTGCGCTGGCCCTCGAGTCGCTTCTCCGCGTCGGTCAGGCCGTAGATCAGCGACTGGACGTTCTCTTCGAGCCTGCGGACCCGGTTGCGCTGGTCGTCGATCGCGCCCAGGAACAACCGGACGAGCTCGACGGCCTGCCGCTGGGCCGCGACCCAGTCGGTCGGTTCGGGAATGGGGGAGTTCACAGCCGGTCCTCCTCGACGAAGTCAATGAACAGGCGCTCTTCCTCACCGGTCCGGGGATCGCGTGCCACGGTCTCCACCTCGGTCCCGCCGAACACCATGTTGATCTCGATCATTCGTTCCGCGGGCGGCAGATCGAGGGTCTTCGACATGTCGATCTCGATGACGCCCAGCTCCCGGCACCCTTCGTCGGTCACGTACCGGGGGGTCTTCTCCTCGGTCACCACGACCTTGAGACCCATCGAGCGCTGACCGGCCAGGATCGGGAACGCCCGCACCGGCACCCTGGTCCCCGGTTCGACGACGTCGCCGGCCCGCACGAACGCCTTGAACCGCGCGGAGCACAGCTCCTGGCCGTCGTACTGGATCATCAGCGTCGACTCCGGGTCGATGCCGCGCTCGAAGGGTTCCGCGAAGGAGATGCCGTAGGTGAGCTTCGTGGTGCGGCCCCGGATGAGCGTCGGGTCGTTGGCGTAGAACACCGCGCCCAGCAGGATCGCCGCCGCGGGCGTGGTCGGCACGACGACCTGCATCCGCCTGCTGTCGAACGCCTTTCTCAGCTGCTCCTGCAGGTACCTCGACTGTGCGAAGCCCCCGACCAGCAGGATCTGGCTGACCGACTTCGGCCCCACGGTCTTCAGCTGCTCGCGCACCAGCTCCAGCAGCGGATGGATGGTGTGGTCGAAGGCCTGCTTCACCTCCTTGGGTGTCAGCACGAACTGGTCGTCCACTCCGCCCTGCGCCTTGGCCAGCCGGGAGCGTGCGCCCTCGGCCGCCGAGATGGCCCTCAGCATCGGCGAGGAGATGTCCAGCACGACGGGATAGGTCTGCTCGGGGTCGAACGTCCGCTTGGCCAGCTCCCACTGTGCCGACACCTTGTGCAGCAGCTCCGGGGAGTTCCGCACGATCGTCGACAGCACCTCGGGCCCGATGCGGTCGGCCAGGATCCGGTCGACGAGGTACGCGTCGGAGTACGTGGCACCGTGCTTGCCCCCGGTGGACAGCCCGATCTCGGTCAGGCCGGCCGGCGCCACCTCGTAGGAGGTCAGGTCCACGGTGCCGCCGCCGGCGTCGACGACCATGAACCGGCTGCCCGGCTCGTTCAGCTTCGCCTCGCCAGCCTGGCGCGCGTAAAGTGCGGCGACCTCGGGCTCCACCGCGATCAGCAGCCGCTCCGGCGAGCCGGGCAAGCCGGCCTGCTCGGCGCAGGACCGCATCATGCGCCGTTCCTGGTCCCGCCAGATCGCCGGCACCGTCAGGCACCACAGGATCTCGTCGGCACGGACCTTGGACCGGGTGAGGACTTCGTTCAACGCGTGCTCGCAGAACGCCTTGAGGTACTGCGTGACCAGGAACTCCGGCGGGTACCCCGGCGTCTGGGCGCCGGAGGCCGGACGGTCGGGCCGGGCCTCGGCCCGGGCCGCGAGCGCCGACTCGCGCAGCAGGCCCATCTTGAACCGCACGTGGTACGTGTTCTGCGAGTCCCGCTCCTGCATGTGGCGGTTGTGCGCGCGGTAGCCCCAGTCGGCGACCTCGCCGACCTCGTCGAGCAGCAGCGCGGTCAGGTTCTTGTGGTACGGCACCGCGGCGCCCGGCCACGAGTCGTACAGCTGGATCGCTTCCGGGACGAGCGGACGGTCGCGACGCTTGTAGGCCCACGCGAACCCGGTCGCGTAGGTGCCGAAATCGATCGCCGCGACGACGCGGACCGTGGACATCGGATCTCATTCCTGGTTGGGGTCGGGCGGGAGCTGTCCGGTGCGGCGCACGTGCTCGATCACCGCGGCGGCGCTGAGCCGCTGGGCGAGGCCGCGGACCCGGCGGAAGCCGTCGCCGTAGACCGGGTCGGGGTCCCGGCGCATGGCCTGCGCGGCCAGGCAGGCCCGGGGATCGGGGGAGTGTCGGACGAGGTAGCCGTAGGCGACGAGCTGGCAGATGCCCTCCAGCACCGCGTCCGGCGCCGGCGGGAAGGAACGCTGGGCCAGCCAGGCGTGCATGCACTCGTGCGCCACCGTCGCGCCGAACCGGCACGGCGTCAGCCCGGCCGCCACCCGCAGGCTCAGGACCTCGGCGCCGCGCGTGACGGTCAGCCCGGTGCGCTGCCGGCCCGAGTCCGAGACCGCACCGAGCCCGTCGGGGGCCAGGGTCACGCGGACCGGTGTCAGGAGGCGGATTCCCATGGCGTGCAGCGTCGCTCGGACCTGCGGGACCTCGCGGCGTACGTCGTCCTGGGTCCAGACCGCGCCGGCCTGGCACGTGCCGCACAGCGCCGGCTGCTTCGGGTACTCGGACGAGCCGGCAGGCGAGGAGCCGGCCGGCCGGCCGCGCGCCAGGCGTTCCCGGCGCGAGGCCTTCCGGGACGCGGCGGTCGCGGCGGTCGTGCCGGTCGCGCTGGTCGCGCTGGTCGTGCCGGTCGTGCCGGTCGTGCCGGTCGCGCTGGTCGCGCTGGTCGCGCCGGCCGTGCCGGTCGCGCCGGCCGCGCCGGACCATTGGCCGGTCATCGCGCGGGCGGGAGCGGTCCGAGGCGGAGGTGCTGCCGCCAGTACCGGGTCCAGGTGCCAGCCGTGGGACGGTCGGCGGGGCCGCCGTCCAACGCCGAGCGCAGCAGCCCGGCCCCTTCCGGGTCCAGCATGCCGACCGAGGCGTCGACGTCCCGGTTCGACGCCCCGCCGCGCCCCGGCGCCAGGCAGCGCAGGATGAACAGGCCGAGCTTGTACCGGTCGGTCTCCAGGCTCTGATGGCGCAGGCCGCCGCTGTCGTCGTCGTGCTCCGGCGGGTCCCAGTCCGGGGTGTTCTGCTGCCGCACGCCGCCGCTGGCGCCGTTGGGACGGGCCGCGTCGCAGTCGACGAGGTAGACGTCCGGCCGCGGGTCGGTCTGGTACAGGACGTTGCGGACCGACAGGTCTCCGTACACCAGGTTCTCGTAGTGCAGCGCGGCGACGATGAACGAGAGCCGCTCGCAGATCAGCATGCGGCTCCTGACGTCGTGGTCGGCCGGCACATCGACGCCGCGCCGCCGGGCCACATCGGCGGCGAACAGCAGGTGCTGGATGTCGCGGGGTTTGACGGTCGCCGAACCGTCCGGCAGGTCGATCTTCTGCATGAATCCCGGCGGTATCAGCGGCATCAGCACCCCGATGGCCTGGTTCGCGGCGCTCGACGCCCCCGACCGGTCGTCGAACACCACCCGGGTCGGCCACGCGGTCATGTCCTTGATGTCCTCGCCCCGCTTGGCCTGCCGCCGGATCTGGATGAGCTGGCGCAGCGGCGCGGCCGGGACGGCGGTGTTGAACTCCTTGAAGACCACGGCGGGACGGTCCTTGAGCCGGTGTATGCGGCCGTTCGCGCCTTTGTTGATCTCTTCGAGGGGGCCGAGCTGGGACCAGGCCACGTCGAAGGGGAGCTGGGGATCAGCCATCGGCGGTGGCCTCCTCGTGGTGTGCGGGGTGCTCGGGGCGGTCGGCTTGCGCAGGGTGCCCGGGGCGCCCGGGCTGGTCGGCTTGCGCAGGGTGCCAGGCGTGCTCGGCGTGTCCGGTGTGCTCGGGCTGCTCGGGGTGCCTGGCGTGCCCGGCGTGGTCGGGCTGCTCAGGGTGCCCGGCTTGCGCAGGGGGCCCGGGGTGCTCGGCTTGGGCAGGGTGCCCGGGGTGCCCGGGCTGATCCGGGTGGTAGGGGTGCGCAGGGTGCCCGGAGTGCCCGGGCTGCGTGGGGCTCTCGGCATAGGCGACGTGCGCGGCCACCTCCGCTTCGGCTTCTCGCGGTGGGGCTTCCGCAGCTTCCGGTTCCGGCACCCCGCTCGCGAACGCGCCGCCGTCCGCCCAGACGCCGACCACGGTGCGGTCGTCGTCGAAGCCTTTGCGCCCGAAGCCGATCTGCGCCGTGAACTGGTGTTGCAGCGGCGGCCGGGCCCAGGCCCGCCCGAGGGTCAGGGCCACGTCGTCATCGGCCTCCCAGAGCGGGTCGCCGACGCCGTCGCTCATCAGCAGCAGCGTGCAGTCCGGCGGCAGGATCTCGGTGGTCACCGAGTGGGTTCCGCGTTCGGCCGGCAGCATCGGCAGCGCGAGGACCTTCGACGTCGCGAGCCCGTCGGCGCCGACCGACTTCGGGCCGGCCAGCCTGCGCCAGCTGCCCCCGGCGCTGAGCGCCCAGACCGGAGAGTCACCCTGGCTGGCGACCGTCACCTTCCAGCCGTCCTGCACCGAGGGCGCGGTGTGGCAGATCGCGAACGTGGCGGTCGAGGCCATCTCGCTGGCGACCTCGCGGGCGGAGGGCACGGTTCCCCGCGTGCCCCCGTTGCTGGACGGCGTCTCCAGGGTCTGCTGTCCGTGCTTGACGATGATGGTCGCCAGCTGCTCGAACACGCTCCACCAGTCGAGGTTCGACGGGTCGATGGAGGCGGCGGAGGCGGAGGCCAGCTGTTCGCGGATCAGCCTCGGGCCGTGCCGGCTGACCAGCGCGGCCGCGTCCTGCGACTTCGAACCGTTGCCCACACCATCGGCCACGACCGCAATGAGCCACTGGCCGTCGTCGCTGAGCGCCGCACCGTACGAGTCCTGCCGCGGCTTGCCGTCGTAGCGGTGATGCAGGCCCCGCACGCTCGCCGCACGGATCGCCAGGCCGCCGGCCGTCCCGCCGTCGGACACGCTGTCCGGCCACGCCGGGAAGAACGGCAGGCTCGGACGCACCTGCCGGAACGCCTGACCGGGCTCCCCGATGGAGAACTCGAACTGCCCCTCGCTCTGCCAGCCCGGCTCGATGTCCGCGGCCATGTCAGTTCAGGAAGTCGTCGTCGATGACGAGCGCGTCGGTCGGCCCGACCGCGGTCAGCTGCCCGCCGTCGCCGCTGTCGGACACCGGCGGCAGCGTGAAGGCGCCGGTGTTGCCGGACGACAAGGCTGACGAGACGAGGATCTCCGCCATCTGCTTGATCGCGTCAGCGGCCTTGCTGCCGCTGGACATCATGTAGCACCGGCTCTTGCCGATCGGCTGGACCAGGCTCTCCATGGTCACCTGGTTCGCGTCCTCCACCCCGAACGGAACCATGATCGGGTGGTTCTTGTTGCCGACGCCCGACTCCTGGTCGTACCCGGTGAGGTCGGCGAACTTCTTCTCCCAGCCCACGTCACCCGGCTCGCCGTCGCTGAGGAAGAACACCGCCGGCCGGAACACCCGGAAGTTGTCCGTCTTCAGCTGGCTGACGTCCTTGTCGATCTGCGTGCGCAGGAACTCGAAGCAGGAGCCGTAGTCCGTCCCGCCCTCGACCGCCAGCGTCGGCAGCGGCCCGACGAACGTCGACATGTCGCACAGCGGGACCACCGACTTGGTGACGTCGGAGAAGCTGACGAGGCTGAGCCGGATCTTGTCGTTGACGACCGGGTGCAACGCCAGCGCGTTCGCGACCTCCGGCAGGATCCGGTTGGCGGTCCCGATGCTCTCGCCGATCATCGAGTAGGACACGTCGACGACGACGTAGAACGGGATGAGCGGACTCTTGTTGGCCATGCTTCGCTCCGAATGGGTCGGTACCGTCGTGGAGCGCGGCCCGTGGTGGCGGAGGCTGCGCTTGGTTGTCCGGGTACTGACGGACGGCGGTCCGGAGCGAAGTCGGTGGGGGCGAGCAGGCATGCCTCGACCCCGAGGTACCTCGTCATCGATATACCTCGATGCCGAGGTATATCGATTCGAGGTGCCGCGATTCGAGGCATCTCCACCCGGGTGTACATCGAGGCCGAGGTACCTCGTCGGCGAGATACCTCGGCGCCGAGGTATCTCGAATCGAGGTGCCACGATTCGAGGCGCCTCCACCCGGGTGTACATCGACGCGGAGATACCTCGTCAGCGAGGTACCTCGGCGCCGAGGTATATCGAATCGAGGTAGCTCAGCCGGCGAGCCCCCGCGCCCGCAGCATCGGCTCCACCTCCGGCGCGCGCCCCCGGAACTCCGCGAACGCCGCCATCAGGTCCACACTCCCGCCGCGCGAGAGCACCGCGCGCCGGAACGCCTCGCCGCTCTCGCGGATCGAGCGCCCCTGCGACACGCCCTCCTTGAACCAGTCGACCGTGTCCTTGTCCAGGACCTCGCTCCACAAGTACGAGTAGTAGCCGGCGCCGTAGCCGTTGCCCCAGATGTGCGCGAAGTAGCTGCTCCGGTACCGCGACGGGATCTCCGGCACCAGCAGCCCGTACCGAGTGAGCGCGGCGGCCTCGAAGTCCTTGGCGTCGCCGGGCTCCGCGCCGGCCGGCAGCGTGTGCCAGGCCCAGTCCAGCATTACCGCGCCGAGGATCTCCACCGTCGCGAAGCCCTGCCCGAACTTCTCCGCCTCGGCCATTCGCTCCAGCAGGTCCGCCGGCACCGGCTCGCCGGTGCGGTAGTGCTTGGCGTAGTTCGCCAGCACCTCCGGCCATTCCGCCCACATCTCGTTCACCTGCGAGGGGTACTCGACGAAGTCGCGCGGCGTGCTCGTACCGGAGAACGTCGGGTGCTCCACGTCGGAGAACAGGCCGTGCAGCGTGTGCCCGAACTCGTGGAACAGCGTGCGGACCTCGTCCCAGGTCAGCAGCGTGGGCTCGCCGGCCGGGGGCTTGGCCACGTTCAGGTTGTTCACCACCACCGGCGCCTGCCCGAGCAGCCGCGACTGGTCGACGTAGTTCGTCATCCACGCCCCGCCGCGCTTGGAGCCGCGCGCGTAGAAGTCGCCGAGGAACAGCCCGATCCCGGAGCCGTCGGCGTCGAACACCTCCCAGATCCGCACGTCCGGGTGGTACGCGACCAGGTCCGGACGCGCCTCGAACGTGATCCCGTACACCAGCTCCGCAGCGTGGAACACGCCGTTGATCAGCACGCTGTTCAGTTCCAGGTACGGCCGCAGGGCCTCGGAGTCGACGTCGTACTCGGCCCGACGCACCTTCTCGGAGTAGTACGTCCAGTCCCACGCCTCAAGGCTCTGCCCGGACGGCAGGAGCGCGCGCAGCGCCTCGGCCTCCTTGGCCGCGTTGGCCACGGCGGTCGGGATCAGCCGCGCCATCAGGTCCTCGACGGCCGCGGTGGTCTTGGCCGTCCGGTCCTGGACCGCGTACTCGGCGTACGAACCGAAGCCCAGCAGAGCCGAGCGCTCGGCCCGCAGCTTCGCCATCTCCACCGCGATCGGCCCGTTGGTCTCCCAGGCCCGCTCCAGCGACGCCGCCAACAGCGCGCGCCGTGCCTCCCGGTCGTCGAGCGAGGCCAGCTGCGTCTGGTTGGAGAAGTTCTTCAGCGAGATGACGTACTTGCCGGGCAGCCCGACCGCCTCGCCGTTCTCCTTCGCCGCCGCGACCGCGTCCGCCGACAGACCCGCCAGCTGCTCGGCGGAGTCGAACACCTGCTGTCCGGCCTTGTTCGCGGCCAGCAGGTTGCGGTCGAAGTCCGTGGACAGCGCCGCCAGTTGCTCGTTGAGTTCCTTGAGCCGGTCCTTGTCGGACGGCGAGAGCTTCGCGCCGCCCCGGACGAAGTCGCCGTGGATCTTCTCCAGCAGGTGCAGCTCCACGTCGGTCAGTCCCAGGCGCGCACGGCGCTCGTAGAGGTCGTCGATCCGCGCGAACAACGCCGCGTCCAGGTTGATCGTGTCCAGGTGCGCGGCCCGGCGCGGACTGATCTCCTGCTCGATCGCCTGCAGGGCGTCGGAGGTGTCGGAGGACGTCTGCGGGAAGAACACCGCCTGGACCCGGTGCAGCAGCGTGCCGGAGCGTTCCATGGCGACGATCGTGTTCTCGAACGTCGCCGGCTCCGGGTTCTCGGCGATCGTCTTGATCTCGGCCAGGTGCTCGGCGAAGCCCGCGTCGAACGCCGGGAGGTAGTGCTCCTCCCGGATGTCCGCGAAGGGCGGCAGCTCGTAGGGCAGCGTGCTGGCGACGTAAAACGGATTCTCGGTGGTCACGCTCCCGACTCTAACGCTCGGTAGGTAGTGGGTCGAAAGCGGTTTGGTCGTTACCGCTGCCGTGCTTGGTGGGACGTCGGCGGGGCGGGGGCTGTTGCCGCCGTCGATGCCGCGGCCGTTGCAGCCTTCGCGGCCGCCGTTGCCGCCGCGGTGCCAGCCGGGCTCGCCGCACCGCCGGCGCCGCGCAGGTGGCCGAAGATCAGGCTGGTCTCGGTGTGGCCGACGGCCGGGTGTGTCGTCAGGTGCTCCAGGACGAAGTCGCGCAGCGCGTCGGAGTCGGCGACGGCGATATGCAGCAGGTAGTCGTCGGCCCCGGCGACGTGCCAGACCCCGACGACGTCCGGCAGCGCCGGCACGTCCCGGATGAACTCCTGCACGCGCTCCCGGGTGTGTGCCCGCAGCCGTACCGCGATCATCGCCTGAAGCCCGCGCCCCAGCGCCGTCGGATCGATGTCGGCGTGGAAGCCGCGGATCACGCCGCGCTCGCGCAGCTGCCGGATCCGCGCCAAGCACGTGGACGGAGCGATGCCCACCGCGTCGGCGATGGCGTTGTTCGGGGTGCGCGCGTCGGCCGCCAGCACCGCCAGGATCGCGCGGTCGACGTCGTCCAGGACCGGCCTGGGGGCTCGCAGATCGTTCGGCATACCGCTCAGTGTTACCGATGCCACTGAATCTTTCAATGAACAGAGCGACAGAGGCAGAATCTTGTTCGCGATACTTTCCATCTTGCCGATGTATCTTCAACAATGACCGCATGCTCCCCGCCTCCGCGCTCCCCGACACCATCGCCGTCCACGCCGGCCGGGACGATCTGACCGCCCTCGGCGTCCACGTCCCCCCGATCGACCTGTCGACCACCAACCCGCTGCCGAACGTCGGCGTCGGCGGCGACAGCTACGAGACGCTGGCCACCGGCGGCACCCCGATCAGCGGCGGCAGCCACGTCTACCAGCGGTTGTGGAACCCGACGACCGCGCGGTTCGAGGAAGCGCTGGCGCGGATGGAGAACACCGAGGCCGCGGTCGCGTTCGCCTCCGGCATGGCCGCGATCACCGCGTGCCTGCTGGCCGCCGCGGCCGAGGGCAAGCGGCACGTCGTGGCCGTACGGCCGCTCTACGGCGGCAGCGACCACCTGCTGGCCAGCGGTCTGCTCGGGACCGAGGTGACGTGGGCCGCCGCCGACGGCATCGCCGCCGCGCTCCGTCCCGACACCGGCCTGGTGATCCTGGAGACGCCGGCGAACCCGACACTGGAGCTGCTGGACCTAGCGCGCGTCGCCGAACAGTGCGGCGACGTTCCGCTGCTGGTGGACAACACCTTCGCGACACCGGTCCTGCAGAAGCCCGCCGACTTCGGCGCGACGCTGGTCGTGCACAGCGCCACGAAGTACCTCGGCGGCCACGGCGACGTCCTGGCCGGCGCGGTCGCGACCACCGCGGCCTGGGCCGAGCGGCTGCGCCCGGTCCGCGCCATCACCGGCTCGGTACTGCACCCGCTGTCGTCGTACCTCCTGCACCGCGGCCTGCAGACGCTGCCGCTGCGCGTCCGGCACCAGTCGCAGAACGCCGAGAAGCTGGTCGACCGCCTGCTGGCCAACCCGGCGGTCGAGCGCGTGTACTACCCGGGACTCGCCGAGTGCGACCCGCAGCAGCTGGTCGGACGGCAGATGGCCGGCCCCGGCGCCGTGTTCGCCATGGCGGTGCGCGGCGGCTACGACGCGGCGGCGCGCGCGGCGGACTCGGTGCGGCTGATCACGCACGCGGTGTCGCTCGGCGGCGTGGACACGCTGATCCAGCACCCGGCGTCGCTCACGCACCGGCCGGTCGCCGCGGACGCCAAGCCGCACGCTTCGGTGCTGCGAGTATCGGTCGGGCTGGAGGATCCGGAGGACTTGTACGCGGACCTGGAGCGTGCGCTGCGGTCCTAGGGACGACGTGGCTGCCGCGCGCTGTCCGGGCGTCGGCTGGGCCGCCGTCGCGCGACGGTCGAGCCGCCGTCGCGCGCTGTCCGGGCGTCGGCTTCACGGCGCCGGAGCGCGAAGATGGAGACATGATTCTGCCCTCCGAACGCGACCCCCGACTGATCACCATCCGACGCGGCGGAACGTTGACCGACGAGCACCACCAACTGCTCGCGGAGTGGGCGGCACAGTGTGCGGAGCACGTACTGCCCCTGTTCGAGCAGGAAGCGCCCGAAGACCCGCGGCCCCGCGACGCGATCGCGGTCGGCCGCGCCTGGATCCGCGGCGAGGTACGTATGACGGACGCGCACAACACCGCGTTCGTAGCCAACGCCGCAGCCAAGGGCCGACCGGCCCCGGCGAAGTTCGCGGCGCTCGCAGCCGGCCAGGCAGTGGCGGTAGCGCACGTCGCGGCACACGATCTGGGCGCCGCGGCGTACGCGATCAGGGCGGCGGTCGCAGCGGCCCCGAAGGCGGACGCGGAGTCGGCGCGCCTGGGGGAGCGCGACTGGCAGCGGGACCGGATCCCCGCCGAGCTGCGGGAGCTGGTGCTTGAGGATCAGCGGCTGCGGAGCCCGATCTGCTGGAACGTGTTCGACGACTGATCGGGTGACCGGTGAGCGCCTGGCAGGGTGGAGTTCGCCGCCTCCGGCCAAGCGCGCCGCGCCATCATCAGCAGCACCAGCGCCGCGATGTTCCAGGCGTCGTCGGCGCCGCAGTGGTGCCGGCCCTCCATCGGGAGTCGTGCGACGTCCAGCGCCCGGTGCATGCCGACGCCCTTCGGCCAGCCGTTGGCGAGGGCGAACTGCTGTTTGGCATTGGTGTGCGCAGCGGCGAAGGGGTAGCGCACGGCCGTCGCGTCGCATTGGCGCTGGAACTGCTTGCGGTCGTAGTCGCCCCAGCTCGCCCACGGCCGCGAATCCGCGTAGTGCTGCCGGCGCAGCTGGTCGCAGGCCTCGGCGAAGGTCACTCCGGTGTCGACCTGCTCTTGTGTCAGCCCCGTGAGCTCCGTGCAGAACTCGCTCACCGTCGAGCGCTCCGGCCGGACCATGATCTGGTGCTTCTCGACGCGGACGCGTTCCTGGACGTCGACGACCGTGAGGCCGACCTCGATGATCTCGGACACCTGGCCCGGCGGTGTCTTGCCGACCCAGCACGTGGCCTCCACGTCGACCACGTTCAGGTACCGTCCGTACGTCTCCATGCTGGGGAGGGTAGATCGGAGCGGGCATGGGGCGCTGTCGATTATTAGCTGGCCATGCGCCGAAACATCGGGGAAACGACGCGGTTTTAGCCTGCGATCATGACCGCGCCCATCAGGACTGTGCCCATGACGTCCGCCCACGCCGCCGACGTCCTGCGCATCTACCAGCACGGCATCGACGAGGGGAACGCCACGTTCGAGACGGCCGCGCCGACCTGGGACGTCTTCGACGCCGGGAAGATGGCCGAGCACCGCTTCGTGGCGCTGGCAGCGGCCGCGCCCGCAGTACTCGGCTACGTCGCCGTCTCCGCCGTCTCGAAACGTCCCTGCTACGCCGGCGTCGTCGAACTCACCGTCTACGTCGCGCCCGAAGCCCGCTGCCGAGGCGTCGGCAACAGGCTGCTCAGCACACTGATCGCATCCACCGAGGCGGCCGGGATCTGGACCATCAACGCGGGCATCTTCCCCGAGAACACCGCGAGCCTCGTCCTGCACGAACGCCACGGCTTCCGCGTCCTGGGACGGCAGCAACGCATCGGCAAGACCGCCGCCGGAGTCTGGCGCGACGTGGTGCTCCTCGAACGCCGCAGCCCGCTCGTCGAGTAGCTGCACGCTTGTTACCCCGACCCTTACCGCGTTGATATCTTCCGCCCGCATGCTGGTCTCACCACCACGCAGGAACGGGGAGAGCAGCGCAGTGAGATTCGTCGACATCGAGGTGACCGGGACCGGCAACTCGATCAACCCCCTGGCCTACCTGGACCAGCTCGCCGACCTCGCCCCGCAGCTCCCGCCCGGCGCCCGGGCCTTCGCCACGGACCCGGACCACTACGACTTCCACGGCGAGCGCTGCGTCAAGGACCTGAAGATCGAGCAGCTGCGCTTCGGCGCGGACGACGACGGCGCCACCTTCGAGATCCACTTCCGCCACAACTGCTGGAAGCACGAGGAGGACCTGCGGATCACCTACCGCCGCCTGTCCGCCCTCACCCTGGGCAACGACCCCGACGACAAGTGGGGCGACCAGATCGTCATCCTCGACGAGGTCCTCCCGCACGAGCGCGGATGCAGCCACGAGATCGCCTGCCACACCGGCACGCTGACGATCGTGTGCGGGGACCTGGACGCGGTGTGGGTCCCGGCCGACTGCCCCGAGCAGGAGTAGCAGGCGCGCCGGCAGTAGGAGGCTGTCCAGTAGGACGCCGTTCAAGCAGTAGCACGGGGAGCAAGACACCGACTCTAGGCGTCGGCCGCGTACACCTCCACCCCTTCGACGAACGTCCGGAGTACCCGCGCCTCACCGATCTCCCACGCCGGTCCCTCGAACGGATCCCGATCCAGCACCACCAGGTCGGCGAGCTTCCCGACCTCGACCGAACCGGTCACATCATCCAACCGGTTCACGTATGCCGACCCCGCCGTATAAGCAGCGATCGCCTGCCCCAACTCCAGCCGCTCCGCCGGGTAGAACACCTTGCGCGCCGCGAACTCCTCCGCCGACAGCCCCGGCTCCACCCGGTTCACCGCCGTGTGAATCCCCCACAACGGGTTCGGCGACGTCACCGACCAGTCCGACCCCGCCGCGATCGTCGCCCCCGCACGGCTCAGCGACCCGAACGGGTACTGCCACCCGGCCCGCTCCTCACCCAGGAACGGAATGGTCAGCTCGTCCATCGACGGCTCGTGCGCTGCCCACAACGCCTGGATGTTCGCTGTGGCACCGAGCCGGCGGAAGCGTTCGATGTCCTTCGGGTGCACGACTTGCAGGTGCGCCAAGTGATGACGTCCACCGGGGCCGTTCGCGGCGCGCGCCGCCTCCAGCGCGTCCAGGGCGTTGCGTACAGCGCGGTCGCCAAGGGCGTGGAAGTGGACCTGGAAGCCCGCGGCATCGAGCTCGGTGACGTACGTCTTCAGTTTGTCGGGGTCGATGAAGTCCAGGCCCGCGTTGTCGGTGCTACAGCCGCAGCCGTCCAGGTACGGGCTCAGGAGAGCGGCGGTGTGGTTCTCGGCGACGCCGTCGAGCATGATCTTCACGGTCCGAGCGCGGAAACGTCCCGCCCCGGCTGCCTCGGCCGCCTCCCGCCGCTCCCGGAACAGCTCCAGCTGCTCCAAGCCGCTCTTGCGCTCCCACCACAGCGCGCCGGCGACCCGCGCGGTCAGAGCATCGGAAGTCGCCGCGTCCAGGTACGTCTCGAACACATCACCGACGCCCAGCCCGTCGCCGATCCATGCGTCCTGCCACGCCGTGATCCCGAATGAGTGCAGGTACGCCTGCCCGGCCAGCAGCCCTTCGGCCATCTCGTCCTTAGCAGGAACCGGCAGATGAGCGTTGACCAGCGCCATCGCGCCTTCCTGCAGGCAGCCGTTGGGTTCGCCGTCGGCATCGCGTTCGATCCGGCCGTCGAACGGGTCCGGCGTGTCCCGCGTGATGCCGCAGACCTCCAGCGCCTTGCTGTTGACCCACATCCCATGGACGTCCCGGTTCGGCAGGGCCACGGGCCGGTCCGGGACCACTGCGTCCAGCATTTCCTTGGTCGGCATCCCGCCGGGGAAGGTGTCCATGCTCCAGCCGCCGCCGCGGATCCACGTGGCCTGCGGATTGCGCGCCGCGTAGTCCGCGACGGCGGCCACGAACTCCTCCGCGGTGTGCAGCTCGTGCAGGTCGCACTGGCGAAGGGTGGTGCCGCCGAGGACGGGGTGGACGTGCGCGTCCTGGAAGCCCGGGAGCAGGAGCTTGCCGGCCAAGTCCACGACCTCGGTGCCCGGGCCGATCAGGTTCTTCACGTCCGCGTGCCGACCGACCGCGGTGATCCGGCCGCCGGCGACGGCCACCGCGCCGGCCCAGGAGCGTGCGGCGTCGACGGTGTAGCACGGGCCGCCGGTGAAGACGAGGTCTGCGAACGGCGATCGGGACACCGGGTCCTCCAGGGCGGATGAACAGAGGGGTCAACCAGAAGTCTGGGCCGTGCCGGCCCGCAGCGACATTGGCAACGTGGCTGGCGCTGCCTCCGAATCACGCCACAGTGCTGGGGGTGCGGCCGCCGAATTCGAACACACACTCGGGGTGCGGCCCGGCTCCCGCCACCTGACCGGAGTACCACGCCCAGCCTTCTGAAGTGCGGCGTCCAAATACGGGTGTTACGAACTATGTGGGGATCTGCCCCGTCACCGCATCGATGGAGGAACCTACATGGGACCGAGACTCGCACTATCGGTCGACTGGGGCTCGGGCATCACGAACGCCTGGACCTCGGTCACAAGAATCATCCCGAAGCTGATCGCGTTCGCCGTGATCATGTTCGTCGGCTGGCTGATCTGCAAGGCGATCGCCAAGGTGCTGGACGCGGTACTCCGTCGGATCGGTGTCGAGCGCATGGCCGAGCGGGCCGGCGCCGGCCGGTTCCTGTCCAACTCCAAGTGGGACACCACCGCGATCCTGGTGAAGGTCGTGTACTACGGCCTGCTGCTGGTGTTCCTGCAGCTGGCATTGGGAGTCTTCGGGCCGAACCCGATCAGTACCATGATCCACAGCGTGGTGGCCTGGATCCCCAAGGCGATCGTCGCACTGGTGATCGTCGTCGTCGCGATGTGGCTGGCCAACGTGGCGAAGGAGTTCATCTCCAACATCCTGTCCGCGGCCTCCTACGGCAAGGTGCTGGGCTGGGTGGCGTGGGCGTTCATCGCGTTCTTCGGCGCCATCGCGGCGTTGGCCCAGATCGGGGTGGCCACGTTCGTGCTGGGGCCGATCCTCAACGCGGTGCTGTTCACCTTGGCGGGCGTCGCGATCGTCGGCGTCGGCGGCGGCCTGATCCAACCGATGCGCTCCCGCTGGGAGCGCATGCTGACCAAGGCCGAGTCCGAGACCACGCGAGTCCAGGCCTCGGTGCAGCAGAATGCGCTGGCCTACCAGAAGGGTCGCGCCGACGCCCGCGCCGGGCAGCCCGCGACCGAGACGCAGTCGCAGATGCCGTACGGCCGGGAGCCCGGCACGACCGCGTGAGGTTCCGGCGTCAGCGCGCGGCTGACCTGGTGACGTCAGCGGACCGCTGACGCGGCGACGCCAGGGTGTGGGTCCGGCGAGTCCGGCCCCGCGCCCTGGCGCTTCTGGCTGCGCAGCGGCACTTCCTTCAGCGCTAGCGCGGCCACGAACGCGACCGCGCAGACCACGCCGGCGATCAGGAAGATCAGGTGCGAGCCGTTCGCGGCGCCCTGCACGGCCGAGCCCTGATGGCTGATCTGGTGGCTGATCTGCCGGTTGTAGAGCGAGCCGAAGACCGCCACGCCGATCGACCCGCCGACCGTGCGGAACAGGTTCAGGCTCGCCGAGGCGGCGCCCATGTCGCGCATCTCGACGCTGTTCTGCGCGATCGTCGTGACCATCTGCATCTGCCCGCCGAGCCCGATGCCGACGACGGCCACGTAAAGGCTTGTGGTCGTACGGGACGTGGAGACGTCCATGGTCGACAGCAGGATCAGCCCGACCGCCATCAGCGCCGCGCCGACGACCGGGAAGATCTTGTACTTGCCGGTCGTGGACATGTAGCGCCCGCCGATCTGGGACACGATCACGATCGGGATCATCAGCGGGAGCAGGAGCAGCCCGGAGCTGGTGGCCGTGGCGTGCTGCACGCTCTGCTGGAACAGCGGGAGGTAGAGCGTGGCGCCGAACATCACCACGCCGGAGGCCGTGATCAGGGCTATGGCGAGCGGGAAGTTGCGCTGGCCGGTGAACACACGCGGCGGCAGCACCGGTTCGGGGGAGCGGCGCTCGACCGCGATGAAGGCGGCGACGCCGGCCACGGCGAGGGCGAAGAGCCCGAGGACCTGCCAGGACGCCCACGCGTAGGTGGTGCCGGCCCAGTTCGCGGCCAGTGTGACGGACGTGATCACCAGGGTGAGCAGGCCGATGCCGGGCCAGTCGATCCGGGCCTGGCGGCGCAGGCGCGGCAGGTCGAGCATGACCTGGCACCAGACCAGGGCGAGCAGGCCGAGCGGCAGGTTGATGTAGAACGCCCAGCGCCAGCCGAAGTGCCCGGTGACGAAGCCGCCGAGCAGGGGCCCACCGATGGTGCCGATCGCCATGACCGAGGCGGTCATGCCCTGGTAGCGGCCGCGCTCCCGGGGCGGCACGAGCGCGGCGATGAGGGCGAACGCGCCCGCACCGATGCCGCCGGCGCCGATGCCCTGGAACGCGCGGGCCGCGATGAGCCAGCTCATCGACTGTGCGGCCCCGGACAGCGCGGAGCCGGCCAGGAACAGGACGATCGAGATCAGGTAGACGTGCTTGCGGCCATAGAGGTCGCCGAGTTTGCCCCAGACCGGAGTCGAGGCCGCGGTGGCCAGGGTGTAGGCGACGACGACCCAGGACAGGTGGTCGAAGCCGCCGAGGTCGCGGACGATCGTCGGCATCGAGGTGCCCACGACCGTGTTGTCGAGCATCGAGAGCAGCATCGCGAGCATGACGCCCAGCAGGGCCCAGCGGACGTGGCGCGGGGCTGCGGGTTCGGGGTTCGTGGTCATGGGGCCCAGAAAAGCACACTCATTTCAAAAGTGCAACGAGTAAACTTTGCCATCGAGTCCACCGTGGTCGTAGGATGGGAGCATGAGCGGTGGTGGCGCGGGATCCCGGCAGATCGAACGGCCTGAGTGGCCTGACCAGGAGGAACGGTCGGAGCAGGCGGGGCGGTCTGAACGTCCCGGGCAGCCTGGGCAGCCTGGGCAGCCTGGGCGTCCTGAGCAGCCTGGGCAGCCCGAGCCGCCGGGCCGGCGCGAGCGGAAGAAGGCGGCCACGCGGCAGGCCATCGCCGACGCCGCGCTGGCCCTGTTCCTCGAGCGCGGCTACGACCAGGTGTCGATCCGCGAGATCGCCGACGCCGCCGACGTCTCGACGACGACGCTGTTCAAGCACTTCAGCGGCAAGGAAGCCCTGGTCTTCGACGAGGACGCGCAGATCGAGGCGCGGCTGGTGGCCGCCGTGCGCGACCGGGCTCCGGGGGCGTCGATCCCGCAGGCGTTGCGCGACCTCACGCTGGAGCGCCTGAAGTTCCCGACCGAGGACGAGGCCTTCGCCGCGTACACGCGCTTGGTGGAGAGCACGCCGGTGCTGCGCGAGTACTGGCACCGGATGTGGATGCGGCACGAGGGAGCGTTGGCGGCCGCGATCGCCGCCGAGGTCGGGGCGGCGCCGGAGGACACGGCGTGCGCGGTGCTGGCGCACTTCGCGCTGGAGACGGCGTCACTGGCTCGTGCGAGCAAGGACCCGAAGGGGACGGTCGACGTGGCGTTCGCCGTCCTGGAGGACGGCTGGGCCGGAACTGGTGCTGGTGCTCGTACTAGCGCTAGTACCAGTGCGGGGCTCGGCGTCAGCGCGGACGGATAGTCCCGGCGGACGTGCGACTAGCTGTCGCCGTCGCCGTCGTAGCACAGGCAGAACGGATGCCCGGCCGGGTCGATGAGTACGCGCACGTTCTCCTGCGGCTGGTGGGAGGCGAGCGTCGCGCCCAGCTCGATGGCCTCGGCGACGGCCTCGTCCAGGTCGCCGACCTGGAAGTCGAAGTGCGTCATCGGCCGCTGCTCGCCCTCGATCGGCGGCCACACCGGCGCGCGGAAGCCCTCGGCCTGCTGGAACACGAAGTACGGGCCCTCGGGGGCGGGGGCGACGATGGCCGTCCCGGGCTCCTCGTGCCCGATCGGCCAGCCGAGCAGCTGGGAGTAGAAGCGGGCGAGGGCGGCGGGGTCGGGCGCCTCGATCGCGGTGCCCCACCACATGCCGGAACGTCGGGATCGCATGCTTGATCGTGACTGATCAAGTCCCGACCCGCCACAGGAGAATCCCCTCAGGGATCGTCTTGCCGGGACCGTCAGAACGCCAGCAGGTCTTGCTCGCGCACCAGCCAGCAGATGGCGGTCAGGCGCAGCGTGGCGAAGTCGTAGCCGACCGGCTCCTGCCAGCCGCGCTCGGTCAGCACGTCGTTGAAGCCGAGCACGTAGTCGCTCAGTTCCTCGCGTCCGACCGTGCGCTGGGCCGGGATCGGGACCGGGGTGCCGGGCGGGTCGAGGCTCAGGGTGTCGCAGACCGCCGCCGCGTGCTGGTCGATCGCCGCGAGCAGGCCCGGGTCGAAGGCGAACTCGGCCAGGCGCGGCATGAACGCGGCCACGACGCCGGCCAGCGGGGAGGCCATCGGGGGCGCGTCGTCGTACGGCGGGAAGTCCATGCGTTGACGGTAAAGTGCCAGGTCATCGCACGTCAAAGGAAACTTTACTGGGTAACGGGACGGGTGCCGACGGTAGCTGGGAACAGCAGTTTCGGCCGGCACCCGGCGCACGCTCAGTCCTCGGAGGCGGCGTCCTTGGCGGCGGTCGCTGCCGCGGTCGCCGTGGCTGCTGCCTTGTCCGGCTCCGGCTCGGTCTTCGTCGCTTCGGTCTTCGTCGCCTCGGGCTCGGATTCCGGCTGGGGCTCGGCCTTCAGTTCGGTCCCTGCCGACGCCTCAGGCTTGGGCTCTGCCGTTGCCTCAGGCTCTACCACCGGCTCGGGCTCAGCCTTCGCTTCGGGTGCTACCTCAGGCTCTACCTTCGGCTCGGGTTCGGTCGTCGTCGTAGGCTCTACCACCGGCTCGGGCTCAGCCTTTGCTTCGGACTTTGCCTTCGCTTCGGGCTCTGTCTTCGCTTCGGGCTCTGCCTTCGGTTCCGGCTCAGCCTTCGCCTCCGGCTTCGTGCCCGGCGTCGGCTCCGCCTTCAGCTCAGGCTTTGCCTCGACGGACGTTGTCGTCTCCGCCTCTGCCTTCTTCTCGTCGCGGCCGCGAGCGTCCATCTCGGCCGCCTGCTCCAGGGTCGGCGCCGTGCCGCCGAGGTGCGCCGGCAGCCACCACGAGTCCGCGGGGCCTGACGGCTTGTCCGGGTAGTTCGCCTGCGCCTCGTCGAGCAGGGCGCTCAGGCGGGCGTGCAGCTCGGCCGACAGCTCGGCGGAGTTCTGGCCCTTCTTCGGGTACATCGGCTCGCCGACCAGGACGGTGATCGGCACGTGCCGCTGCCACAGTCGGCGCGGCCGGCCCTTCGTCCACAGCCGCTGCGTGCCCCAGAGCACCACCGGGATCAGCGGCACGTCCGCGGCCTGCGCCATCCGCACGGCGCCGTTCTTCAGGTCCTTGATCATGAAGGAGCGGCTGATCGTGGCCTCGCCGAACACGCCCACGATCTCGCCGGACTTCAGGTACTCCAGCGCCTGGCGGTAAGACGACAGGCCGGCCTCGCGGTCCACCGGGATGTGGCGCATGCCCCGCATCAGGGGTCCGGAGATCCGGTTGTCGAAGACCTCCTTCTTGGCCATGAACCGCACTCGGCGGCGTGCCGGCAGTGCTGCCGCCCCGGCGAAGATGAAGTCCAGGTAGCTGATGTGGTTGCTGGCCAGCACCGCCCCGCCACTGCGCGGGATCCGGTCGGCCCCGTGCACGTCGACCTTGAGGTCGAGCGCTCGGAAAGCACCCTTCATGGCCCGGATCACCGGGGGATAAACGTATTCGCGTTCGGCCACAGGAGGACCCTAACCTACTTCACCGTAAGTTATCGCCACTCGCTGAGGGCCGAGACTTACCTCGACCCGCGGGAAAACGATAAGGAATATGAGGAAGACGTGAGTGACGGAAAAACCCAGCTGAAGCCCGGTACTGCCATCACCGTCCGGCTGCTGAAGGCGCCGCGGCCGGACGTCGAATACCCGGCCGAGGTCCGGTCCGACGACGGCGAGCACCTGGTGGTCGTCGCCCCCTGGTTCGGGGACGGCCCGCGCGACATGGGCTTCGCAGTGTTCGAGCCCGGCGACGTCTGGACCGAGCACTACTGGCGCTCCCGGTGGTACTCGATCAAGGAGGTCCGTACCGCCGCCGGCAAACTCAAGGGCTGGTACTGCGACGTCACCCGGCCCAGCACCGTCCTGTTCGAAGTCCCGGACGGTCCGCGGCTGGAGGTCGCCGACCTGGACCTGGACCTGTGGTTGTCCGCCGACCAGACGCAGATCCTGCGGCTGGACGAGGACGAGTTCGAGGACAGCGGCCTGCGCGAGCGCGAGCCGGAGACCGCGGGGCAGGCCGTGGCGTCGCTGGACGAGTTGGAAGCTATGGCTCGCTGTGGCGGGTTCCCTTCGCTTCTGGCCTGGTGACCTGCGGTTGGCTGGCCGGCGCCTTGATGCTCACCACACCGCCGTCCAGGTCGATCGGACCGCGGTGCGGATCGCCCTCGCCCTCCTCGTCGCGGGTCCACTCGAGCCGGTTCCGCTCGTCCTCGACGTGGCGCCGGCTCGGGACGAACATGTCGAAGAAGACGCTCATGATCGGTTAACGCACGGCGCCGTCGAGTCGTTCCAGGCCGCGACACGCCGAAAACGTGGGGCCGACCGGGTGAATTATCCGTACTCTGAGTTGCCCGCACTATTCGCCCCGATTCATCCTGGTGCCTTCGCATTCCTGAGGGGACAGGAGAAAGGGGGCGCCATCATGGCACCACGCACCATCAGTCCCACGAGCACCACCACCGGTTATTTCAACGCCACCCAGCTCGCAGCCCGCGGCTGGACACCGGCGATGATCCGAGACTTCCTGGGCCGTCCCGACCACACCGAGTTCATCCCGCGCTTCCGGAACGCGGCCCCGATACTGCAGTTCGCGGTGGCGCGCGTCCAGGCCGCCGAGCGCACGACGAAGTTCGTGCAGCGCCTCGAGCTGGCGGCCCGAAGGTCGGCGGCGGCCCGGGAGGCGGCCAACCGGCGCCGCGAGGAGATGCTGCGCCTGGTGGCCGCCGACGAGGTCCCGATCCCGGAGCTGGCCCCGGACGTCCTGACCGACCGCGCGATCCGGCACAGCGATCCCCGCGACGCGGTGGACGCGGCGAAGGCCGACCGCAGTACCCTGAATCGCTGGAAGGTCAACTACCTCCGGCACCAGCTGACGCACTACGACCCGATGATCGAGGGGATGTTCGGCCCGGTCGGCCGCGCCGCAGCGGAGAAGCTGCTACGCCGACGCGTGCTGGAGGCGATCGGGAAGACGTACCCTGATCTGCTCGACGAGTGCCAGCGGCAGCTCAGGGTCAGTGAACGAAGACGCTGACGAAAACTGACGACGGGGGATTCACCATGTCGAGCTACACCATCCGCAACTACACGCCGGCCGACGAGAAATCCTGGCTGCGCTGCCGGGTTCTGGGCTTCCTGGACACCGCGTACTACGACTCCGTCGAGCGCGTGAAGCCGCCTGTTTCCGCCCCAGGCTTCGAACTCGTCGCCACCGACGAGGACGGGACGGTTGTCGGCGTCCTCGACGTCTCGGTCGACGGCGAACTGGCGACCATCGAGACCGTCGCGGTCCACCCCGACCGCCGCCGCCGCGGCCTGGGACGTGCCCTGCTCGCCGAGGCGACCGCCCGGGCCGCCGCCACCCCGGCGACCACGCTCGACGCCTGGACCCGCGACGACCCGGACACGCTGACCTGGTACCGCGCCATGGGCTTCGCCGAGAGCGACCACTATCTGCACGTCTACGCCAACTTCTATACCGACAACACCGAGCCGAAGCGAGCGATCGCCGAGCGCAGGCCCGACCTGAGCCCGATGGTCCTTTTCCTGCACGCGAAGCTCGCCGAGGAGGAACAGCTGCGGAAAGAGTTCGCGCGGGTGCACGTCTGCCGGCGGTTTGCCATGCCGCTGTGACGACCTCGCGCAGCGCACAGCGCCAGATTGAAGATCCACCATTGTGAAAATGGCTGATCGGCCGTGGCGGCACGGCAGGGTTCGTCGGTGCTCGCCAATGCCGACCTCCCGAGGGCGTCAACCGGGGGAGGCCGGCATTGGCGTTCTTGCCGCGCCGTGCAGTGCCCAGCACCGCTTTTGCTACGGCGACCAGCGGCTCTGCACGGTTCTGCTCGGCTCTACCCGCTCCTACTCGGTCCGCAGCGCGGTGGCGGTCCGCGACCGGGCCGCCCAGCTGGCCGGCAGCAGTGCCCCGAACAGGGCGATCACGATCCCGCCGGCCAGCAGGGGGATGAGCAGCCCGGCGGTGTAGGTGTGGGTCACGCTCGGCGGCAGGTGCCGGCCGATCGCGTTGCCCATCGGGGTCAGCGTCGCCTTCTCCACCGCGACGCCGAGCGGGACGCCGATCAGGCCGGCGATCAGGCCGGTGAGGGTCACCGAGGTCAGGACCATCGCGACGGTCTGCTTGGGGGTCATCCCGAGGGCCTTGAAGATCCCCAGATCGTGAGCCCGCTCGCGGGTGTCCTGCGCCACCATGCTCAGCACCCCGAGTGCGGCGACCGCCATCAGCATCAGCGTGAGGATGGCCACCAGGGTGCCCATGGTGATCACCACGATGTTCTTGCCGCTGTCCGAGTTCGACTGGACCGAGGCGTTCAGCGGGGTCAGTGCGGCGGCGGCCGAGGCGGACCAGTCCTTTCCGCTGACGTTCGAGGCCAGCTCGACGTTGTACTGGTCGATGTGCGGGGTCAGGCCGGCGGCGGTGAAGGTGGCCGCGTCCGTCATGACCGTGTAGTCGCCCACGTTGGTGTCGTAGTTGATACCGACGACCTTCAGCGTCAGCTGCTTGTTCTGCTTCGCCACGGTGACGTTGTCACCGACGTGGATCCCCACCGCCGAGGCCAGCTTGTCGCCGACCACGGCCTCGTCGGGCGCCGAGTACCAGCGGCCGGACACCAGCTGCATGTTCGTCCAGGAGAAGTCGCCGGTGACCGTGAACACCCTCGGCGTTTCGCCGCCGGGCGGGGCACCGACGATGGTCGCGCCGCTGTCGCCCCAGCCGAACGCGGCCTTCGTGCCCGGGGTCCTGGCGAGCACGGCGGCCACGTTGGCGGCGTCCAGGTGTGGGTTGCGCGGGTCGTTGGGGCCGTAGAGACCCCAGGGCACGCCTACGTCGGCTGTGGGTTCCACGATCTCCGACCCGACGCTGAAGCCTGAAGTGCTGGCGTCCAGGTACTTGTTGAACCCGGTCTCCAGTCCCACTGCGAACGTGGCACTCACCACGCCGAACAGCACCGCCGCACCGACCACCACAGTCCGGGCCGGCCGGGCGAACGGCTGGGCCAGTCCCAACGACACGGCCCGGGGCAGCGGCAGCCGCGAGGCCAGACGCTGTGCCGCGTGACCGCCCCCGGCCCTGGGGGAGCGGCCGACCACCAGAGCCCGCACCGTCGGCATCCGGCCGGCCCGCACTGCCGGGATCAAAGCCGTTCCGCCGACGATCAGCAGGGCGCCCAGCGACACCACGGCGCTGACCCACAACGGAATCGAGGAACTGGCCGCGTTGGCCGCGCCGAGCTGCTTGGTGGCCCCGCCCAGGATCGGCACGGCCAGGAGGTTGCCGAACACCGTGCCGAGCACCACACCGAGGGTCGCCGGGATCATGGCCTGCGCGACGTAGGCACGGGCCACCTGCGAAGGGGTGAAGCCCAACGACTTCAGAATCCCGATGCGTCGGATCCCCGCGGCCACAGCCCCGCTGACCACGATCGAGATGATCAGCACCGCCATGAACAGCCCGAGGATCCCGAAGCCGACCAGGAACGGCACGTAGGCCTTGGCGTTGCCGGTCGCCTGCTGCTCCGCGGTCAGGTACGACTGTCCGCTCTCGACCGCGCCGGCCGGCACGGCGGCGGCCACCGCCTGCTTGTCGGTCGCGATGTCGGCGGCGGTCCCGGCTTTGGCGAATCGGTAGAGCATCTGCTCGTCGGACTTGGCGCCGGCAGCGGTGAGCCGCGCGAAACCGTCTGCGGTGGCGAAAGCGGTCGCGCTGCTGGTCACCGAGTTGGCGAAGCCGACGACCTTGAACGACGGCTTGCCCGGCAGGGATGAGAACACCACCGAATCACCGAAGCAGTCGGTCGCATATTGCTGCCACGGCAGGGCGATCTCGCCCGGGCCCGCCGGCCAGCGCCCCCGGGTCAGCGCCAGCTGGTCCATCCCGGAGGTGCCACCCAGGTCGGGCCGGGTGGTGACGGTGATCGGACCGTTGTCGTGGCCGGCCCAATCCTTCGTGGTGCAGTCCGTGCCGATCGTCGTGTCCAGGGCGGCGGCGACCGGGTACGGCCCGGCCGCCTCGGTGACGCCGGCGACGTGCGCGGTGGCGGCGGCCTGCGCGGCCGTGACCTGCGAGCTGTCGAACTGGACCGCCAGATGCGCCCCGTGCCGGGCCTTGAAGGCGTGCTCGAACGGAGCCTGCACGACAGCCAGCAGACCGAGCGACAGTACCGAGGAGGTGACGGCGGCAAAGGTCGTCAGGGCCATGACGAAAGACTGCACGCGGCGCCGGCCCACGCCGGAGCGTACGACCTTGCCCAGGGCGCTCACCGGCTCACCGCCAGCAGCAGGCGGGCCACGGCCCGGAAGGAGGCCTCGAACAGGCGCCGGGGCATCGGCGGCTTACGCAGTGTCATCGGACCTCTCCCGCCGAACGGGTCAGCAGCGTGCGGGCGGCCAGGCCGGCCCCGCTGCCGTCGTTGACGACGTCCCGCTCGACCGCGCCGTCCACCAACTCGATCGTGCGGCGCGCGGTGCTCGCGGCCAGCTGCACGTCGTGGGTGACCAGCAGGATCGTCTGGCCCGCGCTGTTCAGGTCCAACAACAGCCGGCGCACGTCCTCAGCCGAGTGCGAGTCCAGAGCGCCGGTCGGCTCGTCGGCCAGCAGCAGTGCCGGGGAGTTCATCAGAGCCCTGGCCACCGCCACCCGCTGCCGCTGCCCGCCGGACAGCCGCTGCGGATAGGCCCCGGCATGCCGGTCGATGTCCAGCGAGCCGAGAAGCTCGGCGGCCCGGCGCTTCGCGTCGCCCTTGCCCATCCCGGCCAGCTGCGCCGGAACCAGGACGTTGTCCAACACGGTCAGGTCGTCGAGCAGGTTGAAGAACTGGAAGATCATGCCGACGGAGGCCCGGCGGTACTTCGCCGAACCGGCCTCGCTGAGCTGGTCGACGCGGGTGCCGTCGACGGTCACGGTGCCGCTGGAAGGCTTGTCCAGCCCCGCGATCAGGTTCAGCAGCGTGGACTTGCCACTGCCGGAATGGCCGAGGATCGCCACGCACTCACCAGCCGCCACGGACAAGGTCACGCCGGCCAGTGCGGGCGGGCCGTCGTCGTACTTTTTCGTCGTGTCGCGAAGATCGATCATCGGTGCATTCGTCATGACCATGAACCTAGGAACGGGCCACGATCCGCCGCGTCGGCCGACGGATGTCACCTCTTCCCAGGCCATCGCCCCGGGGACGTATCCGCCGTACATCCCCGGGGCGACGCGCAGAGCCGACACCACTGAATACGATCTCCCTATGGAAGAGCTTCTTCAGCGTCGTCTGTCGACATCGGAGCGCATGAGCTGGCTGCAGGTCCAGGCCGTGGTGCTGACCGCCGCCTGCTTCTCCGCGCTGATGCTCAGCGTCACGATGCCGGTCCCCGAGGTTAGGCACTTCGACGGCCTGGCCCGGTTCGCCGGCCTCGGACCCTTCCAGATGACGAGTCTCTACCTCGTGCTCGCCCTTCCGGTCCTGCTGGTACGCCGTCTGCCGGCGGCGGTCTACGCGGCGTTCCTGGGCGAAGCGGTTCTCAGCGACATCGTGGGCACCCAGCCGTTGCCCGTGTTCATCCTGCTCATGGCTCTGACCGGGTACCTCGCCACCCGGCGGCCGATAGCTGCCGCCGTCGGCTCCGTCACGGCCGTCGCGGTCGTGTTCGTCAACTTCACCCACGTCGGTCCCGAGGGCTCCATCGGCGACGCGATCGGGTGGGCCGCACACTACGCGTCGTGGATCGCGGTCGCGTGGGTGGCCGGGGGCGCGTATCGCAAACGCCGTGAATACCTCGAAGCCCTGCGCGAGCAGACCGCGGCGCGCGTCGTCATGGCCGAGCGGCTGCGGATCGCCCGCGAGCTGCACGACAGCGTCGCGCACAGCATCGGGATCATCACGGTGCTGTCCGGAGCGGCGGCGCGGGTCGTGGAGACCAAGCCCGAGCAGACGCGGCAGGCGCTGACCGGCATCGAGACCACCAGCCGGGAGACGCTGCTGGAGCTGCAGCGCATGCTCGGGGCGCTCCGCCGCGCCGAGCCGGACGACGCCACGCCGCAGGCCGCTCCGCTGGCGCCGGCCAGCAGCCTGGCCGACCTCCCGCAGCTCGCCGAACGCACGGCCGGCGCCGGGGTGCGGGTGCTTGTGACCTGGCGGGGCGAGCAGCGTCCGCTGCCGCCGGAGATCGAACTGTCGGCGTACCGGATCATCCAGGAGTCGGTGACGAACGTGGTGCGGCACTCTGGGGCGCGGACCTGCCGGGTCGTGGTCGGTTACGAGCCGACAGGCGTGAGGATCGAGGTCGTGGACGACGGGGACGACGGTTCGGCCGGGCCGGGCCGTCCGAGGTTCGCGGCGGGGGCCGGCGGCAGCGGCTTCGGCCTGCTCGGCATGCGCGAGCGGGTGACGCTGCTGTCCGGCCAGTTCAGCGCGGGCCGGCGTCCGGAGGGCGGATTCATGGTGACGGCGAGCCTCCCGGCATGAGCGTGCGCGTGCTGCTGACCGACGACCAGCCCTTGATGCTGGTCGGGCTCGCGATCCTGATCGGCGACACCGACGACCTGGAGGTGGTCGGCCAGGCCGGCGACGGCCGCGAGGCCGTGCGCCTGGCCCGCGAGCTGCGGCCGGACGTCGTGGTGATGGACATCCGGATGCCGGGCATGGACGGGATCGAGGCGACCCGGCAGACGACCGCCGAGCCGGACCCGCCCAAGGTGCTGGTGCTGACGACCTTCGACGACGACGAGTACGTCTACGGCGCACTGCGCGCCGGGGCCAGCGGCTTCCTGCTCAAGAGCATGGCCCTGGACGCGATCCTGGAAGCGATCCGCGTGGTCGCCGCGGGCGACGCGCTGATCGCGCCGAGCGTGACCCGGCGGCTGATCGCGGACTTCGCCGGCACCTCCGGCCCCGCCGCCCCCGAACCGGACCCCGGGCCCGCCGTGGACTCGAGTCCCATCGCGGGGATCACCGACCGGGAGCGCGAGGTGCTGGCGCTGGTCGGACAGGGACTGTCGAACGCTGAGATCGCCGAGCGGCTGGTGATCAGCGCGGCGACCGCGAAGACCCATGTCGCGCGCCTGTTCGCCAAGCTCGAGGCTCGGGACCGCGTGCACCTGGCGATCATCGCCTTTGAAACCGGACTCGTGCCGCGTAAGCGGTAGCTGCTGCCGGCAAGGCTGCCTTCGGTCCGACGCTCCTCAGGCCGCCGAAGCTGAGCGCGCGAACGCCAGACTCACCTCGATGATCGAGAGCACGATCGCCGCCCCACCCCCGCCTCGGTCAGCGGCCCGTAGACCGTGTACTCGGTGCCGTCGTCAGCGAACTGGTGGGGTTCGGCGCACCCCAGCTCCACCAGCCGTGCGCCTCGTCCGGCGCTGGTCATACATGCGCCGGACGTTAGCCGACGCAGCATGGCCCAAGCACCGGGGTTTCGACGTGCTGGTTCGCTGATCGACCCGGACAGGTGTTAGCTCCGATACAACTCCCGCCCGATGATCGTCCGCTGTACCTCCGAAGCCCCCTCGTAGATCCGTGGCGCGCGCACCTCGCGATACAGGTGCTCCAGCAGGTGGCCGTGCTGAAGAGCTGCGGCGCCGTGGATCTGTACGGCTGCGTCGACGACGTACTGCGCGGTCTCGGTGGCGAACAGCTTCGCCATGGCCGAGCGGCCGGCGATGCGCTTCTCGCCGCTGTCGTAGGCTTCGGCGGCGCTGTAGACGAGCAGGCGCGCGGCTTCGATGCGGGTCGCCATCTCGGCCAGGCTGTGCGAGACGGCCTGCAGGTCCTTCAGGACGCCGCCGAAGGCTTCGCGCTGTCCGGCGTGCGTGACCGAGGCGTCGAGCGCGGCCTGGGCCATGCCCACGGCGAAGGCGCCGACGCTGGGGCGGAACAGGTCCAGGGTGCGCATCGCGACGCGGAAGCCCTGGTCCACCTCGCCGAGGAGGTCTGCGCGGGTCACCGGGACGTTGTCGAAGGTGACGCGGCCGATCGGGTGCGGGGAGATCATGTCCAGGTGCTCGCCGCCGAGGCCGGGGCGGTCGGCCGGGACCAGGAACGCCGTGACGCCGCGTGATCCCGCCTCGGGCGTCGTGCGTGCGAAGACGCTGTAGAAGTCGGCTTCGGGGGCGTTGGAGATCCAGATCTTCTCGCCGCTCAGCGTCCAGCCGTCGGCCCCGTCGGCCCCGCCTGACCCCGCGGTCGGCGTCGCCGCCAGGGACAGTGACGCCGCGTCCGAGCCGCTGCCCGGCTCCGACAGCGCGAACGCCGCGACCGCCTCGCCGGCCACCACCTTCGGCAGCCAGTGGGCGATCTGCTCTTCGGTCCCGTTCTGTACGACGGGATAGGTGCCGAGGCCTTGCAGCGCGAGCGCCGTCTCGGCCTCGGTCGAGACCTGCGCGAGCGATTCCCGCAGCAGGCACAGGTCCAGGGCCGCGGCCTCGGCGCGGCCGTCCGCGCCGCCGGGGAACAGCCGGGCCAGCAGGCCGTGCCGGCCCATGGCGGCGAGCAGGGGGCGGTTGACGTGCCCGGGGGCGCCGGCCGTGGCCAGCGGCGCGAGGTCGGTCTCGGCGAGCGTGCGGACCTGGGCGCAGAAGGCTGACTGGGCCGGGGTCAGGCGGAACTGGGAGCCGGATTCCATACCTGTCAATGTAACAAAATCTTGACTGCCGTCACAGAAGTCGTACGCTGGAGCCGTCGAGCTCCAGCCAGCACCCAGTCACAGCACCACGGAGTCCCGGAGGACCCGATGGACCTGCTCCCGTCAGCGCACGTCGACAGCTTCGCCCGGGACCGCCTGCCGGCCGCGGACCGGTGGCCCGAGCTGCGCTTCGACCTCGGCGAGCTGCGCTACCCCGAGCGCCTGAACTGCGCCGCGCACCTGCTGGACAGCGCGATCGCCCGCTTCGGGACGGACCGCAGATGCCTGATCGGCGTCTCGGACAAGTACGGCGAGCCCGGCATCTGGACCTACGGCGACCTGGATCGGCGCAGCGACGAGATCGCGCACGTCCTGACCGCCGACCTCGGCGTCGTGCCCGGCAATCGCGTGCTGATCTGCGGCCCGAACAGTCCGTGGACCGTGGCGTGCTGGTTCGGGGTGCTCAAGGCCGGCGGCGTGGTGGTGACGGTCGTGCCCCTGCTGCGCAGCGAGGAGATCGCCACGGTCGCCGAGATCGCGCAGGTGAGCGTGGCGCTGTGCACGCCGGGCTGCGACGAGCAGGCCGCGAAGGCCGGCGTGCCTGGCATGCGGGTTGTCACCTTCGGCGGGACGGGGCCCGAGGATCTGGTCGCGCGCTGCGAGCAGGCCCCGGAGCAGAAGTTCGACGCGGTCCAGACGTCGCAGGACGACGTCGCGATGATCGCCTTCACCTCCGGCACGACCGGCCGTCCCAAAGGCTGCCTGCACTTCCACCGCGACGTGTTGGCGATCGCCGACACCTTCGCCAAGCACGTCCTCAAGGCCGGCCCCGACGACGTCTTCGCCGGCAGCCCGCCGCTCGGCTTCACCTTCGGCCTCGGCGGCCTGGTCATCTTCCCGCTGCACGTCGGAGCATCGACGGTGCTGCTGGAGCGCGGCAGCCCCGAGGCGCTGCTGGGTGCCATCGCCGAGCACGGTGTCAGCGTGCTGTTCACGGCGCCGACCGCCTACCGCGCCATGCTCACGATGCTGGACTCGGACAAGTCCGACGGCGGCAGTGAGCGCGACGGTGCGGGCGATGGTGAGAGCCAGAGCGAGCGCCACGGCGACGCGCGCCTGAGCACCCTCCGCCGCTGCGTCTCAGCTGGCGAAGCCTTGCCGGCCGAGACCTGGCGCGCCTGGCACGCGGCGACCGGCGTCAAGATCATCGACGGCATCGGCGCCACCGAGCTGCTGCACATCTTTATCTCGGCCGCCGACGACGACATCCGTCCCGGCTCCACCGGCCGCCCGGTGCCCGGCTGGCAGGCCGCGATCCTGGACGCCGACGGCAACCCGGTCGCGGACGGCGAACCGGGCCTGCTGGCCGTGCGCGGCCCGGTCGGCTGCCGGTACCTGGCCGACGAGCGCCAGGGCACGTACGTGCGCCACGGCTGGAACTACACCGGCGACACCTACATCCGCGACGAGGACGGCTACTTCTGGTACCAGGCGCGCTCCGACGACATGATCATCTCCTCCGGCTACAACATCGCCGGGCCGGAGGTGGAGAACGCGCTGCTGCGCCATCCGTCGGTCCTGGAAGCCGGTGTCATCGGCATGCCGGACCCGGACCGCGGCCAGCTGGTGACGGCGTTCGTGGTGCTGGCGGCCGAGGTGCCGGCGGGAGAGGCGACCGTCAAGGAGTTGCAGGAGTTCGTAAAGGCGCGCATCGCTCCGTACAAGTACCCGCGGTCGGTGCACTTCGTCCCGGCCCTGCCACGGACCAACACCGGCAAGCTTCAGCGGTTCAAGCTCCGAGATCTGGCCTGAGCCGGGGCGGACGGCGCGGTATCTTGCCGCTGTGCCGCCCGAGTCCGCCCAGCCTGTCGATCGAGCCCAGAGGAAAGTCCAGCCTGTGAGCACACCGTCGAAGACCGAGGGGACGGCGTCCGAGGCCCCCGCCATGAAGGCGCCGACGCCGCGCTCGCTGATCGTGTCGTTCTTCGGCGCCTACGGCCGCGAACTCGGCGGCTGGATCGCGGTCGCCGACCTCGTCACCCTGCTGGGCCGGCTCGGCGTGGACGCCCCCGCGGTCCGCTCGGCCGTCTCCCGCCAGAAGCAGCGCGGGTTCCTGCAGGCCCGCCAGGTCGGCGGCGTCGCGGGCTACTCCCTGTCGGAGCAGGCCCAGGAGATCCTGGCCGACGGCGACCGCCGGATCTACGTACGGCAGGACGTGAAGCTGTCCGACGGCTGGGTGCTGGCCGTGTTCTCGGTACCGGAGACCGAACGGCACCGGCGCCACCTGCTGCGCTCGCGGCTGTCGCGGCTCGGCTTCGGGGCCACGGCGCCCGGGGTGTGGATCGCGCCGTCGCACCTGGCGGAGGAGGCACGGCACACGTTGGAGCGGCTGGAGCTCGCCGAGTACGTCGACCTCTTCCGCGCCGACTACCTCGCCTACGGCGACCTGCGTGAATCGGCGGCGCGGTGGTGGGACCTCGGCGCGGTGCAGGCCGGATACGCAGAGTTCTCCGAACAGTTCCTCGCCACCGAGAAGAACGCCGACACCGCCGACGACGCCGACGCGTTCGCGACCTACCTGCTCGCCCTGGACGCCTGGCGCCGCATGCCGTACCGCGATCCCGGACTCCCGCCCGAACTACTGCCTGAGGACTGGCGGGGGACGCAGGCCGCGGACATCTTCTTCGGGCTGCACGACCGCCTGCGCGGACGCGGGTTGAGCTACGTGAAGAGCGTGGTGTCCAGGTAGTAGGTCAGGATCGCCAGCGCTTCCTCGCCACTTCGCTGGCCGCCCAGGACGCTGGAGCCCAGGCCGTTGACCATCGCCAGCAGTCCGGCTGCGGCCATCTCCGGGTCCTGGTCCGCCGTGACGTCGCCGGCCTGCTGCGCGGCCCGGATCTGCTTGGCGAGGAAGCCTTCGAACACGGCCGGCTGGGCCGCTCCGTGCTTCTCCAGGACGTCGGGGTCGCTGAGCACCAGGGTGTAGTAGCCGTTGTAGGTCCGGGCGATGCGGCTGCTCTCGGCGTCGGTGGGCACGATGCAGGACAGGATCGCGGTGATCACCGTGCGTGGGGTCGGTGGTGCGCCCGCGGCGGCGATCCAGGTGTTCATCCGGGCCTGGAGCTGGCCCTGCAGGCGTCCCAGGGCGTCCAGGAGCAGGGCTTCCTTCGTCGTGAAGTAGTACTGCACCAGGCGCAGGGACACGCCGGCCTCGGCAGCGACCGCCCGCATGCTCGCCGACTGCAGTCCCTGTGTGTCCGCGATGCGCAGCAGCGCCTCGGCGATCTGGGTTCTGCGTTCCTCGTGGTCGACGCGCGCGGCCATGGTGTGACCTCCCTCTCGTGGTACACCCGTATCATGTCGTGATACACATGTATCATGACAGTAGGCGAGTTCAAGAACGCGAAGGCCGCTGAGCGCTTCCAGGGTGTGTACGAGCAGCTTCTGGACAAGCTGTGGCCGGCTTCGCGCAGCGTGCTGGACGTGCCGACACGCTTCGGGACCACCCGGGTCGTGCGCACCGGCCCCGACGACGGCGAACCGATCGTGTTGCTGCCGGCATCTGGCGGGAACGCCCTGATGTGGCACCGGTATGTCGAGGCTCTGAGTCACGACCACCCCGTTTACGCCGTGGACACCGTCGGCGAGCCTGGCGGCAGCGTGCAGACCGCACCGATCACCGACGGCGGCGACGTCGCGGCGTGGCTGGAGGAGGTGCTGGCGGGGCTCGACGTGGCAGGCGTGCACCTCGTCGGGTGCTCGTACGGCGGCTGGATCGCGCTGAAGCACCAGATCCACCACCCGGGACGCACCGCGCGGCTCACGCTGGTCGATCCCGCGGGCTTCGCCGAGGTCGGGTGGCGGTTCTACCGGTGGGTGATCGTCGGGGGACTGGCCGGCCTCGCCCCGCGTGCGCTGCGGCCACGGCTGGCACGTGCGGTGCACAACAGTGCGATCCTCGACGACGACCTCATGGCGCTGATGCGGGCCTCGATGGGCTTCCGGCGACGGCTGCCGAAGACCGACGTGTTCACCGACGAGGAACTACGACAAGTGCTAGTTCCGGTGCAGTTCCTGCTCGGCGCACGCAGCGCGATCCACCACTCGGATCAGGTCGCTGATCGCATCAGCCGACTGATGCCGACGGCGCGCGTCGAGGTGGTTCCGGGAACCGGGCACGCGCTGTCGACCGACGCCCCTGAGCTGGTGACCGACCGCGTTCTCAACGCCGTGGCGTCCAGGTAGTACGCCGGTCTAACCGCCGAGCATCGCACGGAGCAGAAGCACTGCCAGGACGACCGTCAAGACGACAATGGCGAGCCACTCGCCGTTGTCGGTCAGCCCGCGTCTCCGGCCCTGCTGCGGAGTGAAGTCGCTGAACTCCTGCGACAGAATCTGGGCTCGGAGCCAGTCGGCGCATTCCGGACGGCCTTCGAACTGGCACGCCAGGACGCTCATACCGTGCGGGCAGGTCTCCACGCTTTCGCAGTGTTCCACTCGGCGCCGGAACTGCTTTGCCCAGTGGTCTGTAAGCCGCTGCTGCGGTCCCTTGACCAGTGCGTTGATCACACGGACCAGCGTCCAGGACACCGCGAAGGGCGGCAGGAGGTACATCGTGCCGAACAGCAGCAGCGGCATGGCGCGCCTCCCCCGGACCTGGCCGCAGACCTGCGCTGTCGGCATTTCACATCATCGTGGCATCGGCTGTGGCACGGTTGATCAGCGGGGCGGGCAGGTGGGGGAACGGCGGGGCCTCAAGCACAGAATCCTTACGAGCCGGGGCGCCACCGAGCGTGTGCTGTCTCCTCCGCTCCTTCCCGAATCAGCTCCAGCCGCGGCCGGGGTCCGTCCGTACGTCCCGAAGCCGGCTGCCGGGCGCCTGCGCGGAACGGGTCTGGCCACTCGCTGCCAGGGCCCCTGTACTCCTGTTCGACGGCCGCGTGGAGCGTCCACTGCGGGTCGTACAAGTGCGTACGGCCCAGGGCGCACAGGTCTGCGCGGCCGGCGAGCAGGATCGAGTTCACGTCGTCGTAGGAGGAGATGGCTCCGACGGCGATCGTGGCCAGGCCGGTCTCGTGACGGATGCGGTCCGCGTACGGGGTCTGGTACGAGCGTCCGTACTCCGGCTGTTCGTCGGAGGTGACTTGGCCGGTGGAGACGTCGATGGCGTCGACACCGAGGTATGCGAAGGATTGGGCGATCTTCACCGATTCGGCGGCGTCCACGCCTCCGGGGGCCCAGTCGGTCGCCGACACGCGCACGCTCATCGGGCGCTCGGCCGGCCATACCGTGCGTACGGCGTCGAAGACCTCCAGCGGGAAGCGCAGCCGGTTCTCCAGCGGGCCGCCGTACTCGTCCGTGCGCTGGTTGGCCAGCGGGGACAGGAAGCTGGACAGCAGGTAGCCGTGCGCGCAGTGCAGCTCCAGCAGGTCGAAGCCGGCTCGGGTGCCACGTTCGGCGGCGGCGACGAACTCGGCCTTGATCGCCTGCATCTCCGGGACGGTCAGCTCGTGCGGGACCTGGTTCACGCCGGGCTTGTACGGCAGCGGCGAGGGGCCGACCACCGGCCAGTTGCCCTCCGGCAGCGGCTCGTCGATGCCCTCCCACATCAGCCTCGTCGAGCCCTTGCGGCCCGAGTGGCCGAGCTGGAGCCCGATCGCCGCGGTCGACTGCGCGTGGACGAAGTCCACGATCCGCCGCCACGCCGCCTCCTGCTCGTCGGTGTACAGACCGGTGCAGCCCGGGGTGATCCGGCCGTCCGCCGAGACGCACACCATCTCGGTCATCACCAGCCCGGCGCCGCCGAGCGCCTTGGAGCCCAGGTGGACGAGGTGGAAGTCGGTCGGCAGGCCGTCGCCCCGGGCCGAGTACATGTCCATCGGCGAGACGATCACACGGTTCTTCAACGTCAGCTCGCGCAGGCGGAACGGCCGGAACATCGGGGGAGTGGCGTCGCCGTTCACCTCCGCCACGAACTCCGGGTCGCGCAGCTTGAGGTTGTCGTACGTGACCCGGCGCGAGCGGGTGAGCAGGTTGAACGCGAACTGCAGCGGCTGCTGGCCGGTGTAGCGGCCCAGGTCCTCGAACCAGCGCAGGGAGGCCGCCGCGGCGCGCTGCGTGGAGGCGACCACTGGTCGTCGTTCGGCCTCGTACGCCGCCAGGGCCGAGGCGATGTCCGGGTTCTCGTGCAGGCACGCGGCCAGCGCCAGCGCGTCCTCCATGGCCAGCTTCGTGCCCGAGCCGATGGAGAAGTGCGCGGTGTGCGCGGCGTCGCCGAGCAGCACGACGTTGCCGTGCGACCAGTGCGCCGTGGTCACGGTCGCGAAGCTGAGCCAGCGGGAGTTGTTGGCGATCAGCCGGTGGCCGCCGAGCATGTCGGCGAAGAGCTCGCCGATCCGCGTGATGCTCTCGTGGTCGCTCTCGCCGGGGGCGAAGTCGCGCGCCGCGAACCGGTCGAAGCCGGCCTCGCGCCAGACCCGTTCGTGCATCTCGACGATGAACGTCGAGCCGTGCGCGTCGTAGGGGTAGCCGTGGACCTGCATGACGCCGTACTTGCTCAGCAGGACCTGGAAGCGGAAGGCGTCGAAGACCAGGTCCGTGCCGAGCCACATGTAGCGGCAGTCGTGGGTGCGGATCGAGGGCTTGAAGGCGTCGGCGTACTTGGTGCGGATCGCCGAGTTCACGCCGTCGGCGGCGACCACGAGGTCGTACTCGGCGGACAGCTGCTCGGTCGGCGGCGCGGTGGTCAGGTAGCGCACGTCGATGCCCAGGCCGGCGCAGCGCCGTTGGAGCATCTGGAGCAGCCGGACCCGGCTCAGGGCCGCGAAGCCGTGCCCGCCGGAGGTCACGACCCGGCCGCGGTAGTGCACGTCGATGTCGTCCCAGCGGGCGAACTCGGCGGCCATCGCCTCGTGGATCTCGGGGTCGGCGTGCTCGATGCCGCCGAGCGTCTCGTCGGAGAAGACCACGCCGAAGCCGAAGGTGTCGTCGGCGGCGTTGCGCTCCCAGACGTCGACGACCGCCGCCGGGTCCAGCTGCTTGGCCAGCGCCGCGAAGTACAGGCCGCCGGGGCCGCCGCCGACGACCGCGATCCGCGGGGCCCGGCCGACCCTCACGGCACCACCGCGACGCCGGTGAGCTCCACCTGCGCCGCCGGGTCGAACAGGCCCTTGACTTCGAAGAACGCCATCGCCGGGTAGTGCCTGCCCAGGTGCCGGCGCCAGATCGCGCCGAGCTCCTTGAGGTCCGCGCGGTACTGCTCGGCGTCGGTGGCGAAGACCGTGACGGTGACCAGGTGCTCCGGCGAGGCGCCGGCCGCGGTCAGAGTCGTGACCATGTTGGCCAGCGCCAGATCGAACTGCTCGATCAGGGTGGACTTCGGATCGACCGTGCCGTCCGGGTGGAGCGCGGCCTGGCCGCCGAGGTAGACCGTGCGGCCGGGGCCAGCGGCGACGGCGTGCGAGAAGCCGATCGCCGGTGCGAGCTCCGGCGGGTTCACCAGCTCGTGCGGGGTCGTCGCCGAGTGCGAGGTCGCTGGTGCTGGTACCGGTGTTAATACGGGAGCCGGGGTCGGCGTCGTCGGCTGCGTGGTCATTGGCCCTCCCACTTCGGCGTCTCCTTGGCGTTGAACGCGCGGTGGAACTCGGCGTGGTCGCGGGTGTTCATCAGCAGCGCCTGGACCGCCGCGTCCATCTCCAGGGACGGCGACAGGCCCATGTCCAGCTCGCGCGTCAGCAGCATCTTGGTCTGTGCGTAGGCCAGCGCCGGGCCATCGGCCAGCCGCCGGGCCAAGGCGTCGGTGGCGATCTGCAGGTCGTCGTCCTCGACCAGCTCGCTGACCAGGCCGTACCGGTCGGCCTCGGGGGCCTTGACGGTGTCGCCGAGCATCAGCAGCTTGGTGGCGTTGCCCAGGCCGACGATCCGCGGCAGCAGGTACGCCGCTCCCATGTCCGAACCGGACAGGCCGACCTTGGTGAACAGGAAGGCGAAGCGTGCCGAGCGGGCCACGATCCGGAAGTCGGCGGCCAGCGCCAGCACCGAGCCGGCGCCGGCGGCGATGCCGTGGATCGAGGCGATCACCGGGATCGGAACCTCGCGCAGCGCGCGCACCACGTCGCCGGTCATGCGTGTGAAGGACAGGTGCTCGTCCGGGCGCATCTTCAGCAGTTCGCCGATGATCTCGTTGACGTCCCCGCCGGAGCAGAAGCCGGGGCCCTCGCCGCGCAGCACCAGGACCCGGGTGTCGCCGCGGTGCGGCAGCTCGGCGAGCAGGTCGCGCAGGTCGGCGTAGGCCTCGAAGGTCAAGGCGTTGATCTTGTCGGGACGGTTGAGGGTGACGGTCGCGACCCCGTCGGCGTGTTCCACGCGGAAGTGCTCCCACGTGTCGGTGAACGGGACCGAACCCCGGAACGGGCTCATCGGTGTCCTCCCGGTGCTGTGCCTCGGCCGGCGCGGTCCGTCCGGTCATCACCAACATATGACTGTCGTCAAGGAAACGCCATACCCGGCGGGGCGTGTCGGAGGTCGCGGTCTTGTCGGGGCATGTCGGTGCATCACGTCCTCGGATCAGGTCGGGGGTCGGGCAGGAAGGCGCGATCCGTGTATCGTTCGGGCGGCGACAAGCTGTAGCAGTGGCGATGGTGCACGCACGGTTCGAGGAGGGGTACGGCTTGGCCTGGGGCGATCTGGATTCCGCCCTGGCCGCGGCCCGCCGCGGCGAGGAGACGGGATTCGCAGAGCTTTGGCACGCCCTGCATCCGCCGCTGCTGCGCTACCTGCGTGCCGTGGTCGGCGACGCCGCCGAGGACGTGGCCAGCGAGACCTGGCTCCAGGCCGCCAAGGACGTGCGCGGGTACCGGGGCGACGCGGCCGGCTTCCGGGTCTGGCTGTTCCGGGTGGCGCGCCACCGCGCCCTGGACGAGCTGCGCAAGGCCTCCCGCCGCAAGGAGGACAACGGCGACGTCGCCGAGTACGTCACCGACTGGCCGGCCCCCGACGACACCGAACGCGCCGCCGCCGAGCGCGAGGACACCGAGCGGGCCCTGCGGCTGATAGCCCGGCTGCCCAAGGACCAGGCCGAGGCGGTGCTGCTGCGGGTGGTCGCCGGGCTGGACGTGGCGCAGACGGCGAAGGTGCTGGACAAGCGCGACGGGGCGGTGCGCATAGCGGCGATGCGCGGACTCAAACGGCTGGCGGCGATCCTGGCCGAGCAACAGGCCGACGGGGAGGCCGGCCGTGATGTCGACGATGCGGGGGGAATGGAGGAGACCGGCGAGACGGGATCCGGCCGGAACGGCCGGGGCTCGCGCACGGTGAAGGGTGCGGAGTATGGCTGAGCTCAGCGACGATGAGGCCGAGCGGCTTTTGGCCGCTTTCCATGCGTCCGGCCTGGTTCCGGCCCCCGTTCCCACTCCGGATCGACAGTCCGGGGTCGGAGCCGGGGACCGGCTTCCCGCGCCCGGACCTGCGGCGCTTCCGGGTACGGGAATTTCTGCCGTCGCCGGATCACCCTCGCGGATGCCATACTCGGCCGGCTGGGACGGCGCTGGAGATGCCACCGACGGCGCACACCGCCCGGCACGGTTCGACGGACGAGACGCAAGCGACGCACGAGTACGAGACCTACCAGAGGCAGGACGCGGCGGTTCGGCGGCCCCGGAAGGGGCCCGGACGCCGGACTCGGACGCAGGCTCGGGGGACAGTGGAGGTGGCACGACCGTGAGCAGCGTGGACTTCCTCGCCGACCTCGGGCAGTCGGCGGAGGCGCGGGCGGTGGCCCGGGTGCTTTCGGCGGCGGCCGCGCCCCCGTGGCCGCACGAGCTGCGCGGGTACGAATCGGCGCGGCGGGCGTTCGAGAACGCCGGCGCGGCGTCGGCGCGCGGCGGTACGCACAGCGCCGGCACCAGGGCCGGAGCGGCCCGGGCCGGCGCGGTCGCGGTGCCGCTGCGGCGGCTGATCGGCGTGAAGCTGGCCGCGGTGGCCGGGGCGCTGACCGTCACCGGCGTGGCGGTCGCGGCGGAGGCCGACGTGCTCCCGTCGCCGATCCAGCGGGCCGCGCACCAGGTGCTCGGCGGGGTCGGCGTGCCGGACCCGGATCCGGGTCCGCGCGGGGAGCAGACGATGGCGTCCTCGCCGGGGTCGTCGGGCGTTCCCGGGTCGCCGGGAGGCCCGGAGTCGCAGGGTTCGCCGGGTTCGCAGGGAGTGCAAGGTTCGCAGGGCTCTCAGGGCTCGCATCCGGGGCAGCTGCTGACGCCGAACTCGCCGGGAACGGACCAGACGTCCGACGGCGACTCCAGCAGCGCCGGTTCGCTGCCGGGGACGCCGGTCGGGACCGCCGACACGCCGGGACAGAGCCCTACTTCCACGGCGGCCTCGGACGCGCTGGCGCTGTGCCGTGCCTACGTCGCGCACCAGGGCAACGGCGACGCGAACGGGAACGGCAACGGCAAGGGCAACGGCGGCCTCAACGACCACGACCGGCGCCGGCTCGCCGCGATGGCCGGGGGCGAGGACAAGATCGGCGCCTTCTGCGCGCAGGTGCTCGCGGCGGCCTCGAGTGCTCCGGTCCCGAAGCCGACCGGCGCGTCGACGTCGACGACGTCGCCCACGTCCACGCCGACCTCGCCGTCGACGAGCCCGGATCCCTCGCACGATCACAAGCCGGCCGCCAAGCCGTCCAGCAGCGCCCCGGGTTTCGGCCCGGTCAGCACGTCCTCGCAGGGCGGTGGCGGGGGTAAACACCGTCGGGCCCCGAAGCAGCCCCAGGCGGGCACCTGAGCACGTGTGCTGACCTGCTGCGGTAACGGCACGCGGGTTTCGTACGCCTCTTCCGACAAGAGGGATTCGCGGCATGCGAGCCCGGCCGTACCCATCCCTGCTGGCCGGTCCTCCAGGTTGTGCCCCGCTGCGACGCGGCGGGGCACAACCATCATCGGATGGCGAAGGACGACGAACGGTGCAGACCCCGACTGGACGGCACGCGGTCCGCGGTACGGGCCGGCTCGCCGGGCGGGTCTCCGGGGCAGAGCGCGCTGTCGGAGCCTCGTCTGACGAGTTCGGGGCCAGGTCGGAGTACGGGTCCAGGTACGAGTACGGGAACGAGTACCGGCACCTGTTCAGGTACGAGTACGGGGTCGAGTACCGGTACGAGTACTGGAACGAGTACTGGCGCGTGTTCCGGTACGAGTACGGGAACGAGCTCCACCACGAGCCCCGCGATGCCTCCGGCCCCTCGCCCCGCCCGCATCCCGGCGACGGCCCGCCGCGAGGTCCCTTCCCGCCCGGTGTCTATCCGCCGAGCCCCGACGGCTATCCCGGGCACGGAGTCCGTCCGGCCGGTGCGCCGCCGCCTCCGCCGGGACCCGGCCGGCCGCCGCGGCGTCCCGGGGCCAGCCGCGGTGCGGTGATTTGTTGCAGGTCAGACTGGGTGTAACGCCAGAGAAGGCTGTGACGCCTGTATTAACGGCGAGAAGGTGGCATCTCGTACAGCGTTCGGCTCCGGAACCCGTCGCCCATTCCCGGCGGGGCCCGGAGCCGAATGCATTTGGCGGCCGGTGTTGGGCGGGCCGCTCGGCAGCCGGGTCGGCGGGTTCCCCAAACCCTGTTGCGATCTGCGGCGCCGCTGCGGGACCTTGGTCGCCGACATGAATGAGAAGAACATGATCCGCTTGTCGAAGCGGATGTCGAGCTGGCTGCGCCACCATCCCGAGGCGATCGGCCTGACGATGGACGGCGCCGGCTGGGTGCGCGTCGACGAACTGCTCGCCAAGGCCGCCGCGCACGGGCAGGCGTTCAGCCGGGCCCAGCTGGACGAGGTCGTGGCCGAGAACAACAAGCAGCGGTTCGAGATCGACGACACCGGCGAGCTGATCCGGGCGCGGCAGGGGCATTCGGTGCCGGTCGAGCTCGGCTATGCGACGGCCGAGCCGCCGGAGGTGCTGTTCCACGGCACCGCGCAGAACACGCTCCCGCTGATCTGGCGCGACGGGCTGCTGCCGATGAAGCGCCATGCCGTGCACTTGTCGTCGGAGAAGGACACGGCGGTGAAGGTCGGATCCAGGCACGGCAAGCCGGCGGTGCTGGCCGTCGCCGCCGCACGCATGCAGACCGACGGCTACACGTTCTACGTGACGGGGAACGGGGTGTGGCTGACCGATGCCGTGCCCGCGGAGTACCTGCGCGAAGTTTCCACCTTCGAGTGATACATCTTACGAAATACCAAGTTGCCCTGGCCGCGGCCGGTCCGTCACGATCGTGCAATGCTCCTGACTATTACCGCGACGCCGCCGCCCGGCGCCGACTGGCCGGCCACTGACCTGGGCTTCCTGCTCCACAAGAACCCCGAGCGGGTTCAGGCCTTCGATGTGACCTACGGCAAGGCCCATGTGTTCTATCCGGCCGCCGGCCCCCAGGAGTGCACCGCCGCGTTGCTGCTCGAGGTCGATCCGATCGCCCTGGTCCGCGGCCGCGGCCGCAACAGCCCGGACTTCGCGCTGTCGCAGTACGTGAACGACCGGCCGTACGCGGCCTCCTCGCTACTGGCGTCGGCCCTCGGCCACGTCTTCCGCTCGGCCCTGCGCGGCCGCTGCGACCAGCGCCCGGAACTCGCCGCCACCGCCCTGCCGCTGCGCATCGAGGTGCCGGCGCTCATCTGCGCCGACCCGGAGCTCGCCGCCGCGCTGTTCGAGCCGCTGGGCTGGACGGTCGAGGCCGAGCCGGTGGCGCTGGACCCGGCCTTCCCGGCCTGGGGCGCCTCGCGCTACACGAAGCTGACGCTGACCGGCACCCACCGCCTGTCCGACGCGCTGTCGCACCTGTTCGTGCTGCTGGCCGCGCTCGACGGCGCCAAGCACTACTGGGTCGCCAGCGACGAGGTCGACAAGCTGGTCCGCGTCGGCGAGGGCTGGCTCGGCACCCATCCCCTGCGCGCCATGATCGCCCGCCGCTACCTGGCCCGCCGCCAGCCGCTGGTGCGCGAGGCGCTGGCGCGGCTGGCGGAGGTGGACGACGTGGAGCCGGAGGCGCTGGACAACGCGGTCGGGTTCGAGGAGGACGGAACCGAGCTGATTGGTGGCGCGAATGCCGATCCGGCTGCTGCGAAGGCGACCGGCGCTGCGCTGACCATCACCGATGCTGCCGCTCCGACGACCGAGACCGCATCCGTCCGGGCCACCGACGCCGGTGCCGCGACCGCCGATCTGGCTACTGCGAACGCGACCGGCGCTGCGCCGACCACCGAGACCGCATCCGCTGCTCCGACCGCCGATCCGGCTGCTGCGAAGGCCACCGCCGCTGCGCCGACCATCACCGACGCTGCCGCCCCGACCACCGACACCCCTGCCGCTCCGACCACCGAGACCGCATCCGCGTCGACCACCGAGACCGTATCCGTGTCGCAGAACGCACCCCACCCACCCAGGGGGCTCACCCACCGACAAGAGGAAGGCGCGCCAGGCGATTACGCTCAAGAATCCGCCGCCGCCCCGGCCGCGGTCAACGAATCCGAGTCGAAGTTGGGCCACCCGAGCGAACGCAAGCTCTCCCTGGCCACCGCACGCCGCGAGGCCGTCGTCGAGGCGCTGCACGAGGTTGACGCCGCGCGCGTCCTCGACCTCGGTTGCGGCGAGGGCGCGCTGCTGCGCGACCTGCTCAAGGACAAGGCGTTCAGCGAGGTGGTCGGTGTCGACGTGTCGGCGCGTGCGCTCCAGATGGCCGCGCGCAAGCTTCGCGTCGATCGGCTGCCGGACCGCGTCAGGGCGCGCCTGACCCTGCGTCAGGGTGCGCTGACGTACACCGACGCGCGGCTCGCCGGCTACGACGCGGCCGTTCTGATGGAGGTCATCGAGCACGTGGACCCGCACCGCCTTCCTGCGCTGGAGCACGCCGTGTTCCGTGCCGCGCACCCTCGCGCGGTCGTGGTGACGACGCCGAACGTCGAGTACAACGTGCGCTACGAGACGCTCGAGGCCGGGCGCTTCCGGCACTCCGACCACCGGTTCGAGTGGACGCGTGCGGAGTTCCGGGACTGGGCCGAACGGGTTGCGGCAGTGCACGGCTACGACGTGCGGTTCAAGCCGGTCGGCGAGATCGACCCCGAGCTCGGGCCGTCCACCCAGCTCGCGCTGTTCACCGTTGCCAAGAACGAGAAGAAGGAGGAATCGGCCGATGTCTGAGCTGGCCGTTCCGGAACTGTCCCTGGTCGTCCTCATCGGCACCAGCGGCTCCGGCAAGTCCACCTTCGCCCGTGAGCACTTCCGCCCCACCGCGATCGTCTCCTCCGACGCCTGCCGCGGCATCGTCGCCGACGACGAGAACGACCAGTCGGCGACCCCCGAGGCCTTCGCCCTCCTGCACCACATCGCCGGCGTCCGCCTGCGCCGCGGTCTGCTCACCGTCGTCGACGCCACCAACGTCCAGACCAAGGCGCGCGAGGCGCTGGTCAAGCTCGCGCGCGAGTACGACGTCCTGCCGGTTGCGATCGTCCTGGACATCCCCGAGCGCGTCTGTGTCGACCGCAACGCCCAGCGCGCCGACCGGGCCGACCTGCCGGCGCGCGTCATCGCGCGGCAGCGCCGGGAGCTGCGCAACGGGCTGCGGAACCTGTCGCGCGAGGGCTTCCGCAAGGTGCACGTCCTGAAGAGCGTCGAAGAGGTCGACCAGGCCGTCATCACCTACGAGAAGGCCTACAACGACAAGCGCGACCTCACCGGCCCGTTCGACGTCATCGGCGACGTCCACGGCTGCCGCGCCGAGCTCGAGACGCTGCTCGGCACCCTCGGCTACGTACTCACACGAGACGACCGCGGCCGCCCGGTGGACGCCGTGCACCCCGAGGGCCGCACCGCGGTCTTCGTCGGCGACCTCGTCGACCGCGGCCCGGACACCCCCGGCGTGCTGCGTCTGGCCATGGGCATGATCGAGGCGGGGCACGCGCTGTGCGTCAGCGGCAACCACGAGAACAAGCTGGTCCGCGCGCTCGACGGCCGCAACGTCAAGGTCGCGCACGGCCTGGCCGAGTCGCTGGCGCAGCTCGAAGGCGAGGACGAGGACTTCCGCAAGCGTGTCCGCACCTTCTGCGACGGCCTGATCAGCCACTACGTCCTCGACGGCGGCAACCTGGTCGTCGCGCACGCCGGCCTGAAGGAGGAGTTCCACGGCCGCGCCTCGGGCCGTGTCCGCTCCTTCGCGATGTACGGCGAGACCACTGGCGAGACCGACGAGTTCGGCCTGCCGGTGCGCTACCCGTGGGCCAACGACTACCGCGGCAAGGCGATGGTCCTGTACGGCCACACCCCGGTGCTGAACCTGGAGTGGGTCAACAACACGCTGTGCCTGGACACCGGCGCGGTGTTCGGCGGCCGGCTCAGCGCCCTGCGGTACCCGGAGCGCGAACCGGTGTCGGTCCCGGCCGAGAAGGTCTGGTACGAGCCGGTGCGGCCGCTGGAGGCCACGACCTTCGCCTCCGCCGACGGCGTGGTGCGCCGCGACCCCGGTGTGCTGGACCTGGACGACGTCCTGGGCCGTCGCACCGTCGAGGCGCGCCACCTGGGCCGCGTCACGGTGCAGGAGGAGAACGCCGCCGCGGCGCTGGAGGTGATGAGCCGGTTCGCGGTGGACCCGCGCTGGCTGGTGTACCTGCCGCCGACGATGGCGCCGTGCGCGACGTCGACGCTGCCGGGGTTCCTGGAGCACCCGGCGCAGGCGTTCGCGGCGTACCGGGACGAGGGCGTCAGGGAGCTGCTGTGCGAGGAGAAGCACATGGGCTCCCGCGCGGTGGTGGTGATCGCCCGCGACGCGGACGCTGCGCGCAACCGGTTCGGCATCGAGGACGGCAGCACCGGCGCCGTCTACACCCGGACCGGTCGGCCGTTCTTCGACGAGCCGGCGAAGGTCGAGGCGGTGCTGGCGCGGGTGCGCGCCGCGATCGACACCGCCGGCGTGTGGTCGGAGCTGGAGACGGACTGGCTGCTGCTGGACTGCGAGCTGCTGCCGTGGTCGGCGAAGGCGATGGGCCTGCTGCGGGACCAGTACGCCGCGGTCGGCGCGGCGGCGCGGGCCTCGCTGACCGCCGCCACCTCGGCGCTCGGTGCCGCGGCGGCCCGTGGTTTGGACGTCGCCGACCTGGCCGCGCGCCAGGACCGGCGCCTCACCGACGCGCTCGCCTTCACCACCGCCTACGGTCGCTACTGCTGGCCGGTCGAGGGCCTGGCGGGGCTGCGGCTGGCACCGTTCCAGATCCTGGCCTCGCAGGGCGCGAACCACGCCGTGACCAAGGGCAACGACTGGCACATCGCGCTGGCCGACAAGCTGGTCGCCGCCGACCCGGAGTTCTTCACGCGCACCGAGCGCCGCGTCGTCGACCTGGAGGACGAGGCCTCGGTCGCCGAGGCGACGGCCTGGTGGCAGGCGATGACCGCGGCCGGCGGCGAGGGCATGGTGGTCAAGCCGCGGCACGGCTTCACAGCGGGGCCGCGCGGCCCGGTGCAGCCGGGCGTGAAGTGCCGCGGCCCGGAGTACCTGCGCATCATCTACGGCCCCGAGTACCTGGAGCCGGCGAACCTGGACCGGCTGCGCAACCGCGGCCTGGGCCGCAAGCGCTCGCTCGCGAGCCGCGAGTACGCGCTCGGGCTGGAGTCGGTGGAGCGGTTCGTGGGCGGGGAGCCGCTGTGGCGGGTGCACGAGGCGGTGTTCGCGGTGCTGGCGCTGGAGTCGGAGCCGGTGGACCCGCGGTTGTAGGTCGGTGAGTCGGGCTGGTACGAGCTCGGCTGGTAGGTCGGTGAGTCGAGCTGGTACGAGTTCGGCTGGTAGCTCGGTGAGTCGGGCTGGTACCAGCCCGACTGGTAGCTCGGGCTCCGGTCTCGGCGGCGGTTGGACCTGCCGCCGGGACCCGAGCCCAGCTCGGGTGAAACGTGGGTGCGAGCGCGCGCCGGCGTGTGCAACGGTAAGACATGACCTGGCATGTGACAGCTGACATCGACGAGTTCGAGAGCGCGGCCGGCGACTTCCTGCGCGCCGATCCTGTACGGAACACCGTGCTGCTGACGGTGGTCGCATCGCTGAAGACCTCCGGAGCTACTACTTACAGCGACACCCCGCCCTACTTCGGTTGGTACGCCGACTCCGAGGTCCGTGCCGCGTTCTTGCGGACGCCGCCGATGCCGGCCATCGTGACCGACGCCCCGGCCGACGCCGCGCGGGAGTTGGTCGAGGTGCTGGACGGTGTGCCCGGGCTCCACGGCCCCGCCGAGACTACGGCGGCTTTCGCGCAGGCCTGGCACGCCGCGAACGGCCACGAGCCGAAGGTGGCGTCGAACCGAAGGCTCTTCCGCCTGGCAGAGCTGATCCTGCCGCAGCCCGCGCCGAAGGGCTGCGCCCGGCTGGTGACGGACGCCGACCGGGACCTGCTGGTCGAATGGTTCGCGGCCTTCGGCATCGATGTCGGCGATCCGAAGGCGGACCCGGTTCGTGCCGTGGATCGGCGCCTGGAGAACGGCGAACTCCTGCTGTGGGAGCTGGACGGCGTCCCCGTCTCGCTGGCCGGCGCCACGACGCCGATCGCGGGCGTGATGCGCGTGGCTCCCGTCTACACGCCGGCCGCGCTACGCGGACACGGCTACGCGGCCGCCGTCACCGCTGCCCTGAGCCGGCGCGGTCTGGACGCCGGCTACGAGGTGGTCTTGTTCACCGACCTGGCCAATCCCACCAGCAACGCGCTCTACCAGCGCCTCGGCTATCGTCCCGTCGGGCAGTGGTCGGCTTTGGATCTCGCTTAGCCGAGAATAATCACTTTAACCACGGGTTTCTCGCCCCTACCGTCGTCGTCGAGTCCATATCCGGACCCTGACCACCACGAGACGAGAAGCCCATGTCCACCCTGCGCGTCACCGCCGAACCCCTGACGATCCACGTCCATCCCAACGCCGACGCGTTGGAGCTGGCGCAAGTCGGCCTCTACCGGGCCGTCGTCGCCAAGGGCGCGTTCCGGTCCGGTGATCACGCCATATACGTCCCCGAGCAGTCGGTCCTCCCGGGCGGACTGATCGAGGAGCTGGGGTTGACCGGGCGGCTGGCCGGGTCCGGCAAGGACCGGGTCAAGGCCGTGCGGCTGCGCGGCGAGCTGTCGCAGGGCATCGTGTGCCGTCCCAAGGTGCTGGACGGCGTCGACCTCGCCGCGGCCCACGCCGCCGGGGAGGACTTCGCCGAGCTGCTGGGCGTCGTGAAGTGGGTGCCGCCGGTGCCGGTCAGCATGTCCGGGGACGTCGTCTCGGCCGCCGACCTGCTGCCGTGGACCGAGATCGAGAACATCGCGCGCTACCCCGGGATCTTCGAGCCCGGCGAGCCGGTGTCCGCCACCGAGAAGGTGCACGGGACCTGCTGCATGCTCACGTACCTGGCCGAGACCGGTGAGACCCGCGAGATCGGCGATCCCGGCGGGGTTGGCGGGACCGGCGCGGCCGGCGAGCACGGCAAGTACCTGGTGTCGTCCAAGGGCTTCGGATCCAAGTACTTGGCCCTGGTCGAGAGCGACAAGAACCTGTACTGGCGCACCGTGCGCGCCCACCGCGTCCCCGAGGCCGCCGCGAAGATCGCCGAGGCCTACGACGCGCGCCGCGTCGGCATCTACGGCGAGGTCTACGGCAAGGGCGTCCAGGACCTGGCCTACGGAGCCAACGCGCAGGACACGCCGGGCTTCGCCGCGTTCGACGTCTGCGTCGACGTCGACGGCGTCGTCCGCTGGCTCGGCGCTCCGGAGTGGTCGCGGGCGCTGAAGGACACCGGCCTGGAGATCCCCCAGGTGCCGACGCTTTATGAGGGCCCCTACGATGAGGCCCTGTTGCTGGCCCTGGCCTCCGGGGAGGAGACCGTCAGCGGCACGGGCGCGCACATCCGGGAGGGCATCGTCGTGCGTTCGCAGCGGGAGCACGCGAACGCTGTGGTGGGGAGTCGCACGATCGGCAAGATCGTGTCGGCGGAGTACGTGACGAGGAGCGGGGGAACCGAATATGAGTGAGCAGGTAACCGTGGGGAGCGCCCGGAGCGTCCCCTGCTGTCCGAGGTCCTGGACCCGGAGGAGCTGGCGCGCGAGATCGCCGCCGACAAGGTCACCCGCCGCACGCACCCGACGCTGCCGCTGTCGATCTACTCCTACAGCCGCGCCTGCCAGTACGAGCAGGACTAGCTATCGAACTTTGTCCGTTCGAAGGCACGCCCGAGTCTTCCTGCCACCGCGCTCACATATCTGCCTGCTGTGATGCGGAGATTGGAGTGCCCGGTGAGTTCGGAGACGTCGGTGAGATCGAGGTACCACTGGATAAATGCGGTGGCGCAGAGCACGTGTCGCAGCGTGTGACAGGTCCAACCACTTCCGGATCGCGGCGTTGCGCCGCCCGGTTGCCACGAACATCGGCTGTGCGATGGTGTGCGCGGTATCTGAACGCTGCGAACCAAGGGATGCCATCTAGATTTGCCGAATAATTTGAGGTGGCTATCTGAGGTGAGTCTCTGGGGTATGATTGGCGTCAGCAGGATCCTGACGATCGAGAGCGGGTGAGCTATGAGCACGTCGTTGCCGGTGGCGAACCCGGCGATGCTTGTACTTGCCCGCGAGTCGCGTGGCAAGCGACAGGGGCAGGTAGCCCAGGAGATGTCCGAAGTCTTGGGCGTCGCGGTGTCGCAAGGGTACGTCAGCCGCGCTGAGGCCGGGCGGTTGAACGTGGCCGAAGACCGCCTCGATGCGATGGCCAAGGTGCTTGGCTACCCGGTCGCGCTGCTGTGTTCCGACCCGGCTGCGGACGGCGTGGGCGTCGGGCTGGTCCACCATCGAAAGAAGGTGTCGCTGGGCGCCCCCGCTCTTCGGCAGATTCACTCCGAACTTGCCCTGGCACGCCGTCAGACCGCAGCCCTCGTCGCGGCGGTCGGGGGTCGGCACCACAGTTTCTTCCGCGCGGAACTCACCGAGATTGACTCGCCGGAGGAGAAAGCGATCGAACTCCGTGACAGGTGGGGGGTGCCGCCCGGGCCGATTGCCAGCCTGGTCCGTGTCATTGAGGATGCTGGCGGGATTGTTCTCGTTCGCGATCTCGGCACCTCTGAGATCGATGCGGTCAGCCAATGGCCAGATGACGGGTTGCCGTTGTTCCTGCTGAGCTCGCGGGCGCCCGGCGACCGATTTCGGTTCAGCCTGGCGCATGAACTAGGCCACTTGCTGCTTCACCGCGAGCCCGGGGGTACGCAGGACCAGGAAGGTCAGGCCGATCGTTTCGCCAGCGAGTTGCTGATGCCTGCCGGGGTCATCCGCGGGCAGCTATCGGGTGCGGACATCGCGCGTGTGACCGAACTGAAGCCTCGCTGGGGCGTGTCAATGGCAGCGCTCATCCGGCGGGGTCTTGACCTTGGCGCGCTCAGCGACTGGCAGTACCGCAACCTCATGATCGAGATGTCGGTCATGGGATACCGGGCTCAAGAGCCGGCCGCGATCGCCCCTGAATCCCCGGCAGCGATCGCAGACATCGTGACCGGGCTCCTTGGGCGTGGACACACCAGGGCGCAGCTCGCCGCAATGGCTGGGCTGCTGCCTGCCGAGTTCGAGCAGCAATACCTCAAGCAATTGACGTCGATCCAAGAGCTTTCAATGCAATCCTGAGGTGATGCAGTGACGCAGCCATCCGAACAGCCGCTCCGCAGGCGGCAGGTGACTGCCGCAGTGGGTGCGACGGGTAGGCCCACCGCTCTTGAGGTGCTTCGCGACCGCGGAATGCACCTTGCTAGACCGACCGGCACCCACAGCAAGGTCGATCCGGAATTCGATCCTCCGGCGAGCGGCGGGATTGCCCTGTGCGGGGAGAAGGCGAGGGCTGGCCTGCTAACTCTCAAGGCCTCGGCCGCCGTCCTCGTCCTGGCGGACACCGCGGTGTATGAGAGCTACATCGCTACGGCTCAGTCGCCATTGCGCGTCCCCGACATCAGCGACACGTTGTTCGCTGATGACGATCCCCTCGACAGCCTGCTCAACGATCTAGTCGCCAGTCAGGCGCCGTTCGCCTTCACCCCGTCGGGGTATATAGCCCCTGGCGACTTCGCCGCCTTCAAAGCTCTGGTGAACGCCCTAGCGGGCATCGTTCGAGCCGATGTCGTCGCCGTGATCCCCATGGCGGTGACCTGGCTGCGTAAGGAGACTCTCGGCCAAGTCATTGCCTGCCTGAAGCAGATCCCGCACCCGATCGCGCTGGTGTTGGGCGGCCAGTACAACCCGACTGATCACTACGCCGACGTCGCGGGGAACCTTCGACGCCTCTACCGGGAGATCCCCAACCTCGGCCTGTGGCGCACCGACGTGGTCTCGGGCCTGGACTGCATGGCGCACGGCGGTCTGTTTGCCGGGATCGGCAGCAGCAGCGCGCTGCGCCACTGCGTACCGCCAGGTGAGATCACCCAGCCGAGCGGCGTCCGCCTCAAGCCGTCGGTGTTCATGGCGGATCTTCTGAGCTACGCCCGTGCCGACAAGCTCGCCCGGCTATACGCCAACGACGACCCCCCGCAGTGCTGGTGTACTGAGTGCCGCGGCCGCGGGCTTGACCGCTTCGACAGCTTCGACACCGAGGTGGCGCAAAGCGCTGCGGCTCACAACACCGCCGCTTGGATCGAGCTGTGGTCGGACATGTACGCGACGCCGTTACCGGAACGATCGAGAACGTGGACTTCAAGGGTCCAGAAGGCGGTTTCCGAGCACAGGCTCGAGAGCGAGAGGATCGAACAGCCGCAAGCGTTCGTGCCGTCGAAAACGCTCACGCGGTTGGCCAAGCTCGCGGCGGCCGACTCGGCGGCCCAAGGCTAGAGGTGCTGGGGCTGCACCTGCTGGTACACCTGCTCCACGAACTGCCAGCCTGCCGCGGTGTGGCGGCGGCGGATAAAAGGCCGCGGAGGGACGAGCACTTCTTGGTCATCGCCATCTGCTACCAGCACACCGATACCGTAGTAGCTGGCTTCCAGCACTAGGCTCTGCACGTCAGAAGGTGCCGATGTCAAGGACATCATGCGCATTGCGAAGGGCGCGAAGCGCCCCGCGTCCTGCAGACCCGATCGCCAGCCGCGTACGGGGACCAGCACCATATCGACCATCAGCGGCTGCACGGCGTGGCGTTGAACCAGGTGGCCGCTTCGCTCAAGCGCACCGGATGGGATCCTGCGCAGGGTTCTGCGCTCACGCGCAGTCAGCGACTCCACCGGTACCGGGAGACCTGACGGCAGTCCCAGCAGCATATCGAGTTGGTCTGAGGCGCACAGGCTGCCAAGGCCGGCATCAAGACGACGTGAATGCTCCTGCTGGTTCAGCCGATAAGCCACCTCCACACTTCGGCCCACCAGTTCTGCGGTTCGCCAACACGTCTCGGCGGGGACGAAATCGCGGATCGCAGAACGCGAGAGCGCCCCAAAGGTATGAAGGGACGAACCCGCCGCCGATCCAGTCATCGCGCACCTTGCCTCGTCTGCCCGCCATCTCCAACACCGATTAACCGCATCAGTGTCAATAGCTTCGAACTGCATGTTACAGGTAAACCAATTGATGGTTCTGAGTTGAGTGGCCCGCTCCAGGCTGCGAGGCGGGCAGGCTGAAGGCTATCGGCTGGCCCAGCCCTGAGACCAGAGGGGATGATCAGGTTGTAACCGAAAGAGTCGCTGGCGCGACCCGAGCGGCACAGCAGCAACCGGGCTACGCGGTGGCTTCGTTGACACAGATGAGGAGCGATCGGGAGGCAGGTACCACGCGTCCCGTTCGGCACCTGTGCACCCGGTGTTGTCTTCAATCCTTCTGACGGATCTCAGTGCTGACGCCGAACGGGCCTCAGCAACAGCCATTGGTTCCACCGCGCGGCTCCGGTTGAGGGCTTCTGCCCCCGTCTGGCAGTCGGCAAGCCTGCGAGTAACAACTCCCTGCAAACCGTATACCCCAGCCCAAGTACTAACTATTGGACTGAGCTGATGTCGGTACTTTGTCATTCCATCGCCTGCTTGACTCGAGTTCGTTCGAAGGCTCTTTCAAGTGTCCCAGCCACAGCACCGACGTACCTGTCCGCTGTGATGCGGATGGTGGAGTGACCGGCGAGCTTGGAGACGTCGGTGAGGTCGAGCTTCCATTCGACGAGCGCAGTGGTGCAGAAGACGTGCCGGAGCGTGTGCCAAGTCCAACGACTGCCTGACTCGGGAGTGCGCCATCCAGCCGCCGCAAAGGCTGGCTCTGCGATGGACGAGTAGAAGCTGCAGGCGTACATGTACTTGCCGCCTCTGGCGGGGAAGAGTCGCGCGTTGGGGTTGGAACCGGCGTCCCGTTCAGTCCTCGCTTCGTTGATACGACGGGCGAGCATGTCGGCGAGACGGTAGCCGTCCGGCGCAATCTCAGGGAACAGGGTCGTGCGGATGATGCCGTTCTTGGGTAGTTCGATGGTCTGCTTGCCATTGACTTCGATGACCTTCCGCAGGACCGTGATCGTGCGTCTTGTCGAATCCACATCGTCGGCCGAAAGCGCGAGCATTTCTCCGCGCCGGATACCTGAGTAGGCCGCGACGTACGGCATCAACTCACGCCACCAGCGGCATAGCCTCTTCTGCTGTGTGGCCAAGGCGAGCGCTGACACATCCCGATGGCGCGGTAGCGAGGCCATGTCGATGAAGTCGGTGCTCTCTCCGCAAATCCGCGCTTTCAGGGTCGGGCGAGGGCGATCGCCGGCCTGCCAGTGGACGACGGCCGGCAATGGCTCAGTGAGAAACCCCATGCTGCCGCCGATCTTGATCAATCCTGAGATGAACGTCCGCAGCCGGGCGCCTGATGTGGCAGTATTTGCGCGGTTGACGATCTGCTGCATATGCCACGTTTCGATGGCTCCGCACGGTACATCTCCGATGACCTCGAGTGTCTTCCTGCCGAATCGTTCCTGATCTGCTCGATAGGAGCTTGACCACTGCCTGTCAGCCGGTAGCCGGTCTGGAGAAAGGTAGTAAGCGATGAGGTCGGCGCCTGATGCTGTCTCGAAGCGGTTGAGGTCGGGGAGGCCTGCGAGCCGGCGCTTGACTGGATCGAGCTTGCGTGCCAGGCCGTCCTCGTCCGCGGCCTGACGGTACTTACGCTTACCGTCGCGATCGTAGAAAGCGGCGCGCCACGGGTCGCCAGGCTGTGCTGGGGGATAGACAGTGATGCCATCGAGGGTCTTAATGATCCCACTGACGCTTCGGATGCCGCTCACTGTGCGCCTCCCGCCGACGATGTCGAGCACTTCTGGACGTGTGGGAGCGCGCCGACGAACCGGGGCAACCGCTTGAGCTTCGTCAGGACCTGCTGCGGAGTATTCACGTAGGGGACGGTCCACAGACACCTGCAGTCCCGCAAGGGGCACATGGTCTGACGAACGGCGGTCGCGCTGAGACTGTCGCGGCAGCCAAAGCGGTTGCAGCGTGGTGTCCATGTCCCGGATGCCCTTCGGTCGTGCATTCGCATCTAAACGGCGACGTGGGAGCCGCGTCGGATCGATTATGCACAACTGCTCATGGTTCGCTGATCTTCGCGCCGATTCAGTCGAGTCGTGTCATCTGCCGGCGAACCACCCGACCCGCGACTGCTGGCGCTCGGCCTGCGCATCCGGAAGCTTCGCGAGGCACGGCAGTTGAGTTTGGAGGAGCTCGCCCACCTCAGCGACCTGAGTTTTCGTGGACTGATCTATATCGAGCACGGACGTCGTAATCCGGGCGTGCTGACGCTCCTAAAGATCGCCGACGGGTTAGGTGTGTTACCCCAGGACCTGTTCGACGATGAAGCTCGCGAATGCCAGAACGAGGGCGGGTCCTCCTAGCGGATCGTCGGTCTCCCCAATGAGGGCGTTTCGCAGTCCCGTGCTTCCTGGCAGTCCGTATCCGCGCACGGGAGGGGTATCTGACATGACCGCCATCACCACCGCTATGAATACCGCCGTGCTGGACGGCGCGCCCGTGGCTGTTCAGGTGCCCGCTGGGTCGTGATTGACGCGGTCCGGGCCCGCCAGGCACGCCCGGCCGAGGTGATCGTCGAGGATGTCTCCCCCTGGCCGACGCGGTCGGCGACGTCAAGGAGGTCGCGAAGGCGCACGACGTGCGGGTGGCGCTGCGGCGGCTCAGCCCGGACCACCGGGCCACGCTGTTCGAGATGCACTACCGCGACTTTACGGCGCGGCAGGGCCGCCGGCGTGCTCGGGGTGCCCGAGGGGACGGTCAAGTCCCGCGTGCATTACGCGTTGCACGCCTTTCGGGAGGCGGAGCCGTTGCTGAGGGCGGAGGCCTTGGCGGCGGCCTGATAAAAGGCATCGCCAGCGCCGGGCGGCAAGCTAAGATTGGCTATGGACGAAAGCTCCGATGAATTCAATCCCGCTGAACCTACCGGCGTGACAGGCCGGCCCTTTGAGTCGTATGTCCACGATCAACAGAATGCCGAAATACTGGCTTTGGTGCTCGACGGTGCGCATGCGACGAGCACCCTGCGATGGAATGTCGTCGACGACATTCGGCGAGAGGGGTCAGACGCCGGTCTGGATCCGGAAGGTCCGGAGATCAGAGAGCTGGTACTCGCGACGGCTTACGGTCTTCGGTTGTCGGCCAGGGGCGAGCCGTCGGGCTGCGCTTTGGGCCCGCTGTCGGGATCGGGGGCGAACGCCTACCCACCGGCCGTGCCGGACGTGGACGATGAGGTCGTCTCGCTCTGGCGTGACCTTGCCGAGAAGGTGCAGCATCCGGGCGCCAAGGCCCGTCTCAACGACCTGCTGTTCCTGCGGCGCGACGGCAACCCGTATGTCCGGGCCACGGCAGCGATCGACGCGTACTTGGCCGATGTCGATGTCACCGCCGAAACAGATCTGACCCAAGCCCAGGGGCTTGTGCGTGCATGGGACCTTACTCGTAGCGTCGGTGACCTGGCTCGCGAGGTCACGGTGCGGGGCGCGATGCTGAGCGCGGCTGAGAACACCATGAAGGGTGAGTCGAAGTGGCCTGGTGTCGTGCTGCCGCTTATCGGAGCGCTGTCCACCAAGCCGAAGGAATCCAAGAAGGCCTCGCGCGGTGGCCCGGCCGGTGCAGGAGATGACGCACGTGTCGACGCCTTGTTGGAGGCGGCGTGGCGGGCTTATGACGAGGGCTGGCTTCGGTCTGAACTTGCCGACTATTTGCGTAGGCGTGTCCAGACGCCGGATGAGACGCAAGCCGTCAATCGGCGTGAGGCTCAGGCGTATATTGATGAAGCATTGTCCCGTCCAGGCCTTGTCCGGCTTTCTATCCTTGAGTCTGCGGTGCGGGTCGCGCGTGACTACGGGCTGACAGATTTGGTCGAACGGGCGACCGCTCTCATGCAGGCGATCCCTAAGGCTGACCTGGGTCTCGTGGCCATGTCCACGTCCGTATCGATCCCTCCTGACTACATCGAGCGGTGGCTTGCGCCCTTCACCACCTGCTCGGATTGGCGTTTCGGGCTCGAATACTTTCTGAAGACGGACTGTCCTTCCGGTGATCTCGTGACATTGAAGAGCCAAACCGAGCAAACCGCCAAGACCACTGGCTTTCTCTTGGCGATTTCCAGCATGAAGTTGAACGCCGATGGCCTTCCCCGATGGACCTCGACGCCGGATGACGGGGGATATTCGGATCGGCTTGCCGAGACGGCGAACCACTATGCGATGAATCGCGGCCGGCTTCTCGCGACGGGCCTTGTTCGCATGGCGGATCGATACGGGGTGCCGGGTGAGTCTGAACTCATGGTGACGCTTTCGCGTCGCGGCGCGGCTGATCCGACGATCGCGGCAAGCGTGGCGAGGGCATTTATCCATTTCTGGAACGAAGATTACGAAGCCTGCGTTCATATCGCGGCGGCAAGATTCGAATCCGCGGCACGGCTTCTACTCCGAGAGCTCGACGAAGGCATCTATCGAACGCAGGCTGCGGACACGCCGGGCGGATACCCGGGACTGTACGTTCTCCTGAAGAAGCTGGACGAGCTGGCCCTCGACGAGTCGTGGGCCTACTTCCTCCGCTGGTTGTTGGCCGCGCCCGAAGGCCCGAACCTTCGGAACGAGATCGCTCACGGGTTCGTGACCAGGATCGGTCCCGGGTACGCGGCGCTGATCCTTCGTGCATTGACTCTATTGTCCACGGTTGTCGCGCCACAGCCGCAGGAATGGGCGGAGGAAAAGGACGGTATTCATCCGCTGGTGACGAGCATCGCCGACCCGGTGGCACCGCGAAGCCGCGAGGACTTGCTCAAACTGCTCGGTAGGCCGGTGCCGGACCCGGCGGCCTGGTCGGCGCGACCAGGCGTTGTAGGGCGCCTCGCCCGAGGAGGCGCGACGGCGACTCGCGTGGCAGCCGTGGCTCTGGCGGCGCTCTCCCGTCGGCTGGAGGGTGGAGGCTGAGCGCTTCTGGGACATTGATCCCTGATCCGTGCAGGTGCGGTACCGGGCGACCGAAGCGGTCCGGTACCGCGCGTAGGTCAGGCCTCGCCCACCGAGACCCTGTAGACGTAGTCTCACGTAAGCTCCAGCGCCTGGCTCGCGGCCGACAGAGAGTTCTCGGCATGGAATGTCTGCCGGCGCCGCCTGGGTCTCTGCCTGGCCCACCAGCGCGGGCGTTCTCGATCGGTCCCTGGACGTAGGGGAGAAGGGGTGCAGGAGGGATCCTGAATCTCGGTCTGGGCGGTGGCCAACTCGTCAGTCCAGGGTCGGCCCTTGTCAGGAGGTAGCTTGCCGGGCTGAGGTCGCCCTAGGCTCGTTCAACACGCCAAGGAACATGGGCTCGCCGTTCGGTCCGCTGTACGTAAGGCATTGCGGAACAGCGGGAATGCTCGACGGGGTTCGACTGCCTCAAGGGGCACGCTCCAGAGAAGTGGTGGCAGGATTGGTCTCCGCGGGAGAAGCCAGATAAGCGCGAGCGCGAACACGCCGCCGAAGTCAAAATGCTCTCCCAAAGAGGTGCGACGCTTAGAACGGCTGCTCGCCGAGTGTGATGAAGCTCCCCTCGCGAAGTGAAAACTGCTTATCCAGCTACGGATTAGGGCACGCTCTGCCCCCTGTTCAGGGTGTGTGAGAAATTCTGAGCTTCGCTCTCAGCGTTCGGAAGCCGGGACGAGGTCGTGGACATGAATCCGCCCTGCTGCCAGCGCGTCCTGTGCGATCCGGCCGATGTGTTCATGATGGGTGAACACGATCACCTGGAACCGGTCCGCCATCTCATCGAGCAGGCTCAGACCGGCGCCAGTGCGTCCATCGTCGAATGTCATCAACACGTCGTCCAGCAGTAGCGGCATGGCGCGGCCTTCGTCGGCGTAGCGGTCGAGTGACGCTAGGCGCAGCGCCAAGTAGAGCTGGTCGCGCGTGCCCTCGCTCATGTCCTCCACGTCTACGAGCGGTCCGGACCCGCGACGGGCTCGTAGCACGGCTTTGCCGTCGGCGTCAGTGTCGTCGACGAGTTCGGGATACTCGCCGTGGGTGATCCGGGTGAAGATGTGCTGGGCTTTGCGCAGGACGGGGGCCTGATTCTCTTGGCGGTAGGTCTCGATGCTTTTTAGGAGGATCTGCTCGGCGAGGCGCAGTCGCAGGTAGTCGTGGGCGTGGTGCACGATGCCAGCGCGCTGCTCTTCCACGGCGTCTGCTGCGATCGCCGCGGCGTCGGAGCCGTTCATCTGCTCCAACGTGTTCTTACAACGCGCGAGTTCGGCGGCCCTGGTGCCGAGATCGCCCTCCAGCTGAAGGATCCGCGCATCGAGATCGGCGATGAGAGCCGTGAGCTCGTCGGGATCGTGGTCTGCTACTTCCTGCTCGAGTTGAGCGATGCCGACGCCAGCCCCAGCGAGGGAGTTCTCAACGGCTTTAAGCTGCTTATCAAGCCCCCGTATCGCGTCAGTGCGTTCGATCGCTTCCACCAGCTCATGCTCATCGTGCATCAAGCCCTCAGCGAGCATCACGGCGACGCTCTTGTCCGCCTCGGCGCGGTTGTTCCGGGCGCTTTCCAGTTTGCCGCGCAGCGTGGCGAGCCGATCCGTCAGCCGGGTGATCTCATCCTGCGACGCGCTCTGGCGGTCGAGGTATTCCTTGAGGCTGCGCACCACGGCGTATCGGCGGTCTGGTGTGGTGAGGGGCGGCCGCCCGGCGTCTGCGAGGGCTTGGTCAAGTCTTGAGGTGAATGTAGAGACCTGGTTGTCGGCTTCGTCGGCCTGCTCCTGGAAGCGGAGTGCGTCTGCGTGGAGGCGAGCTATCTCGTCGAGCTCGCTCAGAGACTCGGCCACCTGGGCGGGGGTGCCGGTGAGCTGGTTGTCGGCGAGCTGCCGCTTCCACTTCTCGTCCCAGTCCGCGAGTTCGGTTTCCAGCCTCGTGACCTCTGATTGCGCGTCGGTGAGTTCGTTGCGGAGGTTCTCTGCAGCTGCGGTGATCCTGGCCCGCTTCTTTGCCGTCTCGGCGAGTGTTGTGTGAAAGGCGCTGGTTGCTTCGATCAGTTCGTTGAGGGACGCTGGCTCCGGAGGGGCAGAGTAGCCAGCATCTGCAAGCGCCTCACGCAAGCGCGTCGCATGGGCGTTGGCGGCGGCACGATCAGAGTCGAGGGTTAGAAGCAGGGCGTCGCGTTCATCGGTCTGCTCGCGTAGTGTCTGTAAGGCTGTGAGCAGGTCGGTAGCTGCTTCGACTGCGGGAACGGGTAGACCGCTGGGGGTCCAGAGTTCGGTCCATCGCGTTTCAAGGGCTTGTCTGTCCTCGACCGCGACCTTGTGTTCTTCCTGCGCCTCGGAGAGCAGGCGTTCGGTCTTTTCGACCGCCTCTTCGAGCTGCGAGCGCTCGGCCATCCGCTGAGCGTCGCGGCGCATCCGGTCGACGGTCTCATCACTGGCGGCCACAGCCGTCTCGTATTCGCTGACTGGCAGCGGAGCAGTACTCGCCGAGTGAGGATCGACGAGCCCGGAGTGTAGTTGTCCCCAAAGCTCCTGCCTGTGTGCACGACTGACTGCGAGATCTGTCTCGCTTGGAGGCGGATCCTGGCGTAGGAAGTTTTCTAGATCGCGGCGGTGCCCGGCGAGCTCGGTCGTGCGAAGCGCTACTCGCTCTCCACAGCGGGCCACAGCCTTGTCGGTGTCGTCGATGCGCTTCCTGTACGCTGCGATCTCCTCGGCGCCGGGTACCGTCAGATCGCCGACATCCTCGGGCAGTGCGAAGCGCGCATAGCGCTTGCGTGCCTTCGCAAGTTTCGCCTGTGCGGCCGTGTACTGCTTCTCCAGGGCCAGGATCTGACTCGACAAAGATGAGGGTACGGCCTTGACGACGGCCGCCAGCGGCGCATGATCGACCGGTTCGGTGTGCGCCGGAAGCTTTGCCAACTCCGCGTCCAGGGCACGGTTCCTGCTCTTCACCTGCTTGCGCGCAGCACCCAGTTCGGTAGCCAGAACTGTCTGCTCGTTGATCATCTCGCCCACCCGCGCACGCAAGGTCGGCGCTACTGTCTCGACCTCTGGAGCCCTGCTGGCGTCAGGCCGCAGCCTTGCAAGCCTCGATGATGCCTGGCCGCGCAGTTCGTCGGCTGAACGCGCTGCCTTCAGCCCTGCCTTCTCCGCCTTCTCGACTCCATTGGCATCTGCATGAAGCACCGTAATCGTTTCGGCCACTGCCAGCACTGCGAAGTCCGGATTGTGTTCGCGGAGTTCGTCCTCGACCTCCCGAACATCGTCTACGAAGCCTCGGAGAATGGTCTCGGCCTCTCTCCGCTCCGAGCGCAACGTGTCGTACCGATAGCCGACGTCTCCTGCGACCAGGGGTCCCGCAGCCAGCAGCTGAGCGCGCTCCTCCAGCAACTGCCTACGCTGCTCCATCCCCGCGTAAGCCTGTTTGATGCGGGTCAGCCGCGACTGTTCGGTACGGGCCCGCTTCAGATCCTCGCTGATCCCCTCGTACTGCTTCGTCGCATCATCGACGGCGCGTTCTGACTCCCGGTAGGTTTCAGGCCGCAGGATCTGTTCGTCCAGCTCCCGGCGCGCTTGCGACAGGGACCCCTCCGGGCCGATGGCGGCGTTGAGGACGGGAATCCTGCCACGCGGTACGTATAGCTGGCTGTGCTCCTCCCTCAGACGAGCCAGCAACGTCGTTAGCTGAGCGCTCGACCGGCTCTCGAACAACGCCTTGGCCAGATCGCCCTTGCCCGCCAGCAACGCGGCTCCGCCGGCGCGCAGCTCCTCGTGGTCGATCGCGAACACATCGGTGAAGTCGTCCTTCGTCACACCGGCCAGGATCGACTGAAGTTCCCGGGGATCGAGGACCTTGTCGCCGACAGTACGCAGAGGATCCTTGATCTTCTTCAGGCGCACGATCTCGAGCTCGCTGCCGTCACTTGCGCGGAGCAAGGCGCCGATGCGCAGATCCTGCATTCCGTGCAGATAGCCGTAGGTCGTGCGAGCCGGTATGCCGTACAGGAGATCGGTGACGGCGTTGCGCATCGTCGACTTGCCGGCCTCGTTCGGGCCGACGACCAGGTGTACTCCGGGAGCGGAGAAATCGAGAACGTGGTCGGTGAACCGTCCGTACTTCACCAGATCCAAGCGGTCCAGCCTCATCGGGCGCCCTCCTGCAGCATCGAGACCAGCAGATCCGATGCTTCGCTGAGCAGCTGTGCGCACCACTCGGCGCTACTGCTGTTCAGCCTGTCCTCGCCGCGCACATCACCGCTGAGCTTGCTCCACAGAGGGTCCTTCTCGACGAACCTGCGTACCGCGTCCTCGTCGGTGCCGAGCTCCTTCGCGGTGCGCAGCAGCCCTGCGATCATGTCGGTGATGTCATTTGCACCGTCACCGGTCCCCACATCCAGCGGGCTCGTTCCAGGGCCGACCTTCTCGACCCACACCTCGCCGAGGTCCACCGCGATGGAGCGGACTTCGACCGTCAGACGCTCGCGCTCTCGCCACAGCTCGGCGTGCGCAGCCGAACGACCGGTCACAGTTACCCGTGCCGCCACCAGCCGACCGTCACTCTGATCGCGCTCCGCGGCGAGTTGCGTGCGGACGAGCTCACACACGTCGTCGAGGTCATCGGCGGACGCGGCGTCGACGCGGAGATGAGCCCACCGCACCACGTCGAGGTCACGGTGCTCCACGGCCACCGAGCCCTTGTCGGTCACGGTGACCAGGGTGCAGCCCTTCGGGCCGGTCTCGCGGATGCTGCGTCCCTGGATGTTGCCGGGGAACACGATATGCGGCTCCTCGGAGACCACCTCGCGAGTGTGGACGTGCCCGAGGGCCCAGTATCCATAGCCGCGAGACACGAGCTCTTCGACACTGCACGGCGCGTATTTGGTGTGGCCGGCCCGGCCAGTGAGAGCTGTGTGCAGTAGACCTACGTTGAACATGCCGGGCGCTGCCTGGGGATAGTCGGCGGCGAGGTTCTCCATCACGTCACGGCGCGCGTAGCCCTGCCCGTGCACGATAAGCCCCACATGGGGATCTTCAATGCTCTGACTCTGATGGGTATCGAACTTGCGTACGTTATTCGGGAGGCGAAGGTTCTTGGTGATCTGGCTTTGGGCGTCGTGGTTACCGGAGACCAAATAGACCCGGATCCCTGCATCCCCAAGTATTCCTAGCTGGCGTTGAAAGAACAATCCCGTGTCATAGCCGCGCCAGTCGCCGTCGTACACGTCGCCCGCGAGCAGCACCGCGTCCACTTGCTCGTCCAGGGCGAGTGCGACCAGGTTCTCTGTCGCCCGGCGCGTGGCCGCGCGGATCATGTCAACTGGCGCGTCCGGATACTTCTCCAGGCCATGCAACGGGCTGTCTATATGCAGGTCTGCGGCGTGGAGAAGCTTCAACGGTGGGACCCCCAAGCGGTTCAGTGCGCTGCTTCAGTGGGAAAGAGGTCTCACCATAGCTGAACGCTGAAACGCACCGCAGGGAAACGAGCGATTGAACCTGCGATCGCGAATCGCGTTCTATATCCATCAATTGAACACATATCCCCGATCGAGGTCTACCGCTCGTTGGAAACCGGCTCGAGGTCAGGCCAGGAACTCGATCTTGGGGAAAGCGGGGGACGGCTGTTCGAGCAGGTGGTTGTCACACTCGCGGATGCGGTCGAAGGGCGCTCTACGCAGGTCCGCACGGGGAGCATCGACCGGATTGGGTCAATCGTGCCGATCGGCTGCTCCACCGTACTCGGCGGGAAGCCGATCACGCTGCCGGCCTCGTCGGATCCGGGCCCTGAGACGAAACCTTTTTAGGCGAACACATCGAACTCGCCGTTCTCCACGCCGATGAGGAACGCGGAACGTTCGGCGCGAGCGTGACGGCGTGGCAGTGGGATCACGGACTATACGGTGTCCAGCCCTTCAGATGGGGTTCAAGATCCTTCGGACTGGGCTCGGGGATGTCCGGCATGCGCAATAGCCCGGCCAGCGGGTCCAGCTCGCCGGCGTAGACTGCGACCCACGCCAACCACTCCTCGGCCGTGACGCGATCGGACCCGGACGACATGTTCGTCACGACGTCCTGTGCGTGGCTGAGGAATTCTCGAATCTCCTGCGCCTTCCGCCAGTCGGCGATCTGCTGGTGGAGAGCCTTGACCTTGTAGGACTCCTGGTAAGCAACTCGTGCCTGGGACATCGCGGCTTCCCACTGCCGACGTTTGAGAGCGGCGGCCTCCTCATCGGCTTTCCGCTTCGCCTCAGCTGCCGTCGATCGGAGCCTCATCTCCTGCAGGATCTGCGGCAGAGCGTCTTCGAGCACCGCCGCCTTGTTGTCCGACCACTCCGTTGCCCAGTGCGACTGCCCGCCGATCAGGCGGATCGACAGACGCGTAGACGGCACGTGGTCGTAGCGGGGAATTCTCCTTCCCCAGCCCTTTGCGGCGTCCGCGAGTTCGCGAGCGGTGGGATCATGCTCGACCCGATCATTCTGCTGGGAGATGGCGACGCCGATGGCGACTTCAGGCGTCTGAACCGTGAACTGGTCGATGAGCTGGAGGCGACCCTGTTTGTAACGCGGTTTGTCGTCGGGGGTGAGTCTCGCCTTGTAGCCGTGACGTTCAGACTCCGCAACGAGAGCCTGCAGCAAGCGCAGTGCCCGGGAGAGGACTGGCTTGGTTAGCGGCAACGTCCGCTTCCCGTCGCGGAAGGCCGCCACGACGGGATGGGGATTCGTTAGACGCTCCGGAACCACGATCGGCGCGAGGACTTCGGTGCGCCACGCGGGGATGTCTTTCAGGGTGATCTCGGTGTCGCGTCCGACCATGATCCAGTCGTGGGAAATGTATTTGCCGTCGGGAAGTAGTTTGGACCGGGCTGCAGACGCGATGCGGGCAGACCAGCTGGGGGCACCCGGTCCGTATTCCTGGCGGACCACAATGCGACCGCCGGCCGCGAGGAGTTCGGTGATCAGGAGGTCTCCCTGGTTCGGCGGCGGAGCCGGCCGGACCTTCGGTTTGGCGGGCGACGAGTGGACCAGAGCCGTGGTCTCAACCGGAGCGTCCAGGCGCTGATTCGGTGCCGGCTTCTCCACGGGCTGCGCTGCGGTAGTGGTCTTGCGAACTCCCGTTGCTGCCGGAGCTGGTGGATAGTCTCCGTGTTCCAGGTAGTGTCGGCCGTCGTCGGTCAGTTCTGCGGTCCAGATGCCCTGCCGTCGGGACACCTTCGCCAGGCTGCGACTCTGCAGCGCCTGCGCACTCAGTTTATAGCCGGCGCCGGGCTGCTCCCCGTCGGGGCAGCCCTGGCCGATCCATCGCAGGATCTTCGATTGCTGGTCGTTGAGCCGCTTGCGGGTCACCGGGCATCCCTTTCCTCAGCTGACGTGCCGGAGCACGAACTGCGCAGTCACTTCAGGGCCAGAGTTCCCGGCAGCTGGCATATACCGCTTAACCTGGGCACCAGGGGGTTGTGCTTCTGGATTCGCACGAGTTGTGCGAGGACTTCGGCCATCGGCAGGCCGGACGCGATCACCGCGGGCGACTGGGGCTTGGACCTTGTGGGTGGCGATGGTGCGGAGGGTGTGAAACTGGACCGCTTCCACAGCTACCCGTCCAATTCGAAGACCGACCGGTCGCTGCCGGTCGCGGAGTGTGACAACCCTTGACCTGTGTCCCAGCCTGGTTGAGAGATCAGGGCCGCATCCGGCGTCCAGGCCACCGATCACTCGAAAGAGCGAACCGGCAGGACTCGAACGATCCCATGACGAGTGCCTATTGATTGTGCGATGACGTCTCATGCCTTTCCCTAACGTCAGCTTGATCGTTCTGAGTCGAGGATTTTCGCGTCGTCCCACCGCCGTCGGTAGACCTTCATCTCGCTGCTGTTGGCGGGTACAAAGATGTGTGAAGCGTCGTCTGGGCGAGCCTGTGGCTGGCGGGCAAACTGGGCAGGCCGTCGCGGGGTCCACGTGTCCTGCGGCGGCGCCAATCCGGTGCTGATGCTGGAGTTCGGCCCCGAGCTGCTGCCCTCCTACGGCTGCGTGCTCCTGGCGGATGGAAACTGGATGCCACATACGTCGCGGTCTTGGCCGGCCATGCCTACACCCGGATCACGATGGGGCACTGCGGTCCTTCCCCAGGCGGCACATACTGCTATTGCGGGATGCTCTTCGGCTGCCTCAGAGGAAAACGATGGCCCTGACCGCGTGGCGAGGCCGCGTGAGCTGTGGCGGTGGATGAACACACCAAAGCCTGATGCTCCTATACACTGTGTAGTCGTTTCCGGCCGCTCCGTGCCAGGTGAAGTTTATGATCGTGACTTCGTGCCGGTATGGTCGCCACCACGGAAATGGCCGGTATCGTTCCCCGACGGGCGTGATATGAGGTTGATGCCGTTGGAGGGTCGCGGGAGGTGAGCGGAAATGGCTGAGAACGGGCTCGCCGACGGTGCGGAGGCCGGTGCCGACCTTGATCTGGACGGCCTGGAGACCGCGACCCGGTTGCGGCTGTTCGGCTTCGTGCGGCGTGACGACCAGCTGTTGTATCTGTGGGTGCTCCGGGCGATGGACCGGTTGCGGTTCGCGCACGTCTCGCAGGCGCACACCGATGACGTCGCGACGGCGCTCGCCGAGTTGGCTTCCCAGCACCAGGACGCGCCCGCCGAGGCCGAGAACCTGCGTCAGCGCCTGGACAATCTGGCCGAGGACGGTGTGTTGCACCGGCTGGAGGATCCGGCGCGGGCCGGGAAGCTGTCGGCCTACCGGAATCGCCAGTCGGTGTACCAGTTCAGCGAGCTGGGGTATTTGGCGTTTCGCGCGGTCAGCGGTGTGTTGGCTGCACGTATCGAGGACGCGAATCTGTCCCGGCTGGTGTTCTCCGACATTCTGCGTGATTTCGAGGGGCTGGCTCGAGCCAACCGGGATGCCGATGCCGATGAGATCGTGCGGCGTCTGACGAGCCTGGACCGGGTCGTGGAGGACATGGCGCAGCGCACTGCGCGTTTCCATCTGACCTTGGGCGATATCACTCGCACCACCGACACCTCTCCTGAGGTGTTCCTGCGGCACAAGGACGCGTTGCTGAGCCACTTGCACAACTTTGTCGTCGAGCTGGAGCGGTACCTGCCCCGCCTCACATCGGCGGTCGCGGCGGTGGAGCAGACCGGCGTGGCAACGCTGCTCGACCGTGCGGCCATGGCCGATGAGCGTCCGTTGCTGGGGCATGACCGAATCCGTGAGGACTGGGCGCGGCGCTGGGCCGCGCTTCGAGCCTGGTTCGCGATTCCGGACGCGGGACAGTCTGCGGCCGATGCTGTGGTGGCGGCACCGCCTCGGGCCGTCGAGGTCCGCGACACCGCTCACATGGCGGTCTCTGCGGTGATCGCCTTGCTGCGGCAGATAACCGATGCTCAGCGCAGCGGTGTAAACCGCAGCACACAGCTCAAGCACCTGGCCGCATGGGTGGTGGACACGCCAGATGAGGAAGCAGCGCACGCTCTGATGTCGGCGGCGTTCAACCTCCGCTCGGCGCGGCATTTCGGCACGGTGCATGAGGACGAGGAGCTGATCTCTTCTCGCAGCACGTGGTGGGACGCTCCAGGGGTCGAGATCTCGATGACCTTGTTCGCCAAGGGCAAGGCTCCCACACCGGGCGTTCCCAAACCGGTCGTCGACAAGCGCGGCAGCCGGCAGCACCTGCGCTCCCAGCAGGCCGCCGCGCGCGCCGCCGAGCGTGATTCGGCGGCGCGGTTGCTGGATGCTGGGGTTCATGGCCGCGTTCTGGACGCGGCCGAGCTGCGAGTGCTCCTCAAGCTGCTGACCCGGGCCTTGGAATCCCGTTCGGTGGTGGCCGGCCGCGTCACAGCGTCGGGAAGTAACGATGTGTTGACCATGCGGCTCGTGCCATCACCCGGCGGCAGTGCGGTTCAGACCGAACACGGTGTGCTTCACCTGCCGGGCTACGCACTCGAACTCGCCCCACTGCGCCGACGCGCTAAAGCAGGGCTCTGATGGCCGAGCCCATGGCCGCCGAGACGGTGGCCCCCAGCGATCTGGAATCCTACCAGCACGCCGTACGCCTGGTCCTCACCAACGATGTGATCACCGCGTCGCGGCCGACGGCCGCCGCGTTGAAGTCGGTGCTGGCCTGGGCTGACCGCATGGCCAAGGACTTCCAGGAGCTGCTGGGCTACCGGCTGGAGGCGACCGCGCACCATGTCCGCCTGATCCGGCGACTGGACCTGCTGGACGGCACACAGCACAGTCTGTTCGCGGCCAAGAGCGGGCGGTCATTCGATCGCCGCCGCCTGGCCTATCTGTGCCTGGTGCTCGCTGCCTTCAACCGTTCCCGCACTGAGATCGACCTGGTGGATCTCGTGACCGTACTGGGGCCGAGCGCGAATGCCATTGACGGGCTCGGGTTCGAGGCCACCGTCACCGAACACAAGCGCGCGGTGGTGGATGTCGTGGACTGGCTGGTGGAGCGCGGCGCGCTGCGCCTGTCGGACGGGGACGCGGAAAGCTGGGCCAAGGACTCCGAGCACGGCGATGCGCTGTATGACATCGATCACGACATCTGCACCACGCTGTTCCGCCCGCTGCGCCCGCTGCAGTTCGTCGACAGCGCCCGCGGCCTGCTGGACGTGGAGCAGACCGAAGCCGCCCGCAGGTCCGTGCAGCGGGAAGCCGCAGCCCGTCGCGCCCGGCGGCTTCTGGTGGAGCACCCCGTCGTCTATTTCGGGCAGGTCGACGAAGCGACGGGTGCTGCTCTGCGCTCGGCCGAACTGGCCGAGAACCTGGCACGGATGACCGGGCTGAGTGTGGAGCGCAGGGCTGAGGGCGTCGCGTTGGTGGACGGCTCCGGCCGGTTCACCGACCGCAGGTTCCCGGGCCGCGGCGGTGCGGTCGCCAGAGCGGCGGGGCTGATCCTGGCCAAGATCGCAGACCTGCTGGAGGATCCGGACAGCGGGCCAGGAGTGCGCCGGATGACCGTCCCGACCGCCGCCGAGGTCCTCGACGATCTGATCGCCCGGATCGACGCGGGTCGGCACACAACGGATTCGCTGCCGGTGTCGGCTTCGGCCGCGGTATCCGGTGGCGAGCGCACACCGGCCTGGGAGGCGCCGTTCATCGAGACCGCGGTGCTGGAGTCCATGATGCGCGAGCTGTACGAGGAGTTCGGCGCCGGATCCTTCACCGAGCAGTGGAAGTACGACACGTCCGGTTTGTTGACCGAAGCCGTTGTCCTGCTGACCGATCTGGGGCTGGTACACCGGGTGCCCGGAGGCGTCCTGGTGTTGCCGGCCGCCGCGCGCTACCGGAACATCAAAGCCGCGGTGCCGCGGCGCGACTGGCGTGACGACCAGCTCGCGCTGGACCTGTCGGACCTGTTGACGGAAGGACAGATGTGAGCAGGTTCAAGCCGACCAGGGCCGGGATCGTCAACCTGTGGGACTACATCGACGAGGAGTTCGTCTTCGCCGACGGCCGCCTGGCGCTGCGCGGGCACAACGGCTCGGGCAAGACCAAGGCTCTGGAGGTACTGTTCCCGTTCGTCTTGGACGGCTCACTGAGCGCGCGCCGTCTGGACCCGTTCAGCGGCGAGAACCGCACCATGAAATCCAACCTCCTGTATCGCGGCCAGGACGCCGCCTACGGCTACGTGTGGATGGAGTTCGCGCACGACGGCGAACCGGCCGAGGTCGTCACGCTGATCATCGGGTTGAGTGGGCACAAACACCGGGAACAGGTCACGCCCGCGTACTACGTGACCGGTAAGCGGATCGGGGTCGACATCGGGCTGCTGTCGGCCGATTCGCGTCCGCTGACCGCCAACCAGCTGTCCGCCAAGCTGGATGTGTCGGAGTGCTTCAAGGACCGGCGCGGCGACTACCGGGACGCGGTGGACGCCAGGCTTTTCGGGCTCGGGACCGACCGCTACATCCAACTGCTGGATCTGCTGCTATCTCTGCGCCGTCCGCTGCTGGCCAAAGACCTGGACCCGGTGAAGGTCTCCAACACCTTGTCCGCCGGGCTCAGCCCCGTGGACGAGGAACTGGTCGAGCAGGCTGCCCGGGACTTCGACAACCTGGCGGCGGTCAAGCGCCGTTTCGACGACCTGAGCACCGCTTCCGGAGCCGTCGAGGCGTTTCTGGCCCAGTACACCGCCTATGTCAGGGCCCATACCAAGTCACAGCTCGACCGCTTCGACCATTTGATCGGTGACGCGGCCGGGCACGCCGGCGCCGTGCGGGATGCCGCCGCCGAAGTCGACCGCGCTACCAGGTCCGAGGCGCGGGCGGAGCAGACCCGCGCTCGTTGCGACCGACGCCGCCGCGAACTGGATGCTGAGCGTGGTGCGCTGGTCAACAGCCAGGCATACAAGGACCACGAACGGCTCGAGCAGGAACGTGAGAAGGTCGAGAAGGCCAGCAGACAGCTCGACAAGGACCGCGCACAGCTGGCCAAGGATCGGCGGAATATCAATGATCTGATCGGCGAGGCCGACGGGTTGCAGGACCGGGCTGGACAGCTGGACCGGGCCGGCGAGCAGCACCGCCGTGCCATCCTCGCAGCGGCCGACGCCGCGGCCCTGGAATGGGATCCGGCTGTCCTGGAGGCTCAGGACCACGATCGGGATACGGTGGTCACCGCTCTGGTCGCGTCCCGGCGCGACGACATCGAGCACGTGCGGACCGAACTAGGACGAGTTGATGAGGCCGAGAAGGAACGGTCCCGTGCTGACAAAGACCTGGGCAAGGCGCGCGAAAAAGCAGAGCGTCTGGGCGCGGTGGTCACCGAGACGGCTGGTCGGCTGACCACCGCCCGCACCGCACTGTCGGAGGCGTTGAACGCCTGGACACTGCGCTGGGCCGACGCCGACGTCCTTACTGACGGGCTGCCGGAAGCACTGCATACGGCGGCGGCCCGGATCGGCGAACCTGACGCGGCATCACTGGAGCAGACCTACACCGAGGCCACCGCCGGGCGTCGCGACGAGCTGATCACACGGCGCGAAACCTGCAAACGGAACGTGTCCGATCTCGAAACCGTGATCCAGGGACTCAAGTCCGAGCGCACGGCTGTCGCCGAGCAGCGCGATGAGGCACCGCCTGGCAACGACCTGCGTCCCGCCGACCGCGCCGATCGGCCCGGCGCACCGCTGTGGCAACTGGTCCGCTTCGCCGACCACGTGCACCCCGAGCAGGCCGCCGCTATCGAAGGCGCACTGTACGGCTCCGGAGCCCTGACCGCCTGGCTGCACCCGGACGCGGACCTGACCCGGTCGGCCGTGGCAGCCGCCGAAGCCGATGGCTATCTGATCCCGCTGCCCCAAGATCATCGGCCGGCCGACGCGACCCTCGCCGACTTCCTCGAACCCGAGCACGAGCAGAACCTCGTCGCGCCGGAAACGATTCGGGCCATCCTGGCGTCCATCCAGGTCACCGATACTCCGCCGAAAGCAGGATTGGCAGCGGTCTGGATCACCACCTCGGCGCAATACGGCCATGGCGTCCAGACCGGTGCTCGGCCCAAGACCGAGCCGGAATTCATCGGAGCCACTGCCCGCGCAGCGCGCCGCCGCGCCCGCCTGGCCGAAATCGACGCGCGGATGGCCGAACTCGGTGCCACGCATGAAGGGCTGCAAGCTGTACTCGACAAGGTGCTGGAGGCGATCGAGAACATCGAGAACGCCGCCAAGCTGCCTCCCACCGGCGCGGTGCTGACCGCGGTCGGGGATCTAGCCACCGCCGCGGCGCTGCACCGTGATGCCGAGGGCGTATTACGCGACGCCAGCGCGGCACTGGACGTGGCCACCGCCGAGCTGTCCGCACGCCAACGCACCCTCCGCCAGGTAGCTGGAACGCGGAACATGCCCCACACCACCGACGAGGTGGACGCAGTCGATCAGGCTGTCACCGACGTCCAGCTGACCATCGAAATGCTCGCGCGCGATCAGAGCGAGGCGCGACAGGTGAACACTGACCTGACGACTCGGCGGGCCCGCATCGTAGAACTCGAAGGAGACTACCTGGAAGCAGCCACAGAGCTGGCTGAGCAGGAAACCGAGTTCGAAGCGGCCAAGGCGGCATGGCAGACGGCCAAGGGCAGCATCGACAAGGAATACGAGGAGATCCTCGCGACCATCACCGGCCTCGATGCTGAACTCGGTACGGTCCGTACCGAGCTGGCCAGGGCCGAGAACCTGAAGAACACCGAACACGACAACCGTATCGGCGCCACCCGCGACCTGGACAACCGCCGCACGACCTTGCTGGCCGCGATGGAGGCGCTCAGTGAGGGAGCTGACGCCTTCGCACCCTTCGCCCACCCAGACCTGCGCGACCTGCTCGGCGTTACCGAAAGCGCGCACTGGCCCTCGTCGGGCCGATGGATTCCCGCCTCCGAGGCGGCCGAACGGGTCGAAACATTGCTGGCCGACCCCGAGCCGGAGACGGACCCCGACACCGCGGTCCGCCGGATCATGCCGGCCGAATCCCAAACCCTGCTACACGCCTACCGCCAAGCCACCTCGGGCGGCCGCGCAGTCGTCCAAGCCACCCTGGACACCGCCGGCGACCGACTCACCAGCGCCTACCAGGAATTCGACAGGGTGCTGCGTGGCCTGGAGGACGGATACGAGGTGACCCTCGGCCTCGGCGTGCCGGCCATGGTCGACGTCACCGCCGATGACGGCCGCCAACCAGTCGCCCGCTTCGCCCAGCGCATCGCCGAGGAAGCCCAGACCCAGGGAGTGCTGCTGGAGGAGCGCGAGCACGAGGTACTGGAGGACACCCTGCTCACCGCGCTGGCCCAGCAGATCCACCACCGTGTGCTGGCCGCCAGGGACCTGGTCAAAGAGATGGACGCCGACACCCGCGCCAAGCCGATGTCCTCTGGGATGGCGATCGGCATCAGCTGGGTGCGCTCCGACAAGATCAGCGAACTGCAGAACGCTGTAGCCACCCAGCTCCAGCACAACACTGCCGCCCTCGGTGCCGACGGCCTGGCCCAGCTCCGCCAGCGGCTGCGTGAGATGATCCGTGACCACAAAGCTCGCAATCCGCGCGACACCTACCGCGAAACCCTCGCCACGGTCCTGGACTACCGCGACTGGTTCATGTTCGCCATCCAGCTCATCCACCCCGGCGGCCGCACCGAACAGCTCACCCGCAAACGCCACAGTTCCATGTCCGGTGGCGAGAAATCCGCCGCCATCCACCTACCGCTATTCGCCGCCGCCAACGCCATTTACTCTTCAGCTAAACCCACCTGCCCACGCATGGTCGCCCTCGATGAGGCGTTCGCCGGCATCGACGGCAACTTCATGCCCGACCTGCTGGGCCTGACTACCAAGTTCGACCTCGACTTGTTCATGACCGGCCACGAGCTGTGGATCACCACCCCGGCCGTGCCGATGATCGCCCACTACGACATGATGCACGACGAGCACAGCCAGACCGTGTCCTCGCTGTTGATTCTGTGGGACGGCGAGCAACTCATCGACGCCGGCGCCGGCTTCGGCGGCAACGACGATATCGCCGCCGAACTGCTCGGCTTCACCCCCTCCCGCCGCGAACCGATCACTGGGACCGACGACGGGCTGCTACCGCCGGCCTCCGAGGGCGACGGCGAGCCCGAAACCGGTGATGACCTGTGAGCGGACTGGAGGCGTTCCGCGGCCCGGAGTACCAGCGGCTGTTTGCCGCGGTACGCCGCTCGCTGGAGCGCACCGGGTCGGATCTGACCGGACAGGTCAGCGTCGGCTCACTCGACGAGGCCGAACGCAAAGCCCTGATCGGCTTGACCGGGCAATACCGCCCAGCGGGCGTCGCACGTATCACGGTGAGCCTGTCCCGTCTGGACGAGGTCGTCCATGCTGCGACCGGTCTGCCCCTGCCCGAGGCAGTGGCGGCCATCGTCGGCAAGCCCCTGCGTCACAAGCCAGACGAACGCGCACGCGACGAAACCGCCCGTGCCGCCGCACGCTCCCTGGCCGAGGCCAGCCCTCTCTACCCGGCCTGCTCGTGGTTTCAGCAGTGGCTCGACGCGCTCGCACCGGCGATCACCAAGATGGTGAACCAGGGCACCACCGCCCGCCTGGCAGCAGCGGTCCGAGTCCTCGAGGCCATCGAACAACGCCGCGAACAAAACCTCCCGCTCCTGCTGCCGGCACTCGCAGAACAAGCCACCGGCGACACCAAAGCGCTCGGGCGCGGCAAACCGACCGCGACCCTGGTGCTTCGCGCCTTGGCTCTGCGAACCGGAACGCCGATGCCCACCAGGGCGGAAGGTACTAGAGAGCTGTGGGACCGCTGCGGGGTGGTCGTCGACGATCTGGCCAGCCGCGTCCTCGTCCTCAACCTGCCCGCCACCGGCGACGGACTCGGTGAATGGCTCAGTGGTGCGGCTCGCTACGGCACCCCGTTCCAGATCACTCTTCATCAGCTCACGGTCCACCCGATGCGCGTGGCAGGCGCTGACGTGTTCGTCTGCGAGAACCCTGCGGTGCTACGCCAGGCCGCCGCCGAACTCGGACCGGACGCCCCACCAATGCTGTGCACCGAAGGCAGGCCCTCGGCGGCATTCCACCGCATGGCCCACCAGCTGACGGACGCCGGCGCCCGACTGCGCTATCACGGCGACTACGACTGGGACGGCATCGACATCGCCAACCAGATCATCACCCGACACCACGCCGAACCCTGGCACATGACCGAAGACCAGTACCGGAAACACGCTGACGTCACCGACGACGCCATCCGACTCCGGGGCAACCCGAAGCGGACACCGTGGGCGCCGGGTTTGGCCGATGCGATGGCGGAGCTCGGCGTGGCCGTCTATGAGGAGGCGGTGGCCGCGAGGCTGATCGAGGCCCTGAAACGGGCTGATCGCAAGTAGCGGCGGCCATCGCTCGCCAGCCGTGGGGCCGCTGTTCGGCGACGAGACTGCTTGGCCGGTCCTCTGAACGTCGGGTCTTATCGGGGACTGCGGCACAGTGAGAGCCGATGCCGAAGAAGGCTTGCAGCAGCGATCAACCTGATCGCCTTCAGGTAATGTGCCGCAGCGGGTTCAGCCGCGACCTTCACCGCCGGCTCGGCCGCCACGAGGAACGTGATTCCATCCCGCCGCCGAGCGCCCCATCAAGCCGGTGCTGTGCAGGCTTCTGCCTCTACAGAAGTTGAACACTCCCGGTCGCCTCGTCATAGACGTGGTAGGAATTGCGGCCGGATTCAAGGTGATCGGCGAAGCGCTCCAGGACCGCGAGCCAACTCGGGCGCGCACGGTTCCGGGTCCGGGATCGCAGCCCTGGTCGGAATACAGCAGTTGGCCCGGGACGCGTCCGGGATGGAGGTCGAGCACGACGTAGGTGCATGCAGTCGTCCCAGTCCGTGCCCGAGATGGTGACGCTGCGATGGATGAGACAGGACGCGGCGAAGTCCTCCGGCAGCCGGTAACCAAGTTTCGCCTCGGCGACCTGGATTTCCGACGGGGTGCTCGGCGTGCCGAGTCCGCCGAGCAGGGCGGGCGCGCAGGCGGCGAGTCCGGCCTCGATACGCCGCTAGGCTTCAGTGACCGCCGCGCACCGGCGAGGCGAGCGCCTCGTCCTCAGACTGTGGCGTGCCGAGTAACAAGGCCTCGGCCTCGGCGCGGGCCAGCGGCGGTAGCTTTGCTGCGGCATCCAGGCGCATTTTCAGTATGCGAACCGTCGCGCGCGAGAGCCTACAGCTCCGCATCCATCGGCAAGGCGTACTGCTCCCCGGCCGCGCGTACTGCGTCGACCAGGCCCGGGCTCTCGGTCTGGGACAGCTACGACACGGGATCCAGTCGCAGTGAGGCGATCGCGATGCGCGCCGCGACCGGCACGGCCTCAGCAGCCAGCGCCGTCAACAGCCGCGCCACAACCCGACTGGCATCCGTCGGTCACCACGGACTCCAACGCCTGACATCCTGCGAGATAGTACCTGGCGTCCATGCCCTAATCGGCGTGCTCTTCTTACTTGTCAGCCCATTGCCTTACGCGATGACGCTCGTCGCTGATGAGCAGTGCTCGAAGCTGTGCCTCGCTGGTGTCCTTCGCTGCGGCGTACCTGTCGGCGGTGTCGCTGTGCCGGGCGTACAAGTCGAATTCATTCTGCTTCTCCCGGAGGATTTCAACCAGACGTTCGTCAACGCTCTCAGTGGTCAGGAGTCGATGTACGGTGACGCGCCGCACCTGGCCCATTCGGCGGGCCCGGGCGATCGCCTGTTCCTCGGCCGAGGGCTTGAGCTGCGGTTCGCAGAGCACGACCACCGAGGCGGCCTGGAGGTTCAACCCGGTGCCTCCGGCCTCGATCTGAGCGACCAAGGCTGCGGGTCCCCGCGTCCGAGTGAACTCGTCGGCGAGCCGCTGTCTGGCTCCGGCCGGCACCGAGCCGTTCAGCGGTCCGAGGACGCGGGCGTTGATCGGGGCTTTTCCGAAAGCGAGTTCAAGGTCTTGCCGGACGATGTCCAGGACATCGCGGTAGTACGAATAGACCAGAACTTTGCGGCCGTCCTCAAAGGATTCTTGCACGATTTCCCGAAGCCGTCTCAGCTTATTGGAATCCTTCGGTGCGCCAGCCATATACGCCACTTGACGCATCTCGGCGAATTTGCCATCAAGTACTGCTCTTCGGTAAGCGGCGGTTTGTGTATTGCCGAGAGGCTCCCACGCGTCGGTCCGGATCTCGTCAGGTAGTTCGGGAAGTACGTCTTCCTGGTTCCGACGGAGGTAGACGGGTGCCACCGCGCGTCGGAAGGATCGTGCGCCGCCGGCCCCGTCCAGGCCGGTGACGCGTTGGGCGATCGCCGGTTGCAGATATTCAACGAGATTACGGAACTCTTCGACCCGGTTCTCCATCGGCGTGCCAGTCAGGAACAGCACGCGATCGACGCGGTTCGTCCACTCTCTGACGTTCTGCGAGCGCTTCGCGTGGGGATTCTTGACGTAGTGTGCTTCATCGACCACGAGCATCGCGACCCGGACCTCGCGCGGTACGGTGAGGCTGCGCGCGGTGGTGAACGTGGTGATCGCGACGCCACCCTGGTCGATCCAGACCCGCTCAGCCGATTTCCTCAACTCGCCGTGCACCAGGTGCGAACGCAGAAGACTGTGCGCCTCTATCTCGCGCTGCCAGTTGATCAGTACTGTCGTGGGGCAGATGACCAGAAAGTGCGACTTGCCCGTAGCTTGCAGATGTGCCATGGCGGCTATTGCCTGCAGGGTCTTGCCGGTGCCCATCTCGTCGCCGAGTATCACTCGCTTGAACTGGAGCGCGAACCTGGCGCCGAAGACCTGGTACACCCGAAGGTGCGTGCGCAACTCGTCGATGACGAGCTTCTGGCGCTCGACTTTGTCCACTTCGTGCTCGGGCAGATACCCGTGTGCCGCGTTGGCGTCTATCGCCAGACCGACGATTTCGCCTAGCAGGGACTGGTATTCGGCAGCGCGGCGCTCGAAGTCGTCGAGAACACTCTGACGCGGAGGCGGCGTGGCAGCGATGACAGTGGTGGCCGCGTCCAAGGCCTCGAGCAGGCCGGCCGCCTCGGCCCGGCGGAGCACCGCTTCGACCCGCGCAGCCGCCTCAGCGGCTTGGGTTCGGCGTGTTGCACCGGACGCAAATCTGCGAACACGGCTCCCCAGGTACCGTAGCGGTTCGACGCCGGCTCCCAGCTCATTGACCATGAGCTCGAGTCCACGGGTGCTGTCAGTGAGGGTGTCGCCCAGTGCGACGCATCGTTGTAGCGTGCTGACGACCGGCCACCCGTTGCCGCGCGCGCTCTCGGCGTCGATACGCGCATCGACATGTTCGCGCCTCGCGTCCGCCAATCGCGCCGCGGCGGCGAGCGTCGATTCCGCGATCGCCGGGCCGACTTTGTCGAGTGCGGTCAGTTGATGGAACGTGTAGCCCAACAACGCGCCGACTGAGTCGATCCCTGCCCGATCCAGGCCGCCGAGGACCAATCGGGACTCACTTACCTGCCTGAGGCTGTCCAACGGCAGCTTCAACAGCTCTTCCTTGAGGAGGGCCTCGCGCCGGGAAGTGTAGGTCTCGGCGACCCTCTCGCGAAAGCGCCTGTCAGCGGCTTGGACATCTTCGAACGTTGAAAGAACGCGCCTGCACCTCGTCAGCAGCGCGCCAGCCTCGGCGACGCTGGGGATCGCGCGAGGCAGTCCGGTGGGGGAGAAGCTGGTCACGACCTCCGGTCCTTTCCCAAGTCTTGGGGCTGTTCAAGGCTGTTCAGCGGTTGTCCGGGTGCCAGTCCTCGTCGAACAGTCGCCAAGCCGGCAACCGCTGGGCGCGGATTCCGTCCTGAGGCGAGGCCAACAGCGAGGTCCTGACCAGCTGAAGACGCAGATGTCTGTCGCCGGGCTCGGATTCGGCCGGTGCCCTGTCAATCAGGAACGCGGTGCGGCGCTCTCCCCGCACGAGCATTACGTCGGCGACGTACCCGGCGCTGGGAACCGCTCGATGGGCCTCGCCGCCGGTCTTCGATTCCAGACGTTCGAGGACCACGTCGTCGGGGATCCCAGGCACGAGATCGTCCGTGCTCGAGGGTTCGTCTGGGGCAGGTGCAGCGAGCTCAACGAGTCTGCGCCCGAGCCCACCGATGTTCGTCCAATACCCCCTGTGCCCAATGACGATCAGGTGTGCCCGGGCGCGTGTGATGGCGACGTTCCACAAGTTGGGATTGCGATCCAGGAACGCCAGGCCGGAACGGCTCATTCCGGGCGCGGCTACAAGGCTGAACACGATGGCGTCGCACTCTCCGCCCTGGAATCGGTGGGCCGTCCCAACGCGTACCCGAGGCGCGCTTGCCCAGTCCCGGGCGATTCTTTCCATCTGCTGAGCGAATGGTGTGACCACCCCGATGGTGGCTTCGCCCGGCAAAGTCCGCAGGAGCCATTCGACAGCGTCGTGGACGCGCGAGGCCTCCTGCTCGTTGACCCAGGACGAACCGTGTCGGCCGGGATTCGCCCTGCCGGGAACGTCGACCCATCGAACGGCTCGTTCGTCATCGGGCCGTTGGAGCCCTGAAGTCCTGGTCAAGATGGTCAGAGGCTTGTTCCGCGGGCGGTAGAACAGCTCGTTGGAGATGGCGGCGATCTGAGGGTGGCAGCGGTAGTGCTCGTGCATCAGGATGCTGCCGCTCGCCGCGTGTTCGAGAGCGGTGAATGCCGAGAAGTCCCGGTGTCCCGCGTGCTGGGAGACCAGCCACTGCGAACCTACGTTGTTCTGTTCGCGGCTGTCCGCCTCTGTGGTCGGCGAGATCTTGACGACTGGCGGAAGCTGAAGCGGGTCACCGATGATCAATGCTCGTCTGGCGCGCATGAGCAACGGAATGACCGCCGCGACCGAACACTGGCTCGCCTCGTCGATGACGACCAGGTCGAACAGCCCTGGATCGGGAACGAAGCAGGTCCTGGTCGAGAAACAGGTCACTGCCCAGGCCCGAACGATGCCCACGGCCGCCTTGCGGGCTCCCCAGTCACTTGTCCCGCGCGTGGTCATCACTTCAAGGAGCCCCTGGAGCTGGGACCTTCCAGCGGCGGCGTTCTCGCGAACCGCCGCGTCGACCAGGCCGACACCCGTCCGCACCACTCGTTGTTCGGCCTGCGACAGAGCCGAAGTCAGTGCCGCGTCGTCCTCAAGTGTCGTCCCCCGCATCCTGCGCCAGCGGGACTCAGCACCGATCAGTTCGAGTATCGCCGCGCAGACCCGCTTCGCCTCTCCGGGGTCGGAGAATGTTTCCGTACCAAACGAGCGAAGCAGTCGTGCCCGTCGCGCGTTGCCGAAAATCTTGGCGCGACAGGCTCTGCGGCATCGGGCCTCGAGGGTGGCGAGAGAGGCCAGCTCGGCGGATGCCACGGTAGCCGCCGCAGCCTTGGCGGCCGGAGGAAGGCGCTCCACGGCTTCCTGGCGGTTCCTGCCGGCGTTGAGAAGTTCGCGTTCCGCGCGTGCCTGTTTGTCCAGCCGACCCAGAACGCCACGGTGTTCGCGCAGAGCACCCCGATGCTTGGCCGACCACGTCGCCTGGTTCATCGGCGGGGTGCCTGAAGCGAGCAGCCGGGTCAGACCCAGCCGTTCGCGCTCACGGTTGTCGTGCTCGCCGGATTGGCTGCCGGTTCGCACGACAAGCCCGGGCACGCTGCCGTTGCAGCGTTCCCAAACCTCGTCAACGGCCCGGTTGTTGGAAGACGCGACCAGCACGTTCTGCCCGGCGGCCGCCGCGGTCGCGACCACGCTGACGACGAGGGCGGTCTTGCCGGTTCCGGGCGGGCCGGTGGCGACGGTGACCCGCTGCGACATCGCACCGGCGAGCACGTCGCGCTGGGCTGGATTCAGTGGGCTGAACATCACCTCGTTCGCGTTGGGCTCGCTCAGTGGTTCTGCGAAACCGAAGAGCGCGGCCAACGCGGTGTTCCGGAGTTTTGCCGGGTTGCCGGCCATGCCGATGATCTGGTCGAGGTCTTCGAGAAGCTTGGTGTTGGCTCTGTTCTGCGTCTTGACCGCCAGCATGACTGCGGAGTTGCGAGCCCCGCTGAGCGCCATGTCCGTCTCGATGACTGCCTCAAGACTCTCCGGATGCAACGGTTGCACGCATTCCAGCTCGAAGGTGTTACGCAGAAGGACTCTGATGTCGCGGGCCATCGTGAACCGATCCCCAGCAGTCCAGCCCAGCCGATAGGTCGAGCGCAGGACCTCGGCTTCCTCCTCGCCCACCCATATTTTGGCGAACTCTGGGTTGACCTCTACCTCGCCGTATGGACGCATCTGCAAAATGCCGTTGCCTGTCCGCAGTTCAACTCGGCGCAGCAGCAGCGGTGCGAATCGAGGCGCCCTCTGAGGTTTGCCATCCCGATCACTGTGGAGGACCACGACCGGGTACCCATACACGAACTCGCAGTCGTCCGCATTCGCACCGATCGCGAGCTCCTTTAGCTCGCTTGGAATGTCCAGCAGCCCGTCTGTTTCGTCGTCGGCGGCGCTCAGGATCTGCTCGGCACCGGACATGCATGCGTAGTGGGTCGCGCCTTGGCTGAACACTAGCTGTCCGTCGTCGACCTCGGACTCGCCACGGACACAGTCCCGGTAGTAACCGATGAGGTCCTTGAACGTCGGCTCATCGCCCACTTTGGCCCTGCGCGGCGTGGCGGCGGTGCCGCGTGGGTCGGACGGCCGTGACGGCCCGACCCTTCGTGACCGGTTCAGCGGGGTTCTGGCCACGTAGATGTGCCCGTCGACGCTGGCCGCCGAGATCACCGGAGCCTGCCAGCGGTCCCGGTCCTGCGCTCGCAGCCTGCTGTTGAGGTGCGAGAACAATTCCATCGCGGAGACTTGGTCATCGCGATCCTGATCGGCCGCCCCGGTCGCGAGGGCCTGGACCAGATGCTCCGTGAACAGAGAAGGCCCGTTCTCATCGGTCCCGGTGTAGGACGCGGCAGATGCCTGGGAGGAAGAGATGACTACGACGCCGTTCGTTTCGAGTGGGCGCACGTCGCGTGGCTGGTCCGGCCCTGGCGCCGAAGGCTGCTCACCTTTGGTGCGCAGACCGACAGCGAACCCTCCGCTGTAACAGCAGTCCAGGATGACGACTCGTTCCCGTGCCCGGCACAGCGTCAGCCGGTCGTTGAGAAAGCTCGCCGGCACCGCGGTGCGCGCCAGGTCGTGGGGGACGGTGTCACGCGCGACGAATTGGAACTCCGAGGTCGCCGCTTCGCGTACTCCGTGGGAACTGATGTAGATCAGGCACTGCTCGTCGCGCTCACTGTCGGCGAGGAAATTGTGGACGGCCTGCCGCAGCTCCTGCGCGGTGAGATCGTTCAGGCAGGTAATCGGGTCGAACCCGCCGATGTCGCGAGCGCGCAGTACCTTTTCCAACTCCCGGACGTCGGCCGTCGCGCCGGGCAGGGCGGCGAAGGTTTCGTCGTCGTAAGCGCCGATGCCGATGAGCAGGGCACGCCGACGTGATGGCCTGCTCACTCCGAGAGCTTCCCGAGTGATTCCTCCAGTTCTCTCGTTTGCTCCGGAGTGAGTCCATCCTCGACCCGGATCTCGATGTCGCCGACCGCTATGACGATCGTTTCCTTCGCGGCGTTCTTACTCCACCGGTGGATCGCCTTCACCACGTCGGGAACCATCGGCGCGACGACGGGCCACGCCAACTCCAGTGTGAAGCGCAGCAGTTCGGCCCCGCCGCCCTTCGTCCCTGGACGGGCGTCGGCCCGGCCCTCGTAGGCGAAGACGGCATCCACTCCGTCGATCGCGGAAAGCTCAGCGCCCAGCGAACGGGTCATGCGCTCGGCGTACTCGTCCTCGCCGTCCACAAAGACGACAGCCCACGGGTGATCCCCACTCACGTTTTCCTCCCCCCGGCCGAAGCCGTGACTCTCTTCGTACTCTGACATAGTCTGGCACGAGGCGGGGGAGTCTGGCAGACGCTGAGTGTTGACCACGTGACCCGTCGTGGTGACGGGGCGGTCAATCGGCTGGCAAGCATGTCGGTCAGGCTGCGGCGATCGTCGAGGCCGAGATCCCGAGTCGGGCCATCGCCGCCCCTGGTAGGGCCGATCCGCACCGCTTGGTCAACTCGAGTACTGTAGGGACTTGAGATGGTTGCGCATTTAAGTCGCGGTGTCGGGCTAGTTGAGCAACGATTCGATCCGACGATGTTCGAGATAGTTGAGCGTCCTCGTCGGTACAAGTGGACCATGAGAGGTGGCCATAAGCCCGTTCACATCGCCGTGCTGTTGATCATTTCAACAGACGATGCGCTGCGGCTTCCCATCCGCTCTCAAATTCAGCCATGACGGCGTTCGTCATGTCGGCCACCGTCGCTCCGGGTGGGATGTTGACGGTGAGTTTGAATGTGGCGGTAGGTCCCTGCAGGGTGGCATAGATAGAGATCTCGGAGCACCATCCATCGCCGCCGAAACGCCTACGCAGGACTCCTAGAGCCTGTGCCTTGGTGGCCTGGATCAACTGGTTTGCCAGTTCCTCAGATACGGTTCGTCTGCTCTCTTCGTCGCCGACAGAGACGAAGAGGACGAACGTCTTCGTCGAAGAGCTGCTCACGGCATTCGGCGTGGATTTCATGTCTGCCAGGTACCGGTACAGGGGAACTTGGCCGTAGAACGAGAAGCCACCGTCAGACGTGCGTGAGAGCCGGACCGGGCGAAAGCTGCGCGACTTGAGGAACGACAGCTGTACCATGTTCTGCTCTAGCGTTTCCACCTGCAGTTTGGTGTGGCCTTCCGCGACGTATCCGCGAATGATCGCGGTCACGGCATCCTGAAGCTTGTCCGAGTGGACGTAGTGCATGCCGAGGCAGTCCCATGACTGGCGTACCTGATCGTAGTCCTGCTGCCGGTCAGAGTCGGACAGTGCGGGCAAGCGCTTGGCCTGCTGCATCACAGCGCGCACCATCGCAGAAATTTGCGGAGGTTGTGCCCCAGCTGCCTTGGCCAGTTTCTCGTATGCGACCGCAGTGGCACCGTTCACGTCGTCATTGATGAGCTTGCCGCAGGAAGAACAGTTGATCTGAGTCACGGTAATATCGACTGCGATGCTCCTTTCTGCGTCGACTTGAAATTCGGCTCTGGATTCCCTCTGCGCTGTCAGCAGCCGTGAGGAACCACATAGGGGACATGCCTGCTTATCCTGTTGGGCTGACGCGCCTGCCTGCCCCGTGGAAGACGAACCGAAGAGTCGCTGGAAGATCGACATGTGTGATGAGCTCCCCATCCCACGTCAGCATGGCGAATAGCGTGTCAGGCAATCTAGCATCTCAGAATACGATGAAGCATCAGTCGTAGCCAGCACCTGACCATCAAGGACCCGCCTACATCGAACTCAACAGCCGGCGCGTCATACCCCGCATCATGCACGGGCCCAGGTTTCAGCTTGTCGTTTAACCTTTTCGGCGGGGTTTGGTGCCCTTCTTGTGGTGTTCGGGTCTGGCGTAGGCCTCGCCGGTCGCAAGGACCCGGCCGACG
>NZ_JBGCCU010000033.1 GCF_041261445.1 Catenulispora sp. EB89
GACCTCGCCGCCGTCGCCGCCCAACTCAACCGCCGACCCCGCAAAACCCTCGGCTGGGACACCCCCGCCGAACGCCTCGCTAAACTCCTGAACACAAATCAGTAGCCGCCGTTGCAACGACCACTGAAATCCGCCCCTCGAGGTGCCCGCCAAACGCGGCAGACGGCCGCCAGACCAAACGCGTGCGCAGTGACTCGGACCCATGCGCGGTCGTGGACACGAAAACCGCCAGCCGCCAGTGCATTGCCCCAGAGATCTGAACCAGCGCGTGGTCGTGCACGCGGAAACCGGCGGCCGCCAGCGCAACCTGCTGCGCTCAACCGAACTGCGTCCCCCCGCGAGGTCACCAAACCTTAGGCGAAGCCGTAAAAGGCCTCTAAAACCACAGCCCAACCGCATCCCGTGCAACGCACAGGACCCCTGCCCGACATCGACAACCACTCACAAAAGCCAGGGGCACCAAGTCACCGCACCAGAGATCGATCAGCGACAGCAGCAGCATCGGCACCGACACCGACACCGGCGACAGCAGCACCGACACCAGCGACAGCAGCATCGGCAGCGGCACCAGCGACACCGGCATCGGCATCGGCAACAGCGACACCGGCACCGACACCAGCAGCAACAGCAGCGGCGACCTCGGCGGCGGCCCGCACAAAACCCGCCACCGCCACCGACCGCGAATCCTGCGGCCAGGCGACCGCGAGCATCGCCGGCCGCAGGTCCTTCACCGGCAGGTACACAATGTCAGGGCGCGGATACCGCGCGGTGAGCGAGGCGGGGAAGAAGCACACCGTGCGGCCCAACTCGATGAGTCGGAAGATCTCCGGCAGGTCGGAGCCGCCGCTCCGCGAGCCCCCGCTCGCCCGCCCGAAGCTGTCGGAACCGGACTGCGACGTACCGTCGAAGCCGAGGCTACACACCTGCGCCGACACAGGCCCCTGATCCGCCGGCTCGCCGCCGGGCATCGAGCGTCCGGCCAGGTCGGCGAGGCAGACCTCCGAGTAGGCCGCCAGCGGGTCGGTCGCCGCGACGGCGAGCAGGAACGGCTCGCTCAGCAGCGGCTCGAAGTCCACGCCGCCGCCTCGGGCGTCGCCCGGGTCCAGTACCAGCGCGACGTCCGCGCGGCCGTCGCGCAGGGCCGCCACCTGCTCTCCGTACCGCCCGAGCACGAATGCGACCGGCTGCCCGGTCTCCTGCGCCGCGTACGCGTCCAGGATCCGCGGCAGCAGCCCGCCGTCGACGTCCGCCTTCAGCGCCACCCGCAGCTGCGGGCTCGCCTCCCCCGCGTGCTGCGCGCGCCGGCCCGCGGCGCTGACTGCGTCCAGCGCCGTCCGCGCGTCGCGCAGCAGCACCTCGCCGGACGGTGTCAGCTCCACCCGCCGCGTCGTGCGCTCCAGCAGCGACACGCCGAGTTGGCGCTCCAGCTCCCGGATCGCGCGCGACAGCGGCGGCTGCGCCATGCCCAGGCGCTCGGCCGCGCGCCCGAAGTTCAGCTCCTCCGCCACCGCGACGAAGTAGCGGAGCTGGCGCGTCTCCAGCTCATTCATACCTCCAGGGTATCAAAGGTGACCGAAGCGGTCCTTCAGCTCGGCGTGCGCCGCGGATTGACTGGGCGGTGGGGATCCGCCGGCATCGGGCGGACCGAACGAAACAGGAGACATCCATGCGTGCCATCGCAGTATCCGAAATCGGCGGCAAGCCCGCGCTCGTGGACCTGCCGGTGCCGAGCCCGGGTCCGGGGGAGATTCTGGTGCGGATGACCGCGGCCTCGCTGAACCCGGTCGACATGAGCGTCGCCGACGGCCTGTTGTCGCTGCCGACGACCCGGCCGCTCGTCCTGGGAACGGACGGCGTGGGCACCGTCGTCGAGGTCGGCGCGTCGGCGACCGGGTTCGCCCCGGGGGATGTCGTCCACGGCCAGTTCTTCGACGCCCCCCTTGGTCGCGGCACCTTCGCCGACTACGCGGTCATCGCCGGATCGCCGAGCCACGGAGCGCTGCGTCGTGTGCCGGACGGCCTGTCCGCCGAGGTCGCCGCCGCGCTGCCCACCGCGGGCATGACGGCCCTCGGCGTCGTCGAGTCGCTGGACCTGGGACCCGGACGATCGATCCTGATCGTGGGCGCCACGGGCGGCGTCGGGGTGTTCGCCGTACAACTGGCGGCGGCACGCGGAGCCGAGGTCATCGCCACGGCACGGGCCGACGCGGACGCGTGGATCCGCGGCCTCGGGGCGTCGCAGACCATCGACTACGCCACGCACGATGTCGCCGAGCTGGTGCGCAAGACCCATCCCGACGGCGTCGACGTGTTCCTGGACCTCACCCGCGACCGGGACCGCTTCGGCACGTACACCGCCGTGGTCCGCGATGGCGGCTTCGCGATCTCGGCGACCAACACGGCCTCCCCGGAGCTGCTCGCCTCCGAGCGGATCACCGTCATCAACTACATGATGCAGGACAAGCCGGGCCTGCTGGCCCGCATCGCCGACGAAGCCGTCGCCGGCCGGATCAGCGTGCCGGTCGAGCAGACCATCGCGCTGGACCAGGTCCCCGAATCCCTGGCCCGGTACGCGGTCGGCGGGGCGCGGGGCAAGACCGTCGTGCTGATCTGAGCGCGGCTCCGGCGCTCCCAGCGTTCCCGGCGTTCCCAGCGCTCCCGGCGCGCCTACTCCGACCAGTCGGAGTTCCTGATCACCTCGACGAAGTCCCCCCGCACGAAGCCGGGCACAAAGTGCTCCAGCACGTCCGCCTTCACATTGCCGAACGTGGTCTCCGGACGCTCGCGGATGCCTTCGGTGAAGGCGGCGAGGATCTGGTTCTTGAAGTCAGGCCGAGGATGCGCCGCCACCACCGCGGCCCGCTCCTCGTCGGAAACCGCGTGATAGCCGATGCCCAGGACGTCCAGCTCGACGCCCCGGGTGACCAGCGCGATCTCCGGCGCCATGTGGAGCGGGATCTCGGGGGTGGTGTGCAGGGCGATACCGGTCCAGACCCGGTCGGCCGGGTCGCCGGTGATGCCGTGCACGGCCAGGAAGCGGCGCGCCTCGTCGGCACCGTCGAGCTCGAAGCGCTGGTCGGTGCGGCGGTAGCGGGAGGTCAGGCCGAGGTCGTGGAACAGGGCGCCGATGTAGAGGAGTTCGGGGTCGAAGGTGAGGCCTTGCTCGCGGCCGCGAAGGGCGCCCCAGAGGTAGACGCGGCGGGAGTGGTGGAAGAGCAGGGGCGAGGCGGCGTCGCGCACGAGGTCGGTCGCTTCGCGAGCGAGGGTGCTGTCGGGGATCTGGATGCCGGCGATGGTTTCGACGGTCCTCGTTGTCTCGGTCATGGTTCCTCCATCAGTGGCTCTTTTGCTGTGCCTCCACAGTCGCTCGGGGACGTAGGCTGGGGCCATGTCCTTCCAGCCACATGAACCACAGATTCAGACATGACGACGCACCGCGTGGGCATCGTCGTGTTCGACGGAGTCACCATGCTCGACGTGAGCGGCCCCTCGGACGTGCTGCACCAGGCCGGCCGCGTCGCCGAGCCGTACGAGCTGGTGCTGGTCGCGGCACGCGGCGGGCAGGTCGCGACGTCCAACGGCCTGGCGCTGTCCGGCGCCGTGACCCCCGCCGACGCCGGCGCGCTGGACACCGTCGTCGTGGCCGGCGGCGACCGGCTCGCCGAGGAGCCGCTGGAGCGGGAGCTGCTGGACGCGGTCGCCGAGGTGGCCGCGCCCGCCGACCGCGTCGCCTCGGTCTGCACCGGCGCGTTCGTGCTGGCCGAGCTGGGCATGCTCGACGAGCGCCGGGCGACGACGCACTGGCGTCACGCCGGGCGGCTGGCGCGCCGGTATCCGCGCGTGCGGGTCGAGCCGGACGCGATCCACATCCGCGACGGCCGCTACGTCACCTCGGCGGGGATCAGCGCCGGCATCGACCTGACGCTCGCGCTGGTCGAGGAGGACCACGGCGCCGACGCGGCCCGGGCCGTGGCCCGCGAACTGGTCGTCTTCATGCAGCGCCCCGGCGGCCAGTCGCAGTTCTCGACCGCGCTGCAGACCCCGCCGCCGCACACGGACCTGCTGCGCGACCTGATCGCCGACGTCCTCGCCGACCCGGCCGCCGACCACACGCTGCCGACGATGGCCGCCCGCGCGGCGGTGAGCTCCCGGCACCTGACGCGCTTGTTCAACTCCGAGCTGAACACCACGCCGGCCCGCTGGCTGGAGAACGTGCGCCTGGACCGCGCGCGGCAGCTGCTGCTGTCCGGGCACAGCGTGACGACGGCCGCGCGTGCCAGCGGGCTCGGGAGCGACGAGACGCTGCGGCGGGTGTTCGCGAAGCACCTGGGGACGACGCCGAGCGAGTACCGGACGCGGTTCGCGACGACCGCGCGGGTGTCAGGGGACTGACGGGCGCGGGCCAGCTCGCAAACGAGCGCGGGCCGATCGGATCGCCCCTACGATCGCGCCCATGACGATCTCGCTGGAGGACCTGGCCGCACGCCTCGACCGCGTCGAATCCGAGCTGGCGCTGCACCGCCTGGCGCACGACTACTGCATCGGCGCCGACCACCGCGACCTGCCGCGCTGGGAGTCGGTGTGGACGTCCGACGCGGTGTGGGAGGCGGGCCCCGACCACGTGCTGACCGGCATCGACGCCATCCGCACCGCGGTGCGGGAGCAGTGGGAGACCTTCCCGGTGATGCAGCACGCCACCGCCAACCACACCGTCGAGGTCGCCGGCGCCACCGCGACCGGCCGCAGCGACCTGGTACTGCTGCTGCAACTGCCGGACCGGCGCTGGGTCGTCGGCGGCGGCACGTACGAGGACGAATACCGCCGCGAGGACGACGGCCGCTGGCGGATCGCGCGCCGACGGGTGCTGCGGCCCTTCGACCTGGCCCCGCTGGCCGCGAGCGATGGTGCGGGGCATGTCGAGGAGGACGGGACTTATGTCAGCGGGATGGAGATCGCTGAGGCGGAATCAGGGTCCTGACCGACGCCGGTACCGGCACCGGCACCGGCACCAGCACCGCGCACCGACACAGGCCCGGCTCGCCAGCTCGAGCGTCGCCCAGCTCCCCGCGCCGGCACCGATGCCGACCCGGGACCAGTTCCAGCGCCGACTCGGCCCTGCGCTCCAGCCTCGGCTCGCGCGCCAGCTCCAACTCCTGCTGCGGCACCGGCACCGCCACCAGCTCCGGCGCGCGCTCCGAGCCCGCGCCTCACCCCACCGGCGCCTCCCAATCGATCCGATACCGCTGCTCGGCCCCCATCACCTTGTCGAAGTTCATCATCCGGAAGAACAGCGGCATCATCACGTGCATCGCCTTCCGCCCCACCGGCCCCGGCGTCTTCGTCCGGTTCGTCCGGGCGCCGCGCTTCGTGATGCGCTCGACGCGTTCGCGGCGCAACGCCTCGTACGCCGCGAACGCCGCTGCCGGGTTCGGGATGTCGCGCAGGCAGCGTGCCAGTTGGAGCGCGCTCTCGATGGCCATCGAGGCCCCTTGCCCGGTGCTGTTCGAGGGCGCGTGGACCGCGTCGCCGACCAGGACCATGCGGTCGCTGTGCCAGTGCGGGACCGGCGGCATGATGTGGATGGCGCCGGTGACGTCGAGGTTGTCCGGGGTGGTGCGTTCGGCGAGCAGGCGGCCCGGGGCGTCGTCGCGGTAGGTCTCGCGCAGCTGGCGCAGCCACTGGTCGGCGGGGACGGCGCGCGCCTCGGTCAGCGACGTGTACTGCTTCGACGGCAGGTTCGCGCCCCACGTCAGGCGGCCGTCGGCCATCTTCCAGTACAGGTAGTAGGCGCGCTTGCCGAAGGCGAAGGTCATGACGCCCGGTTCGGTGTCGAGGTCGGCGGCCGCTTCCACGTAGCCCTGGAAGGCGAGCAGGCCGGTGTAGTCGGCGCCGGGGGCGGCCGGGTCGATGAGGGTTCGCACGGTCGAACGCACGCCGTCCGCGCCGATCAGCACGTCGGCGGTGGCGGTGCCGCCGTCGGCGAAGCGGGCCTCGACGCCGTCGGCCGTCTCGGCGGCGCCGGTCAGGCGCCGGCCGTACTCGAAGCGCACGCCGGCCTGCGCCGCGCGGTCGCGCAGCACGCGGTGCAGGTCGCCGCGGCCGACGATCTGCAGCGGCTCGACGCCGGCCAGGGCCGGCAGGGCGTGCGGCCGGCCGTCGATCGCCATCCGGGTGTGCGTCACCGGCGTGGCCACGGCGCGGACCGCGTCGGCGGCGCCGATGAGGTCGAGTGCGGCCATGCCGTTCGGGGCCAGCGCCAGGCCGCCGCCGATGCCTTCGCCGAGTTCGGGGTAGGCCTCGTAGACGGTGGCCTCGATGCCGGCCTTGCGCAGCGCGGTGGCCGTCACCGGGCCGGCGATGCCGCCGCCGATGACGATGGCGGTGCGGACGCCGGTCGGGCGCGATGAACTGGCAGTGTTTTGGGATGCAGCGTTCTGAGATGCAGTGTTCTGAGACGTGGACATGGGATCCCTCCGCGGTGCGTGATTGATCAGCCGCGCTGCGCGCAAAGGCGCGGCGGCTCCGACATCACGCCCGGGAGGCCCCCGTAAACTGGGGTTGGCACCTCGTGGCCGGGGTTCGCCCGTGCGGACGTCGGTCCGAGAGCAGGTCCCGGCGGCGGTGTTGGCGCATCGCCGCCGGGGCATATCGCGTGTTGCGTGTGGCGTATCGCGTGTGGCGTATCGCCTGGTGTCAGTCCTGTGGCTGGTCCAGACCCCTTTCCTGGAGTTCGAGCATCTCCGGCGGCAGCCCGGCCCCGTCGTGGAACGCCTGCCAGCCGTCGAGCCCCGGGAACGTCCCCGAGCTCAGCTCCGCCAGCAGCCCGCGCACCCACGCCGCCTCGGCCTCGACCATCGCCAGCGCGTACTCGTCCTCGACGAGGAACAGCCGCGGCACCGTCTGCAGCGTCCTGTCCAGCGCGGCCTTTCGCGCGCCGATCCCCTCCTCCAACGCCGCCAGCCGCGTCCGCAGCAGCTCGATCACCTCGGCCGGCGGCAGGATCATCTGCACCGACAGCCCGGCGGCGAACCGCGTGTGCTCGGGCTCGGGCGTGCTGATCAGCTCGCGGGTCCAGTCGGCTAGTTCGGCGCGTCCGGCGTCGGTGATCCGGTACACGGTCCGCTCCGGCCGCGCGCCCTGCCGGCTGGTGCCGACGACCTCCAGGAACCCGTGCTTGGCCAGGTTCTGGACGACGGTGTAGAGCGACCCCCACTTGACGTCCATCTGCTGGTCCTTGCCGTGCGCCCGGATCAGCGAGGCGATCTCGTACCGGTGCATCGACCGCTGGACGACGGTGGCCAGCACCGCGAGCGCGAGCAGGTTGTCGACCTTGCGTTTCGCGGCCACGGCCACCTCCCGGTTCCGACACTGCCGGCGGCATCCCCGAGATCCGCCGATTACTCGTCTACAAATATACGTCGACGAGTATTAGCGGGCAACCGCATCCTCCGACTAGCCGCGAGGCACCGCGACCGCGAAGCTGAAGGCAGCCGTCGAGCGCGACCGATGAGGAGACACGCACTGTGCGCCGTTCCGTCTACACCGAAGACCACGAGGCCTTCCGCCAGATGATCAGGGACTTCATCGCCGAGGAGGTGGTCCCGGTCTATCCCGAGTGGGAGAAGCAGGGGCACGCCCCGCGCGAGTTCTACTACAAGCTCGGCGAGCTCGGCCTGTTCGGCATCGAGGTGCCCGAGGAGTACGGCGGCGCCGGCGAGGCCAACGGCTTCAAGTACCAGGCCGTCACCACCGAGGAGCTGATGCGCGCCGGGGTGAGCTTCGGCGGCTCGTCGGTGCACACCGGGCTGGTGCTCCCGTATCTGCTGGAGTTCGCGAACGACGAGCAGAAGCAGCGCTGGCTGCCGGACTTCGTCTCCGGCGCGATGATGACCGCGATCGCGATGACCGAGCCGGGCACCGGCAGCGACCTGGCGGGCATCAAGACCACGGCGAAGCTGTCGGAGGACGGCACGCACTACGTGCTCAACGGCGCCAAGACCTTCATCACCGGCGGCGTGCTGGCCGACCGCGTCCTGGTGGTGGCGCGCACCTCGCCGTACGACCCGGACAACCGCCGCGCCGGCCTGTCGATCCTGGTCGTGGACACCAAGTCCCCGGGCTACGCGGTCGGCCGCAAGCTGGAGAAGATCGGCCTGCGCACCTCCGACACCGCCGAGCTGTCCTTCACCGACGTGAAGGTGCCGGTGGAGGACCTGCTCGGCGAGGAGGGCAAGGCGTTCTCCTACCTCACGCACAACCTGGTCCCCGAGCGGCTGGGCATCGCGGTGTCCGCGGTCGCCGCCGCCGACGCCGCGATCCAGTTCGCGCTCGCGTACACCAAGGAGCGCGAGGTGTTCGGCACGCCGGTGGCCTCGTTCCAGAACACGAAGTTCGTGCTCGCCGAGTGCACCGCCGAAGTGACCGCCGGGCAGGCGATGATCGACCGCGCCATGGACCTGTACGAGGCCGGGGAGCTGACGGTCGCCGACGCCGCCGGGGTGAAGCTGTTCACGACGGAGATGGCGAGCCGGGTCATCGACAAGTGCCTACAGCTGCACGGCGGATACGGCTACATGCTGGAGTTCCCCATCGCGAAGCTGTACGCCGACAACCGCGTGTACCGGATCTACGGCGGCACGAGCGAGGTCATGAAGTCGGTGGTCGCCAAGTCGCTCGGGCTGTAGCCGCTGGGAGCCGCCACACCGGGTTTCGCGGCTACCACACCAGGTTCAGCTCCTGGAGCGAGCCGTCACGCGGCACGACGCTGCGGCCCATCGTCCCGGTCTCCTGCGGCGCGAGTCGCAGGTTCGGCAGGCGCTCGGTGAGGACCCGCAGCGTCGCGCGCGCTTCCTCGCGGAACAGCTGCGCGCCGACGCACGCGTGCGGGCCGTGGCCGAACGACAGGTGCTTGGCGGCGGTGGCAGCGGTCGGACGGGTGATGTCGAAGGTGTCGGGCTGGTCGTGGATCCCCGCGTCGCGGTTCGCGGAGGCGAGCGCCACCAGCAGCGTCGCGCCGGCCGGGATCTCGACGCCGGCCAGCGTCACCGGGGCGGTGGTGATGCGGCGGACGCTCTGCATGGAGGTGTCGTAGCGCGTGGCCTCCTCGACGGCGGCGGGGATCAACTCAGGCTTCGCACACAGCAGCTCCCACTGCTCGCGGTGTCGCAGCAGATTGAGAACCATCGTGCCGAGCAGCGGGGTGGCGGTGATGAAGCCGGCGATGAACAGGTTCAGGACGTTCGAGGCGACTTCGTGGCGCTGGTCGAGGGTGAGCTCGGCGCCGTTTCCGGGCGCCAGAGCCGCGAGCAGCGTGCTGGACAAGTCATCGCGCGGCTCGGCGTGCCGCCGCCGGACGTGCGCGTCGATCATCGCCCGCATCTCGGCGAACTTCCGCGCGGCCTCGGCCTTCTGCCCGTCGCCGACCGGGAAGAAGTACATGACCAGCGCCTGCGTGGTGCCGTGCACCGCCTGCGCGACCTCCTCCGGCTCCAGCCCGATCAGCCGGCCGATCGTCTCGCTGGCCAGGACGGACGTGTAGCGGCTGACGAACTCGACATGGCCGTCCCCGGCGAAGCCGTCGACCAGCTCCGTCGCCCGCTCCTCGATGAACGGCACCACCTGCTGCACCCGCGCCGGCGTGAGCCCCGCGAGCAACGGCGCACGGTAGCGCCGGTGCGCGGCGCCGTCGGAGTTCACCACGACCGGCCGGCCGCCGATGCTGTCGGCCAGCTCGGCCCGCGCCGCCGGCGGCAGCATCTCGTCGCGCGGCAGGGTGTTGGCCGAGGAGAACTCGTCGGCGCGCCGCAGCACCTCCAGCACGTCGTCGTGCCGGGCCACCACCCACGCGCCGACCGCCGGGACGAAAGCCGGGCCCGCGCTCTGGCGGCCCTGGGCGAAGGCGGCGTACGGGTCCTGAAACCAGATCTCTGATTCGGTCATGGTTCGAGTCAACCGCAGCACGCGGCACAGGCCAACGGGTACCGCACGGGCCGGAGGCCCAATGCTGCCGTGGCCGACCGTCAGTGGATTGATTCGGGGCCGCGGGCAGAGGCCAGCGGCGCCGGGAGCGGGCCACTGTCGAGCATCGCGGCCAGACTCTGCGTCATACCGGTGCCGAAGTCGCCGGTGATCTGCAGACGGCCGTCGGCGATGGGCTGCTTGATCACCAGCGCCGCACAGACGAATCCGTCCACGGTGACCGCGACCTGCCGCCCGGAGCCGGCCAGCGTGATCGTCAGCGTCCTGAGCCGGGCCGCGCCCTCGCTGGTGAGCTGGATGTCCAGCTGATCAGTGCCCTGCGGACTGACGGACGCGCCTGCCGAGGCGACAGAAGTCCGGTCCAGCACGCTGGCGTCCAGCGCGTACTCCCGCGAATCGTCCCACTGGCAGGCGGCGATCTGCTCGCTCGGCTGCTCGACCAGCAGCTCGGAGCAGTCCAGCGTCTCGTACCAGTGCCAGAGGTCCGCCGACATGCCCTGCGGCGCGGGTCCGCCGGGCCGCGGGGCGGAAGTCATGGCCAGCACCGGCCGCAGTCCGAGGACTCCGGTATCCGCCAGCAGCACCAGTTGCTGGGTGTTCACGGTCAGGCCCTGCAGGACGACGTCGTGACCGTCCGGACTGAGGCTGGCCGTGGCGTTCTTCAGCTGCTCGAACGCGATCCGCCGCCTGATGACCGCCAGCTCCTGGCTCTGTGTTTCCGACGTCGTTCCGGACGTCATGAACGCGAAGGAGACCGATTCTCTCGGAGGCGGCGTGGGAGAGAAGGTCACGGTGGCGGGGTGATCGACGTGAATCGGTGGGACTTGACCTGGCGAACCGGCCCCGTCGCACCCCCCGACAGCAACCGCCAGCCCCGCCCCGACAACCGCCGCGACCGCCTGAACCCACCGCCCGAACGCAGACATGATCTGCCCCCATAAGACCGATTCCGCACCCTCTGTACGAAGGCTGACACGGCGGCGGAGGCTGGGGAACCTCCGCCGCCGCGGTCTTATGCGATCGGTATCGAAGCTAGTTCAGGGCGTAATGCTGGAAGTACAGGAAGATGGACTTCCAGCCGGAGCCGACGTTCAGGATGTGCAGCTGGCCGCCGGAGGGCCCGAGGTCCAGGGCCACCAGGCCCTCGACTTCGTCGTTGGGCTGGACGTCCTGGGTGAACTGCTCGGTGGTGGCGCCGGTGGTGGGGTCGATCGTCCAGACCGACTTGTTGCCCGCGATGTCGGCCGAGGCCCAGAGCTGGCCGCGCCACACCTTTGCGCCCTGGATGCGGCTCAGCGGCTGCGACAGTTTCACGGTGCGCAGGACTGGCAGGGCCGCGCCGGCCGGGAGGGTGAGCAGGTCGTGGAGGCTGTAGACGACCAGGTGGTCGCTGCCGTCGGCGGTGCTCTGGTTCCACGGCGCGGTGTAGACCAGGCCGGCCGCGGCGTCGACGGCCACCCACGGGACGCCGCCGGGCATCAGGTTCAGCGGCAGCTGCACGTACCGGCCGGTGTAGCTCAGGTTCGAGGCGTTGAACAGCGCCAGCAGCGGGTGCTGGTAGGCGCTGCCGTCCTCGATGCCGGTGATGACGTAGCCGCCGTAGTAGTCGTTGTCGCCGATGTGGTTGGAGCCGTACTGCGAGGAGAGCTGGGAGGGGATGGCCGTCGCGTTGGACGTGACGTCGTTGATGCCGTTGACGGTGGCCTTGTCCAGGGAGTACGTGCCGGAGAAGTAGTAGTAGGTGCCGTCGGTCGAGACGCCCTGGCCGCGCTCCAGCGCGGTCACCAGCGTCCAGGTCTGGTAGCCCGGCAGCCGGGTCCAGCCCGATGCCGAGGCGGAGGCCAGGGGGAACAGGGCGAGCAGCGCGGCGATCACGGCGGCGCGCCACGACCACGAACGGTGCTTCATGAGGCAGGTGTCCTTTCTCAGGGGACAGAGAGGGTGTCCAACAGCTGTCACGACGCCGGCGGCTCGGTGCACGGCGCACCGCCGCAGACGTCGATGACCACACCGGTGGTGAGGAACACGGCTTTCTGCAGCCGTACCGCCGGCGAGTTTCGGGGATCCTCGTGCGGATCGTGGCCGTATTGGGGGCCGGTCGGCGCGGTGTTCGTCGGCGGCGCCGGGGGCGTGCCGCTGTCCCAGACCACCATCGCCGAGCCCTGATAACCGGGGCGGCGGATCGGGCTGATGCCCCAGTACGGGACGGTGTCGGGCGACCGGCCGGGCGCTGCTGCCGGGACGTGCAGGCGGGCGCCGATGGTGCGGGCCTCGACGTCGGCCGCGACGTTCGCCACCTGGTGGTCGCCGAACGCGACGTCCATGAGGACCTGGTGGTGGTCGGTGAGGTGTTGGGCGTAGCCGTCGGTCTCGGCGTGGTCCCAGAGCAGTTGCATCAGCTGGAAGACCACTTGCTGCTGGAGTTTGTCGGGGTAGCCCGCGTCGAGCGCCGGTTGCAGGGCGGTGAAGTCGACGGAGCGGTTCAGCAGGAGGCTGTAGTTCATCGCGGTGACGCCGAGGACGCCGCGCTTCACGTCCGGCGAGACCGCGACGAGGACGCCGCCGAGGATACCGCCCTGGCTGTTGCCGTCGTAGACGACGCCAGCGTGGGGGTCGAGGAGGGGGCGGCCGTCGGGGGTCTGGAAGGCCGGGGAGGTGGCGAAGCCGTCGGCGGCCGGGTCGGGGGCGGGGCCGGGGGCGGCGTCGGGGGCCGGGTCGGGGCCGGCGAGGTCGCGGCCGAGGAACAGGGCGTTCAGCACACCTTGCTGCGTGCGCTCGGTGACTTCGGGGAACGCGCTGAGGTTCGCCAGCGCGGACACGACAGTGTTCTGATCCCCCGCCGCCATACCGATCCAGTCCGTCGCGCAGAAGGTGAAGTCGTGCTCGCCGGCCATGGCCCGGACGTTGGCGGCGCCGACCTCGTCGCGGCTGCCGAGCAGGCCGTGGCCGTAGAGCGCGGCTTGCGACGGCTTCGTGAACGCCGCGCGGGGGATCTCGCAGCGGAAGTCGGCGGTCTGGGTGTTGCCGGGGAGTTGCGCGGGACGGCCGTCGGGTGCGCGGTGGAAGACCGAGCCGGTCGGGCCGCCGGGCTGGGACAGGTAGCTCGGGAGCTGGATCGTGCCTTCGACGACGCGGGCTATGTTCGGGTCCTGAGCCGGGGTCGGGTCGGTCACGGACGTGACGGTGAACGCCGGCGCGGCCGAGCCGAGGCGGGCGAAGGCGTCGTCGCGGATCGAGGTCAGGTCGCCGGTCAGGCTCACGGTGCTGGCGACGGTGAAGTCCCAGGCGAGGTAGAGGTCTGAGGTGCGGATGCCGTTACCGCGCAACGCTTTGAGCGCCGGTTGGAGTTCGCGCTGGCGCTCGCGCAGCGGATCGCGGCGCGGCAGATGGCCGAGGATGCGTGCGAACGGCGCGGGTGCCGGGATCGGGGCGCCGGTCGCGGTTCGCAGGTTCCTGATACCGACGACGTAGTGGTGGCCGTCGAGGAAGTCGCGCGCGGGGTGCACGAGCAGGGCGCGGTGCTGCAGGTCGTTGGCGTCGAGCTCGGCCCAGTAGGGCCAGCGGGCGCCGGTGGTCGCGTCGAGGATGACGATCGGCGCGTCCGGGGCGAGGGAGCGGCCGATGTCGGTGACCGGCGCGAGGCCGCTGGCGGCCGGATCGAGGCCGGGGACGGTGAGGACCAGCGCCGAGCCCGGAGAGAAGCCGTCGAGGCGGTTCCAGGCGGTCGGGTCGGCGGAGCCTGCAAGAGCGCTGGCCGGCAGGTCGGAGGCGGAGAAATCGATGCGCCGGCCGGTCGGGGTGGAGGGGTCGGGGCGGGTGTACCAGTCGTCGGGGAACGGCAGGAGGCAGGCGGGGCCGGCGATCGGGTCGCAGCCGGTGTGGGCCGGCGAGGGTGCCGAGGGCGGTGGTACCTGCGCGTCGTCAGCGTCCGCCGGCGAGGTGAGACCGGCGACAAGAGCGGCGGCGAGCGCCAGGCCCGCCGCCGACCTCAGCAAAGAACGTGCACGCATGATCCTGGCTAGCCGTTCGCGACCACGGCGCCGATGATGCGCGCGTAAGCCGCCTCGCCGGACTGGTTCGGGTGCAGCGGCGCGGCCAGCGACAGCGGCACGAAGCCCTCGACCCAGCGCGAGCCCTCGCCCTGGCACGAGTCGTGCCCGGCGCTCGGCGTGCGCACGTCGACGTAGGTCGCGCCGTTGGCGGCGGCGGTCGTGGCGATGGTGCTGTTCAGGTAGTCGACCTCGCTCTGCAGCCAGGTGGCGTCCGAGCCGAGCAGCGGTTCGACCGGCCAGCAGCCGCCGGCCTTGATGTAGAGCCCGTATCCGGTGACCAGGACGCGGGCCTGCGGGGAGCGCTGGTGGATGCCGGCCAGGACGGCGGCCAGCTTCGGGGCGAAGGCGTCCGTGCGCGCGGCCACTGAGTCGACGCCGTTGACCACGTACTTGCCCTCGCAGGGTGCGGCGAAGGGGTTCAGCTGCTCGCAGTTCTGCGCGACGCCGACCAGGCCGACGTCGTTGCCGCCGATGGTGAGCGTCACCAGGGTGGTGTCCGGGGTCAGGGCGTCGAACTGGGGCGGCGCGGTGCCGGCGGACACCCCGGCGATCGACAGCGGCTGCGGGTTCGTCATGTGGAACGTGCTGGCGCCGCTGCACGTCACGTCGCGCAGGACCGGGATGCCGAGCGCGGCGGCCATGTCGTGCGCGTAGTTGTGGGTGGAGCGGGCGCAGGCGAGCTCGCCGGTCGGGTTCGGGATCAGCGGCCCGGAGGCCATCGAGTCGCCGAGTGCGACGTAGACCTGCGGGATCGCGCCGGCCTGGGCCGTGCCCGAGGTGGCGGCGGTGGCGAAGACCGCGCCGAGCAGAGCGCAGAGCCCTGCGGCGGCCTTGACGGTGCGAGACGCTTTCACGGTAGGTAGTCCTCCGGGCTTCTGCACGCTGGGGGGTTGGACGCTGTCGTCTGTCATCATGCAGACTCTTCGGGCACTGATTAACTGGACGGTGACCCAGACTTCAGCGAGGGATTCTGTGACGCGTCACAAAGGCGTTGAGGATCCGGACGCGCGTCAAGGCGGTGCGGATGAACGGCGGCTGACGGCTGCGGGACCGCCCGACGCGCTGCGCATCGGAGGCCGGCCGGTCGCCGCCGACCTGCGCGCCATGGCGCCGGACCTGTCGCGCCGCGTCCTGGCCCGCCTGCTCGACGAGCTGCCGGTCTACGCGACGCTGCCGAGCGAGGAAGTCGCCGGGGACATCGCCGAGATCGTGCAGCAGTCGGTGCGGATGTTCGCCGACGCGGTCGAGGCGCGGCGCGTCCCGGACGAGACCGAGCTGGCCGCTCAGCGCCGGTCGGCCCAGCGCCGCGCCGAGGAAGGCGTGCCGCTGGACGCGATCCTGGCGGCGTACCAGCTCGGCATCTCCATGGTGTGGTCGCAGGTGTCAGCCGGTGCCACACCCGCGGATCACACCGACCTGCGCGAGCTGCTGGAGATGCTGCTGGACATCCAGCGCCGGATCCTGTGCTCGGTCACGGAAAGCTACCTGGCCGCGCGGCGCGCGATCGACAGCGAGGAACACAGCGGCCGGCACGCATTAATGGCGGCGTTACTTTCCGGGACGGAGCCGGACGGGACCGCGCAAGCGGCACCGCGCTATGCCGTGTTGACGCTGCATCTCGAACGCCATCCCGACGAGGACGCGGCCGCTCCCGGGGTAGCGGCGCGTCGAAAGATCCGGCGCGTACGGGAGGCGTTGGACGCGTTCGCGCAGCAGCCTTGCCTGACCGCGTTCCGGTCGGATCGTGGCACGGTCCTGATGCCGCTCGACGACGACGCGGCCGTCCTGAACCACGACGAACTACGAACCCTGATCACCGACGCGGCCGACGTCGCCGGGGCTCCGTTGACGGCGGCGGTCGCGGTCGCCGACGTCGCGGAGGTGCCGACCGCGGTCGCGCACACGGCCGAGATCGTCGATCTGGCGCGGGCGACGAAGCGTCCGCCGGGGTTGTACCGGCTTGCGGACGTGCTGCTGGACTACCAGCTCAGCCGGCCGTCGGCGGCGCTGCCGGCGCTCGCGGCGCGGCTGGAGCCGCTGGCGGGCAAGCCGGAGTTGCTGGCGACCTTGCAGACGTACCTGAACCTGGACCGCGACCGCCGGACGACGGCCGTCGCGCTGCATGTCCACCCCAACACCGTCGACTACCGGCTGCGCCGTATCAGTGAGCTGACGGGGTTGTCGGCACACCGCACCGAGGACCTGGGCGAACTGCACGCGTCGCTGGTCGCGCGGCAGGCGCTCGGCGAGCGCTCGTAGCGGCGGCACGCCGGCGACTCAGCACGGAGCACTACAGGGCCTTATGGGGGAATTATCCGTCCATCAGGCATTCATCCACCGTCCCCGGGAATCCGCTGGAAGTGATCAAAGGACTTTCTCGCAAGCTCAGAGCCCTCGCCGTCGCGACCGTCCTCGCCCTGGTCGGCGTCACGCTCTCGGCGGCGCCCGCCGCCGCGGCGGGCAAGGTCGTCTACATCACGTTCGACGACGGGCCCAGCCTCTACACGCCGCAGGTCCTCAGGATCCTGGCGCAGTACGGGGTGCACGCCACGTTCTTCGAGGTGGGCCAGAACGTGGCCGCGCACCCGGCGGCGACCTCGCAGGTCTACCGGCAGGGCAACAGCGTGCAGAACCACACCTGGTCCCACCCCGACCTGCGGAAGCTGTCGGCCTCGCAGTTCGCCTACCAGGTGAGCGCCACCGACCGGCAGATCCGCGCGCACACCGGCTACCGCCCCTGCTGCCTGCGGCCGCCGTACGGCGCGGTGAACGCCGGCGTGCGGTCGCGGGCGTCGGCACTGGGCAAGAAGATCGCGCTGTGGACGGTCGACCCGCGCGACTGGTCGCGCCCCGGCACCGCCGCGATCCGGAACCGGGTGCTCAGCCAGGTCCGGCCGGGGTCGGTGGTGCTGATGCACGACGGCGGCGGGGACCGCAGCCAGACCGTCGCGGCGCTCGGCGGGATCCTCAAGACCCTGAAGGCGCGGGGATACACCTTTGCGATCTGGGCCCGCTGAACGCCTGACAAGCCATCGGGTCTGCCGCGACGGTACGAGAGTCTGTCAGACCCCTGTGTCGATCAGACTCACCAGGTGGTCCCCCGCCAGATCCAGCGCTGCCCGGCACGAAGCATCGTCGCCCTCGTTCAGCCACAGCAGCGTCATCCCGTCCATGACCGAGATCAGGTAGCGCGCGATGACCGGCGTCGGCGCCTTCCACCCCACGTCCAGCGACTCGATCAGCGTCGAGGCCGCCGCGATGTACGCCTCGTACTGCCGCTTCGCGATCGTCGCGAGCCCGGGATGGCGGAGCGCGTACTGCGTCAGTTCGTAAGTGACCCGGTGCTCCCCCGGGTTGGCGACCACGTGGCTCCAGTACGTCTCCAGCGCCGAGCGCACCTTGTCCTCGGCGCTGCCGTCGCCGACGAGGACCTCGACCGCGAGGTCGAGGGTGTGCGCGGTGATGGTCTCGATGACGTTCTCCAGGAGTTCCTGCTTGGAGCGGAAGCTGTAGTGGAACGTGGCCAGCGCCATGCCGGCCTCCGCGACGATCGACCGCGTGGTGGCCTTGGCCACGCCGTCGCGCACCATCACCCGGATCGCCGCCTCGACGAGGAGTTCACGGCGTTCGTCGACGGCTATTCGCGGCATGCGGTGATCCATCCCTATGTGCTCGGGCCCCGACCGGCCTCGCCCGGACCGCGAGGCGGTCCGGGCGAGGCCAGGTGGGGTTTCAGTGGTGCTGGTCCTGGTGGTTACAGGGCGTAGACCTGGAACTGGTACAGAGAGTAACCCCAACCGGTGCCGCGTTGGACGCCCTGCATCCGTACATAGCGCGCGGTGGTGGCCGGGAACCGGTCGACTTCCTGGCCGCCGTGGCCGGTGGTCGTGGAGTAGACGGTCTGCCAGTTCTTGCCGTCGGTGGAGACCTCGATGTTGTACGCCTTGCCGTACGCGGCCTCCCAGTTGAGCATCACGCGTCCGACCTGGCGGACCGAGCCGAGGTCCACCTGCAGCCACTCGTTGTCGTCCCAGTTGCTGGCCCAGCGGTTGGCGCCGTTGCCGGTGATCGCGTTGCTCGCCGGATACCCCGACTGGCTGCTGGAGGCGGTCGCGGTGCTCGTCGTCGCCAGGTCGGCGACGTTCGAACCACGGTGCGCCGGGTACTGCACGACCTGCTGGAACGTCGGGCGGTTCTGCCAGTTGCTCTGGTTGTCGGTGATGCCGCCCAGCGGGTGCTGCTGGATGGAGTCGGCGCACCACTGGTCGCCGGCGGAGCACACGGAGTCGGCCGGGTAGACGGAGCTCGCCGGGGTGGCGATCGCCGTGGACAGCGCGGACAGCAGGGCCGTGCGGCACTGCGTCAGGTTGCCGCCGCCGCAGTAGCTCTGCGCCAGCGGGCCCTGGACCGACTGTCCGAGGACCGAGCGCAGGTCCTTGTCGACGTAGGAGTACCAGCCGGACTGGAACGACGAGCCCTTGTGCGACACGCCGGCCTCGGAGCCGCCGTACGGCGAGTCGTCGACCGGGAGCACGCCGGTCATCGCCGAGTACAGGTCGGCGCCCATGCCGGGCTGGAACTCGGCCTGCACCAGCAGCGGCCACCAGGCGTCCATGATGCGGATGGCGTCGGAGTCGGCGTAGGTCTTGCTGCCGGCCGAGGTCTCCTTGCGCTTGGCGCCGTCAGTGAGCCAGGTCTTCAGCTCGGCCACGGCACTGGCCTGTGTCGGATCCGTCGGCGTGCCGATGACCTGCAGGATCTCCGGCAGCAGCTTCTCACCGCGCAGGTCGGTGAGGGCCGCGTCCTCCATCGCCTGGGCCAGCGAGGCCCGGGTGACCTTGGTGCCGGAGTTGATCAGGCCCTGGATGCGCTCGTCGAGCAGGTTGCTGCGGTAGATCGAGCCGTCGCCGAAGCCGGAGGTGGTGTAGTTCAGCGCGATCTTGTTGTTCCACGACTCGTAGTAGTTCTGGTCGATGGAGTTCGGATGCGACGCGAACGGCGTGTTGGAGACCGTGTTCGTACTCGGATCCCAGTTCAGCCACTGGTGCGCGGCGTCCGCGGCGATCGGCAGGTTCGGGTCGTCGTTGGCCGGCCGCGTCGGGTTCAGGCCCGAGTTGTAGTACGCCGTGTGCTGGGAGTCGACGTAGAACCAGTTGAACGTGTAGGTGATGTTCGAGGCCGCCTGCTGGAAGCCGGCCGGGTCGGTCACCACGCTCGGATCGTTGAACATCTGGAAGCCGACGATGGTGTCGACCTCGTGTTGGTACGTCGAGCGCAGCGAGGTGTACGCGACGGGTTTACCGCCGACCGTGGCGCGCGCCTGCACGATGCCGAAGTTGGTCCGGAACGCGATGAGTTTGTACGAACCCGCCGGCGTGCTGTCGGCGATGGTCGGGCTCCAGGAGTCGTCCCGCTCGATCTGCTGCATCGGCGTGCAGACGCCGTTGTACAGGTAGGCGGTGGAGTCCTTGGTGGCCGGCGTGCCGTCGGTGTTGCACAGCGTCACGGCGAAGGTGTCGATGATGTCCTGGCCGGCCGAGGTGGCGCTCCAGGAGTAGTCGGCGCCGCGGCCGAGTTCGACGTAGAAGTTCAGGCCGGCGAAGGCGGCGCCGCGGGCGCTGATGCCAGGGGCCTGAATCTCCTCCAGCATGAGCAGCTGCGGGGCGAAGTAGCCGGTCTGCGGGCCGAACACGGCGACCGGGTTGCCGGTGTCAGTGTACTGACCCGAGACGACCAGGGCGTTGGACATGCCGCGCTTGGTCTGGAACAGACCGGCCGGCAGCACGCCGTTCCCCATCGAGTTCGTCTGCTTGCCCAGCGCCGGGTCGGCCTTGAGGTTGGCCTTGGACGTCGCCGACTTCGCCGCGGCCGCGCCGGTGGCGGTCGTCGCGGCGGTCGTGCTGGACGCGGCCGAGCCGGTGGGGTCGAAGACGATCTGCTGCGGCGTCACCGAGCCCGGGTCGGGCATCGCCACGCCGGAGGGGTTCGCCGGGGTCCCGTTGAACGGGAACGACTGGCCGTTGTGCAGCGTCAGGTTGGCCTCGGGGTCGTTCTCCTCGCGGAAGGAGTTCCAGACCGCGTCGCCCTGCGCCACCCCGTACTTGGCCTCGGCGGCCTCCTTGACCAGCGCGGAGGCGACCTGGTTGCCGCCGCCGGCGCCGAACAGCGCGCCGATGACGGTGCCGATCGCCACCAGGTCGGTGGGCTGGAAGTTCTGGATGCCGTCGCCGGTGAAGATGTTGGCGTTGCCGGTGAGGTCGTACTCGCCCGGGAAGTCGTCGCCGGCTTTCACATCGGCGATGTACTGGTTCAGGCCGGCCAGGTAGTCGGTCATGTCCTGGTAGGCCTGCGCGCCGCGCGGACCGCTGTTCTTCACGCGGTCGACCTGGGCCTGCAGGTCGGGCTCGGTGTAGGCGCCATTGAGGAAGAAGTTCTGCTCCAGCTGCCGGTTCCCGGCCGCGCCGCCGGCGAAGCCGCTCAGCTCGCCGCGGCCGACGTGCCGGAAGACGTCCATCATCCACAGCCGGTCCTGGCCCGCGGCGTATCCGGCCCCGTATTCGGCGCCGGAGCGGGTGGTGCCGTAGATGTGCGGGATGTCCTGCTGGTCGCGGGTGATGGTGACGTCGCTGCGGCCGCCGGGGTTCAGGGTGCTGCTGACCTGGTTGGCCGGGACGCCGAAGGAGGAGTCGTTGAAGAAGTTGCCCAGCGTGCTGTTGGTCAGCCCGGTGTAGCCGTCGACCAGGCTGGCGTACTTGCCGAGCTGGTCGTCGGTGTTCGCCGGCCGGTTGCCGGTGGCCTTGAACCACAGGATCTGCGCGGTCGTGGCGCTGCCGTTCTCGCCGGGCGGCAGGATGTCGTTGCACTGGCCGAGACAGTAGTCGGCGGCGCCGGAGGCGGAGACGGTCGCCGCCTTGGCCCTCACGGCTCCCGCGGAGGCCGCCGAAGCAGTCACCGCCGGAACCGCGAGGGCTCCGCCCACTACCAGCGCGGTCACCGCCGCGGCCATCGTTCGGGCACGGATGTGCATGCTCGGTCTCCTTCCGGGATGTGTGGCGCGGCGCACGCTACTACCGAGTAACACGTTGCGGAAGAGTTTCCGAACGATTGACTGGGACAGTTGACCTGGTTCCGTCACCGCCCCTGATCGTCATCGATGCCTGATAAAGGAGTGGGTCATGAGAAGTACCTGGTGAACGGTCCGGTATCGGCTCCGACACCGTTGTTGAAGGGGTTGTCCAGGTTGTAGATCAGGATCAGCATGAAGCCGATCAAAGCGGCCAGGCCCATCACCATGCCGATGTGGGTGAAGCGTTGTTCGATCCCGTAGATGAAGGTGAGTGCGACGGTCAGCAGACCGCCGAGGATCAGGCCGACCCAGAGCACCGACGGCATGCGTTTCTCGGCGTCGTCCAGCCGTCCGCGGCGTGCGTCGGCCAGGTTGCTGATTTGTGTCGTGGCGTCGGAGAGCACGGCTTGGCGAGCCGGGGTCGCGACGTCGGCGTTCAGGAACGAGGTGCGCAGGGTCGCCAGCAGCTGCCAGCCGTTGTCGCCGACCTCCTTGCCGGAGCGCATGGCCGGCCATTCGGTGTGGACGACGTAGTCGGCGTAGGCCGTGGCCGCCGCCTGGATCTTCTCCTGGTCGGCGGGCAGCATCGAGGCACCCAGCAGGTAGGTCTCGTTCAGGCTGCTCGCCTCGGTCGCCACGTGGCCCTCGGCGCTGTCCTTGTCCTCCCACACCGAGACCAGGGCCAGGGCCAGGATCAGCGCGAACATCACGCCGACCATCATCGTCACGTAGCCCGCGACGTCCTCGCGCTCCTCGTCCTCCTTCCCCGGGAACACCTTGACGCGCACCAAAAGGCCGAGCCCGCCGATGAGGCCGGCCACGGCCACGACGATCAGACCACTGATCACATTGGACATTCGCCGCTCCCGCGGGTCTATTTCCGGCGCGCCGCGAGCACCGCGGCGGCGCCGGCTGCCGGCATCATCATGACGAGGAGGAACAGAGAGGTCTTGACTCCCGGGCGCGGGGGGTGCGCCACAACGGGCTGGGCCGGGATGGCCGTGTGCGACGGGGACGGTGTGGGCGGGGCAGCACGCGGAGACGGAGGCGGCGTGCGGGGCACGGTCTTGATCGGAGTGGGCGTCGGGGTGGGCTTGGGCGTCGGGGTCGGGGTCGGCGTGGGCGTAGGTGTCGGGGGCGGAGGGGGCGGCGTCGACGGCGGCGGGACCGGGGTCGGCGTGGGTGTCGGAGTCGGCGTCGGCGTCGGAGGGGGTGGCGGGGGCGGCAGCGCGACCACGGTGAAGCCGGACGCCGCGGAGGCCGAAAGCGTCGGCGGCGGGACGGTGCCGCCGTCCGAGCCCGCGGTCGAGGTGCGGTCGCTCGCGGAGACCGACAGGGTGCTGCGATGCGGACCGGGAGTCAGATCCACGACGGCGCCGCAATGAGCGACCGCACCGGGAGACAGCCCTGAAGCGGTTCCGGTGCACGTGATCCCGCCTGCCGGGACCAGCGGATCGGACAGCGAGAAGTCGTAGACCGGCAGGTTGCCGGTGTTGGTGACGGTGTAGGCGAAGGTCGCCCGGCCGCCGGTCGCGGTCGGCGTCACCGAGACCGAGTCGGTCGCGGTGATCAGGCCGCCGACGCCGCGGTAGCCCACCGGCGCGGAGACCGACACCGAGCGGTCCCAGTCCCCGCCGTCCCAGTCTCCGCCGAGGTCGTCGGTGCTGACGACGTGGCCGCTACTGCCGCGGTCGCCTTCGTCGAAGGGCCAGCGGCGCCCGTAGTGCCCGGTCGCCGTGACCGTTCCGTCGTGCGCCCCGGCGGTCGCGCTGACCGTCGCGACGCAGACGACGCTGTCGTGCTCTTCCAGTTCCGGGACGTCGGCACCGCCCGTGGGACAGACGATCGTCTCGCCGAGCGCGGCGGCCAGGTGGACGTTCTCGACGTCCCGGTCGCCGGCGTTGGTCAGCCGGTAGACGACACGGACCTGGTTCCCGTTCCTGATCAGCGGATCGGGGGACGCGGGGCGTCCGTTCACCGTGACCGATATCTCCAGGCGCGGGGGATGGCAGTCCGCGTCGGAGAACAGGGCCGACACCGGCAGGGTGCCGAGTAGTGCACACAATATCGAGACAGGGCTCGCCAAAGGGGTCATCGAGGCGCAACGTAGCAATGCGCCATGACCATGACCAGCGGCGGAGCACCTGGCGAAAGTGGCGAAAATTCGAGGGAAGAAGCATCACCGACATATCCGCGAAAGGCGACGCGTTCTCACTCTTTCGGGAATGCCCTCAGGGCATTATTCCGGCGTCGCAGAGTCCAGATACGCCAGCGCCTCGGCCGGCTCGTCGGAGAAGTGCACGAGATCGGCGAGCGGCAGCGGCAGGAAGCCCTCGTCCTCCATGCGGCGGAACTGCTGCTTGAGGCCGTCGTAGAAACCGGCGGTGTTGAGCAGCACGATCGGCTTGGTGGTGCGGCCGTGCTTCTTCAGCTCCAGGATCTCCGTGGCTTCGTCCAGCGTCCCGGTGCCGCCGACCATCACCACTACCGCGTCGGCCTTCTCCAGCAGCAGCTTCTTACGCTCGGCGAGATCCTCGGCGACCACCATCTCGTCGGCATCGGCGCGCACCGAGGCCGACAGGAAGCCGACCGACACCCCGACCAGCCGGCCGCCGCTGGCGCGGACCCCGTCGGCGAGGACCTTCATCAGACCGACGTCCGAACCGCCCCAGACCAGGGTGTGGCCGCCCTTGCCGAGGCGCTCGGCGAAGTCGCGGGCCGGGCCGGTGTAGCGCTCGTCGAGGTCGGCGGCGGAGAGGAAGACGCAGATACGCATGAGATCACCGTACCCGCGGCCGATCACAGCTCGGCGCCGGTCTCAGGCGTCCCGTCCACCCCTTTCGCGTCCAGCAGCCCCAGCCCGGCGGCGATCACACCGGCCTGGAACCGGCTGCGCGCCCCGAAGGTCTCCATCAGCTCGGCGATGTGGCCGCGGCAGGCCCGCACGGACAGGCCCATCCGCTTGGCGATGACGTCGTCCTTGAGGCCGTTGGCCATCAGCGTCAGGATCGAGGACTTGATCTCGGTCACGGCCATGCGCGCGGCCGAGGGGCCGGTCTGGAACGGCGTGCCGAGGTTCCAGGACTGCTCGAACGCCGCGCACAGGTAGGCCAGGATCGAGGGCTCGCGCACGACGATCGCGCCGAACTCGTGGTGGACGTGCGGCAGGAAGGCGGTCCGCTGGTCCACGATGATCATCTGGCCGGGGATCTCCGCGACGGTGCGGATCTGGGAGCCCTCGGCGAGGACGGCTTCGGCGTAGTCCTGGGTCGGGACGTGGAAGCGCGCAGTGTGCTGATACAGGCTGCGCAGCACGATGCCGCGGCGCAGCAGGGCCAGGTCCCGGGGCAGCGCGTCGGCCAGGGCGCGCGGGGGCCGGCCGCCGCCCGGCTGGCAGGCCATGATCTCGCTCTCGCAGGTCGCCGTCAGGTCGCTGATCAGGGCCCGGACAGCATGCATGTCCTCGATGACGTCGACGCCGGGCGAGCCGCCCTCGCGGACGAGCGTGGAGTAGACCGGGGCCAGCGCCGCCAGCCGGGCCCGCAGCCGGTCGGTCCGGTCGCGTTCGGCCAGCAGTTCGCTCTCGGCCTGCCGGTGCGCGCTCTCGCGCGGGCCGACCAGGGCCGCGATGGCCACGTCGGGACTGGCCGCGGCGACCGTGCCGCCGTCCCGGATCAGGACGTGGCGCTCCTCCAGGATCGCGACGGCCCGCCGGCACTCCGCCTCGCTGTGGCCGAGGTCGGCGGCCATGCGCGGCAGGTCCCCGTCGGCCGGCCGCCGCTCGGCGACCACCCAGGCGTAGACGGCCGCCAGGGCGTCTTCCCCGGGTCCGGTTCCGGACGGTCCGTCCATGTTCGTCTTCCTTCCGGTTCTTCCCAGCCACATGGTGAACCATCTGGCCTCTGTCACCGCACACATTCAAGGAATCACTGTCTATGCAGGACCCCGGCCGACCTCTGATCCACCCGGGCGACCGGGTGTGGTGAGGCGGCGGCAGCCGGCCGTCGTCGGGTGGGTGGTGGGACCTCGCCCGGAAGCCTTCGACAGCACTGAACAAGTGTGCTCCATGGCCGGGTCCGAACGGGGCGCCGGTCGACGACCGGCGGCGGGGTTCACGGGGCGAAGATCGCCTTGCACCTGGAATCAGACATTGATGAAAGGACCAGAGATCTCGTGAGAATCACGCACAAAACCCGCCTTCGGGCGGCGCTGGCGGTCGGTGCGATGGCCGTCGGGCTCGTCGCGGCGGCGGTGCCGGCGTACGCCTCGCCCGCCGGCGGTGCGGCCCGGGCCGCGGCCGTCACTCCGGCGGACTCGGCGACTACGTGCACTGACACCTCGACCGTGGACGGCTCGATCGCCGGCTGCATGGCCGCGACGCGTGCCGAGCAGTGGCAGGCCGCCAACGGCGGCACCGGCGTGCCCTACACCGTCGCCACCGACACGACCAGCTTCGGCCACTACCGTGCCGACTGCTCCGGATTCGTGTCCTACGCGCTGGACATCAGCGCCTACTCGCCCACCGATGGCGGCCTGGTCTCGGGCGACATGTACCGGGCCAACGGCTTCAACGACGTCGCCAAGGACAACCTCCAGCAGGGCGACGTGCTCACCAATCCGTCGCAGGGCAGCCAGGGCCACGTCGTGCTGTTCGACCACTGGTCGGACTCGAGCCACAGCGCCTACTGGGGCTTCGAACAGACCGGCCCGACGGGCCACAAGGGTCCGCAGTACCGGCTGATCACCTATCCGTACGACGACCCGAACGCGGGCACCTTCTACCCGCAGCACTACGACAAGCTCGTGCCGCCGACCCAGCCGCCGCCCCCGCCGGCGCAGACCCCGGCCGAGACCGCCGCGAGCTCGACCCTGGTGCACGACGGCTACACCAGCGTCTACTCGGTCGACGCGAGCAACGGCCATCTCCAGGAGACCTACCTGCCGAAGATGGGCGGCAATTGGGCCACGCAGGATTTCTCGGCCAACTTCGGCACGCCCGCAGTGCTCGCGGGCACGCAGCCGGTCGCGGTCTACCACGACGGGTATACGAGCGTTTACACCGTCGACGCTAGCAACCACCACGTCCAGGAGACCTACCTGGACAAGCTCGGCGACAAATGGGCCACCCAGGACCTGACAGCGAACTACGGCACCCCGACGACGACCGTGACGCCGACCACCGTCCTGCACCAGGGCTGGCTGAGCGTGTACACGATCGACGAGAGCAACGGCCATCTCCAGGAGACCTACCTCGACAAGCTCGGGGACCGCTGGTACTCCAAGGACCTCACCACCGCCACCAACGCCCCGGCCTCGGCGAACATCAAGCCGGTCGCCATCATGCACAGTGGCTACACCAGTGTCTACACGGTTGACGCCGGTACCGGCCACGTGCGCGAGAGCTACTTCGCCGCACTCGGCCAGCCGTGGGCGACGCAGGACTTCACCGCCGACTACGGCACCCCGGCGACGACCGTCGCCCCGACCGTGGCGGTGCACCAGGGCTGGACCAGCGTCTACACCCTGGACAGCGCCGGCCAGCTCCAGGAGACCTATCTCGACAAGATCGGCGACCTCTGGCACTCCAAGAACCTCGTGCCCCAGTCCGGCACGCCGGCGGCGAGCCTGGCCACCGCGCCGATCGCGCTCTACCACGGCGGCTACACCAGCGTTTACACCGTCAACGCGAGCAACGGCCACCTCGAAGAGAGCTACTTCAGCCAGCTCGGCGCGCCCTGGACCAGCCAGGACCTGTCGGCCAACTTCGGCACCCCGAACCCGACCGGCGACATCGACGCCCTCGTGCACCCGGACGCCAACCAGAACATGGTCTATGCCAGCGTCTACTCGGTCGACTCCGGCAGCAACCAGGTCCAGGAGACCTATCTGGCGGCCATCGGCCAGAACTGGAGAACCCAGAGCCTGTCCGTCGGCTACAAGACGCCTGCCGCGTCCGCGATCTGACACCGCCACCCGGTAACTAAGGACTCTTCATCATGAGCACCCATCGCAGATATCGAATACCCATAGCCGCGTTCGGCACGGTCCTGCTCGCCGCGACCAGCCTGGCGACCGTGACCGCGGGCTCGGCCGGCGCCGCCACGGCCACCCCGGCGAGCTGGCAGGAGAACGTGGGCCAGGCGCACTCGACCGACGTGAACACCGTCTGGACCGGGCACGCGCTGAGCGTCCGGAACATCCACGCCGGCACCGTGCACGACACTCGCGGCTACGCCCTGGACACGTTCCCCGTGCACGCCCTGTCCACCGCGACGGACTCGCTGACCGTCAAGGCCGACCTGCTCCAGCCGAACGGCTCCAGCGCCGAGGTCGACGTCCGCGGCCAGGCGGCGAACGGCGTGTGGAGCGAGTGGATTCCGGCCGCGGCCACCGGCGCGACCCGGCTGCCCGCCCCGGCCAAGGCCGTGCAGACCCAGGTGACGCTGTACACCGGCACCCAGGGCGCCGCGCCGAGCGTCACCGGAATCACAATCACCGCCGCGCCGGACGTGCTGGCAGCAGCCGCGACTCCGGCGGCCTCGGCCCCGCTGAGCTTCAAGGTGTTCGCCACCGACGAGGGCGACGTCGGCGGGCAGACCACGAGCGGCCACATCATCCAGCCGAACGACCACTTCGTCGCACTGCCGTCCGGGCGAGTGGTGTCCTGGGAAAGCCCGACCGTCTACTCCGTGCAGGTCTGCGGGCCCGCCAAGTGCGTCACCGCCCCGGTCCTGGACAAGGGCCCCTGGAACATCAACGACAACTACTGGGACAGCCCGCGCGACGAGTTCACCGACCTGCCGCAGGGCGAGCCGGAGGCGCAGGCCGCCTACCAGAACGGCTACAACAACGGATACGACGACTACTACGGCAAGAAGATCGCCAACCCGGCGGGCATCGACCTGGCCGACGGCACCTTCTCCGACGTCGGGCTCACCGACAACGGCTACGTCACCGTGACCTACCTGTGGACCAGCGGCGGAGCGACGCCGCCGCCTCCGCCGGCGCAGACCCCGGACGGGACCGCGGCGAGCTCGACCCTGGTGCATGACGGTTACACCAGCGTCTACTCGGTCGACGCGAGCAACGGCCACTTGCAGGAGACGTACCTGCCGAAGATGGGCGGCAATTGGGCCACGCAGGACTTCTCGGCCTTCGGCACTCCCGCAGTGCTCGCGGGCACGCAACCGGTCGCGGTCTACCACAACGGGTATACGAGTGTTTACACCGTCGACGCGAGCAACCATCATGTGCAGGAGACCTACCTGGACAAGCTCGGTGACAAGTGGGCCACTCAAGACCTGACGGCGAACTACGGCACTCCAACGACATCGGTGACGCCCACGACCGTCCTGCACCAGGGCTGGCTGAGCGTGTACACGATCGACGAGAGCAACGGCCACTTGCAGGAGACCTACCTCGACAAGCTCGGCGACCGCTGGTACTCCAAGGATCTCACCACCGCCACCAACGCCCCGGCCTCGGCGAACATCAAGCCGGTCTCGGTCGTCCACGACGGCTACACCAGCGTGTACACCGTGGACGCCGGCACCGGCCACGTGCGCGAGAGCTACTTCGCCGCACTCGGTCAGCCCTGGGCCACCCAGGACTTCACGGCCACCTACGGGACGCCCGCCACGACCGTCGCGCCGACCGTCGCCGTGCACCAAGGCTGGACCAGCGTCTACACCATCGATTCCAACGGTGATCTGCAGGAGACCTACTTGGACAAGATCGGTGACCCCTGGCACTCCAAGGACCTGGTTCCGCAGTCCGGCACGCCGGCCGCGAGCCTTACCACCGCGCCGATCGCGCTCTACCATGATGGATATACGAGCGTTTACACGGTCGACGCGAGCAACGGCCATCTGGAGGAGAGCTACTTCAGCCAACTCGGCGCGCCCTGGACCAGCCAGGACCTGTCGGCCAACTTCGGCACGCCGAACCCGACCGGCAACATCGACGCCCTCGTCCATCCGGACGCCAACCAGGCGATGACCTACGCCAGCGTTTACACGGTCGACTCCGGCAGCAACCAGGTCCAGGAGACCTACCTGGCGGCCATCGGCCAGAACTGGAGAACCCAGAGCCTGTCCGTCGGCTTCAAAACGCCCCCGGCGTCCGCGATCTGACTGGAGCAGACAACGCCATGAGTTCCCCCGCCGGTCGCTGCGACCGGCGGGGGAATCTCTTGATCCGAATCCGAATCCGAATCCGGCCCCGGACCGGACCCGGACCGAACCCGAACCCGAGCCCGAACCGACCCCCGAGGCCCGCATCGCGAAGGGACCGCCCAGTGCCCAGCCCAGTGCCCAGCCCAGACCCCACTCCCACCCCCGGAGAGCCGCTCGTCGGCCGCCGTGGCCTGCTGCGGAACACCGGCCTGGCGGCGCTCGCCGTGGGCAGCGGGATCGGTGCCGCCACGAGCGCGTCCAGCGCCGCGGCGACTTCGTCCTCTGACTCGCTTTCCCGGTCATTCGCGGCGACGGGTGCGGCCGCCCGGACGTCGCCGTCCATATCGTTCACGCCGCTGCGCGCGCCGGCCACGCCGCTGGCGGTGCGCTCGCCGTATCTGAGCACGTGGCTGCCCGGGGACAGCCTGGTCGGGACCTGGCCGACGTTCTGGAACGGGCACGTGACGGCGATCTGCGGCATCGCGCGGATCGACGGGACCGGCTACCTGTTCGCCGGCGCGCCGGTGTCCAGCGTCGTGCCCGACTCGATGACGCAAACCTCGGTGCAGGTGACGGCGACGCGGTCGATCTTCACGTTCACCGCGGCCGGGGTGAACCTGACCGTGACGTTCTTCTCCCCCGTGGACCCGAACAACTTGCAGCGGCAGTGCGTTCCGCTGAGCTACGTCACGGTGCAGGCGGCGAGCGCCGACGGCCGGGCGCACAGCGTGGACGTCCACCTGGACATGTCGGCGGAGTGGGCGCACGGCGACGTCACGCAGCAGGTCACGTGGGCGCAGGAGCAGACCGGCGCGGGCAGCGTCGTCATGGGCTTCACGCCGCAGAGCCCGACGGTGCTCGGCGAGCACGGCGACCAGGCGTCGTGGGGCACATCGGTGCTCGCGGCGGCCGATGCCAGTGGTCTGACATGGCAGCTGGGTCAGGACACCGTGGTGCGGACGGCTTCGGCGTCGCAGGGCGCGCTGGCGGACACGGTCGACCAGAACCAGCCGCGGGCCATCAACGACAACTGGCCGGTGGCGGGGCTGAACCGGGATCTGGGGACGGTGACCTCGGCCGGTCCTTCGGCGTTGTTCGTGGCGGCGATCGGCCATGTGCGCACTCCGGCGGTGTCGTATCTGGGTGCTGATCTGGCGCCGTGGTGGACGACGTACTGGAGCAGCCAGGAGGCGATGATCGACTGGTTCCTGGCGGACTATCCGGCGGCGCTGGCGGCGGCGCAGACGCTGGACGCGCAGATCGAGAACACCGCGTCGGCGGCCGTCGGCGGGGGAACAGTCGGCGCGCAGTACGCGGCGTTGTGTGCGCTGGCGACGCGTCAGGCGTTCGGCGGGACGGAGCTGGTGGACCACAACGGGACGCCGTGGGCGTTCCTGAAGGAGATCTCCTCGGACGGGAACGTCTCGACGATCGACGTGACGTATCCGGGGTTCCCGGGGTTCTTGTTCCTGTCCCCGTCGTATCTGAAGCTGCTGCTGGAGCCGATCCTGGACTACAGCGAGAGCGGCCTGTGGCCGAAGACGTTCGCCGTGCACGACCTGGGCAGCAGCTATCCGAACGCGACCGGCCACAACGACGGCACCGAGGAGGACATGCCGGTCGAGGAGTCGGCCAACATGCTGATCATGACGGCGGCCCTGGTGCAGCGGCTGCCGGCGGCGGACGCGGCGGCGTTCGCACAGCAGCACTACACGATTCTGAAACAGTGGGCTGACTATCTGGTCGGCGCCGCATTGGACCCGGCGAACCAGAACCAGACCGACGACTTCACCGGCTGGATCGCGCACAGCGTGAACCTGGCGCTGAAGGGGATTGTCGGGATCGGGGCGATGAGCATCGTCTCCTCGATCGCCGGGTCCTCCTACGCGGCGGATCAGGCCTCGTACTACTCGACGGCGCGCAGCTACATCAGCCAGTGGGTGAGCAAGGGCGAGGATCCGTCGGGGCCGTACCTGGATCTGGCCTACGGCTCGGCATCGACGTGGAGCCTGAAGTACAACGGGTTCCCGGACAAGCTGCTCGGCCTGAACCTGGTGCCGACCGGGGTCAAGGCGCAGGAGGCGGGCTGGTACCAGTCCCACGCCGGGTCGTACGGCGTGATCCTGGACCCGCGGCACAACTACACCAAGGCGGACTGGGAGATGTTCACGGCCGCGTTCCTGGCGGACCAGCCGGTGCGGGACACGCTGATCGCGGGGGTGTACGGGTTCGCGAACGGGACCGGGAACCGGGTGCCGTTTTCGGACTGGTACGACGTGAGTTCGGCGGCGCAGCAGGGGTTCCAGAACCGGCCGGTGGTCGGGGCGATGTTCGCGCCGGCGCTGACGGTCGCGGCGGACCGGACGCAGTGGTACAAGGTCCAGAACCAGAACTCCGGCAAGGTGCTGGCGGTGACGAACATGTCGTTGGCCGACATCACGAACGTCACGCAGTACACGGACAACGGGACGCCGGACCACCTGTGGGCGGTGGTGCCGAACCCGGACGGGACGGTGCGGATCGTCAACCGGAACAGCGGCAAGGTGCTGGCGGTGCACAACCAGAGCACGGCGCCGGGGGCTTTCGTGCAGCAGTACCAGGACAACGGGACGCCGGACCACCTGTGGCGGATCGTCGACGCCGGCGGCGGGTGGTCGAAGATCCAGAACGTGCACAGCGGGCTGGTCATGGCCGTCTCCGGGGCCTCCACCGCCGACGGTGCTCAGGTGACGCAGTGGACTGACAACGGGACCACGGATCACTTGTGGCGGCTGGTGTAGCCGTTCGGGCTTCACCTCTCACCCGCCCTCGTATGAGCGTTCGGCATGGGTTTCATGCCGAACGCTCGCTTGTCGCGGGTCGGGCGCGCTCGTAGCGTCGGGACGTGATCGATGAGATGCCTGTGGTGGGAGTTTTCGGGATCGGGATGGGGCCGTGCGCGACGGCCGCGGGGGTGCGCAGCATCGGCGCGCTGGCCGAGGAGTTGGGGTACGAGTCGCTTTGGGCGCCGGAGCACGTGGTGCTGCCGAGTCCCCGGGAGGCGCCGTCGCCGCTGGATCCGGACTATCCGATCCTCGATCCGCTGATCGCGCTGGCGCTGGCGGCCGGGGTGACGCGGAGGGTGCGACTGGGGACCGGGGTGGTGATCCTGCCGCAGCACAATCCGGTGCGGTTGGCGAAGGAGGCGGCCTCGCTCGACGCGGTCAGCGGGGGCCGATTCGAGCTCGGTGTCGGCGTGGGGTATCTGGAGCCTGAGATGGCGGCGCTGGGAGTGTCGCCGCGCGGGCGGGGCGCGCGGGCGGACGAGTTCCTGCAGGCGATCCAGACGCTGCTCTACGACGAGGCGCCGGCGATGGACGGACGGCACGTGTCGTTCGCCGGGATCGACGCTCATCCGCGGCCGGTGCAGGAGCGGATCCCGGTGGTGGTCGGCGGCGGGTCGGAGGCGGCGTTTCGGCGGGCGGTGCGGTTCGGGTCGGGGTGGTACGGGTTCGCGCTGGATCGGGCGCGCGTGGCGGAGTGTGTCAGTTCTCTGCGGACTGCTGCGGACGTGGCCGGTCGGGACTTCGGGGAGCTGACGATCACGGTGACGCCGACGGAGACGTTGAGCGCCGACGTGGTCGCCGACTACGCGGCTTTGGGCGTGCACCGGCTGGCCGCGATGCAGCCGGATTTCCGGCACCGCGTGGTGACGGCTGCGGAGTTCGAGGAGTTCGTGCGGGCCAACGCGCCAGGGGAGATCGGGGCCGCTGCTGTCGCATGAGGGGAACCGGGCTCGGCTTCGTCCCGTCCAATCCAGGACGGGGACGAGCGAGAGAGGTGACCGGAATGAAGCGAACCCGGGTAGTCATCCTCGGCGGCGCCGCTGTCGTCGTGCTGGCCGCCGGTACCGCCGTCGCGGCGACGCAGCTGGGACACCACGGCACCGGTACGACGACGACGTTGCCGACGGCGAACTGCGGGTCGGCCACGGCGCGGTCAGTCGACGCCTCCACGGTCGTCACCATGGCCGATCCCGGCGCTCTGACCTGCTTCACCAACGCTGCGCGCGCCTGCCAGCCGGCGGCGGTCCAGATCGTCGCGCGGGGCGTGGACGCCGGAACCGACTACGTCTTCAAGGTCCAATCCGGCGGCAAGTCCTGTCGGGTGACCGAGTCCAGCCAGACGTACGTCGAGCCGGGACGGCACGGTCCGGTGCGGTCGGTGACCTGCGACCAGACCGGGGTGACCGATGAGGGCGTCACGCTCGCCTGCGGCGGGCAGGACGTGCTGGTCCCGTCCGCCGGCGGCGGTCATGAGCGGCCGATGGCGGGCTGAGGTGCCGCGGCCGATGGCGGCATTTACGAAACTGGTAGTATAGTTTCTTCCGAGACCGACACTTCGGGAGACTTCGGAGGAATCATGGGAACCACACAGCTGCCCACCGTCCCGCTCGGCGCCACCGGCCTGCCGATCACCCGCGTCGGCTTCGGCGCGTGGGCCATCGGCGGCGGGGACTGGGAGTTCGGCTGGGGGCCGCAGCAGGACCAGGCGTCCGTCGACGCGATCCACCGGGCGCTGGAGCTCGGCGTGAACTGGATCGACACCGCCGCGGCCTACGGCTTCGGGCACTCCGAGAACGTGGTCGGGCGCGCGTTGCAGGGGTTGGAGCGGCCTCCGTACGTCTTCACCAAGTGCTCGCTGCTGAACGACGGCAACGGACGCGTCGTGCACAGCCTCAAGCGCGACTCGATCCTGCGCGAGGCCGAGGCCAGCGTGCGGCGGCTCGGCGTCGACGCCATCGACCTGTACCAGATCCACTGGCCGAACCCCGAGGCCGACGTCGAGGAGGGCTGGGCCGCGATGGCCGAGCTGAAGGAGCAGGGCGTGGTCCGGCACATCGGGGTGTCGAACTTCGACGTCGAGCAGATCCGGCGCGCGCAGGCGATCGCGCCGGTGGAGACGCTGCAGCCGCCGTACTCGCTGCTCGAGCGCGAGGCGGAGGCGGAGATCCTGCCGGCGGCGCTGAAGGACGACATCGGCGTCATCGTCTACTCCCCCATGGGCTCCGGGATGCTGACCGGCGCGATGACGCGGGAACGGGTCGAGGCGATGCCGGAGAACGACTGGCGCAAGAGCGACGACTGGTTCACCGAGCCGCGGCTGACGCGGAACCTCGCGCTGGCCGACCGGCTCCGGGCGGTCGGGGAGCGGCACGGGATGTCGGCCGGCGCCGTCGCGGTGGCGTGGACGCTGCTGAACCCGGCGGTGAGCGGGGCGATCGCCGGGTTCCGGCGCCCGGACCAGGTCGACCCGATCATCGACGCGGTGTGGCTGAAGCTGACCGAGGCGGACCTGGCCGAGATCGCTGCCGACGCCGACGTCTGAGGCGCGCGGAGATGAAGGGGACTGTGGGTCCGGCGGGCGGTTCGGCGGGCACGGCGGCGGCAGGCAGTTCGGCAGGCACGGCGGCGGCAGACGGTTCGGCGGGCACGGCGGCGGCAGGCACGGCGGCGGCGGGCGGTTCGGCGGGCACGGCTGCTGATTCGGGCACGAGTCCGGCGGCCGACGCCCCGCAGCGGGGTCGGCCGCGCAGCCATCGTGCGCATCAGGCGATCCTCGCCGCGGCCTCCGACCTGTTGCTGACGCGCGGCCTGTCGGCGGTGAGCATGGACACCGTCGCCGAGCGCGCCGGGGTCAGCAAGGCCACCATCTACCGGTGGTGGCCGACGAAGGAGAGCCTGGCGCTGGACGCGTTGTTCACCGAGTGGAGCGCGGTGCAGCCGACGGTGCGGGACACCGGTTCGCTTCGCAGTGATCTGGTTTCGCTGATCCGGCCGTGGGCGCGGCTGGTGGCTTCGCGGCCGTACGGCCCGGTGATCGCGCAGCTGGTCGCGGCGGCGCAGGCGGATCCGGTGTTCGCCGTCGAGTACCGGCAGCGGTTCGTGGAGCCGCGGCGGGAGTTGGCGCGGGCGGCTTTGCAGCGGGCCGTGGAGCGCGGCGAGATTCCGGCGGGCACACGGATGGAGGTCGCGCTCGATCTGATCTACGGGCCGATCTACCACCGGCTGCTGCACGGGCACGGGCCGGTGAACGACCGGTTCGTGAAGGAGGCCATCGACATGGCGCTGGACGGGATCCGGGGCGGCGGCGGGCCGGCTCCGGCGTAGAAGGGTGGCGTGGCGTCCGTATGCTCAGTAGGGAGCAGCGCACGACGTCCTCACCCGCCCTCCACACCCCGGGAGCCGCAGAATGTTCGAACTGGGTACGGACGGCCCACTCGTGATCATGGCCGGCATCGACGGCTCCGAGAGCTCCGTCCGGGCCGCCGCGTACGCCGCGGGGCTGGCCCGGCGCCAGAACGCGAAGCTGGCCCTGGTCTACATCCAGCCGTACCCGGCCAGCGTGTCGCCGTCGGCCGCCTCGGAGATGATCGCCGCCGGCCGCTCCACCGCCGAGGATCTGCGCCGCCAGATGGAGGAGGCGGCCGAGCGGGTGCCGGAGGGGACCGTCGTGCGCTGGGAGTTCTACACCGGCGAGGGCGATCCGTACCACGGGCTGTGCGACTTCGCGGTCAAGCTCAAGGCCGACGCGGTGGTGATCGGGGCTTCGCAGAAGGCCGGGCACCGGATCGTCGGGTCGGTCGCGATCCGGCTGGTGAAGGCGGGGAAGTGGCCGGTGACGGTGGTGCCGTGAGCAGCGCCGTGAGTGGCGCCGCGGGCCGTGCCGGGAGCAGCCCGGCGGTCGGCCCCGGCAGCACCGGCGACCGCACCCGGCTGCCGTAAACTGGGCCGATGAACAGCGAAGCGCCTCCGCCCGAGGGCACCGCCCTCGGACTGATGCGGGCCATGACGCGCCTGCGGGCCCGCCTGCGCTCCGAGGCGCCGATCGTCGACGACGTACCGGTCACCTGGTCGCACCTGACGGTCCTGCACCGCATCGTCGAGCAGGGCCCGGTCACGGCGACGGAGCTGGCGCAGGCCGAGCACGTCCGCCGGCAGTCGATGGCCGAGACCCTGGCCGGTCTGCGCGCCAACGGCCTCATCACCGACGGCAAGGACCCCAGCGACGGCCGCAAGGTGCTGGTCAGCGCCACCCCCGAGGCCCGCGCGCTGATCGAGCGCAGCTCGGCGACGCGCGAGGCGTGGCTGTCGAAGGCGATCTCGGCGACGCTGGACGCCGAGGAACGCAGGGTGCTGGATCGGGCGGCGGAGATCATGGACCGGCTGGCGGACGCGCAACCGTAGGTACACGCGTAGCTGACCGCTACGGCCCTTCTGTCCGGTCGGCGCGCGCCAGGTGGCGGTCCAGGACCGTCATGACCAGGACCACCGCGGCGATCAGGACCAGGATCCACGCGACGTGGTGGAGGCCGGGGTCGGAGACGCGGGTGTGGAACGCGACGCCGGTGATGGCGGCCGAGGCGATGGAGCCCAGGTAGCCGAACGTGCGCAGGAGGCCGGAGGCGGTGCCGACGGTGGCGGCGGGGGCTTCGCGGTAGAGCACGGTCTGGTTGGCGACCGTGCCGGCGCCGGAGGTGAGGCCGAAGACGGCGCTCGCGGCGATGACCGCGGGCATCGGGGTGCCGGTGTTGACGAAGAGCATTGCGATCGCGCCGACGACCAGGAGGACCGCGCTGGCCAGGAGTGGGATGCGGACCTTGGTGCGGCGGGCTGTCATGCGTGCAGTGACGGCGGACAGGACGCCCATGGGGAGCAGGGCCAGGCCGGCTTGGTAGGCGGACAGGCCGCGTACCGCTTCGAGCCACTGCGTGAGGCCGTAGAGGATGACGTAGGTGCCGAGGAGTGTCAGGCCATTGCGTATGTAGGTGCGTGTAAGGGCTCTGTTGGAAGCCAGGAGGCGCACGTCGAGGAACGGTTGGGCGGCGCGCAGTTCCCAGCCGACGAGGAGCGCGGCCAGGATCGCGGCGACGGCGAGGGCCGGCCAGTTCAGGCGTGGCAGGGTGTTGAGGAACACGACGAGGGCGGTGAGCGAGCCGCCGAAGCCGAGCATGCCGAGCAGGTCGATGCGGGAGGCCAGGCCACGGGGTGCCGTATCGGCGCGGTCGGCGCGGGCGGCGTCGTCGGCGACGGCCGGTGCGGTCTTGGCGTCCGGGGCGATGCCGATGAGCGTCAGCACGAGGGCCACGGCGGCGAACGGAATGTTGATCCAGAACGCCGTACGCCACCCGAGCCAACCGACCAGCAGCCCGCCGATCGCGGGACCGACGGCGACCGTCGCGGCGCCGGCCACCGCCAGCCCGCCGAGCACGCGGTGCGGCGGCGCCTGTAGACCGGCCTGCTGCGCACGTCGCCGGATGAGCAGCATCGCCGACGGATAGCCGGCCGACGTGCCCGCGCCGATCAGGACGCGCGAGGCGATCAACCCCGGCAGCGACGTGGCCAGCGACCCGACGACACCCGCCACCAGCACCAACCCGATGCCCGCCAGGAACACCCGGCGCGGCCCGAACTCCTCGGCGAGGCGGCCCGCCGCCGGCTGGGCCAGGGCGCTGGTCAGGTAGAGGCTGGAGATCAGGATCGCCGTGGCTCCGACGGTGATGTGCAGAGCGGCGGCCAGGGCGACGAGGGCCGTGGCGATGATCGAGCTGTTGATCGGATTGAGCGCCGAGCCGAGGTACAGGGGCGCGACGAAGCGGGGGCGGTAGGGATCGGCGGCGATATCGGGATCGGCCGAGGCGGCGGAGACGGCAGGTCCCGCGCGGAGATTGTCGGCGACGGACATGGATGCTCCCGGTGGTCGAAGAAGCGCAGGCTACCTGACAAGAATAGCAGGCTTCCTGCCTATCCCGACCGGAAGTGTGACCGGACAGACCGCGCCGCCGAACCGTCTCGGGCAGCGCATGCTCAGCGACCCGGCCCCGCCGTCGCCCCTTTGAGCTCGCCGGGCGCGATGAGGCGTGTACGAGGGCTCGTCGGTGAACCGCTGGGCAGCGAAGCCGACCATCAGCCGGAGCTCTAGCGCTTTACCACCTCCTACCTGCGGTGGCGCAATTTTCACCGTTCTGAGTCTTCCCAGAGCGAAATCTCGGAGTACCGTCATTCAGACAACGGCGCGCGCCTCCCAGCGCGGCCCGCGCCACCCCTCGGACTCGGATCGTCCGGCACGTTCCTGCCGGCCAGAAGGGTAAGGATCACGATGGCTGGTGTCGTTTATCAGGACGCGTCCTGCGTCTACCCCGGGGCGGACTCGCCCGCGGTCGACAAGCTGAACCTGGAGATCGCCGACGGCGAGTTCCTGGTCCTGGTCGGCCCCTCGGGTTCCGGTAAGTCCACCGCTCTGCGCATGCTCGCCGGCCTGGAGGAAGTGTCCTCCGGCGGCATCTTCATCGGCGATCGCGACGTCACGCACCTTCCGCCGAAGGACCGGGACATCGCGATGGTGTTCCAGAACTACGCTCTCTATCCGCACATGACCGTCGCGGAGAACATGGGCTTCGCCCTGAAGATCGCGAAGGTCGACAAGGCCACCATCGCCAAGCGCGTGGAGGAGGCCGCGAAGCTGCTGGAGCTCAACGAATACCTGGGCCGCAAGCCCAAGGCCCTGTCCGGCGGCCAGCGCCAGCGTGTCGCCATGGGCCGCGCGATCGTCCGCGAACCGCAGGTGTTCCTCATGGACGAGCCGCTGTCGAACCTGGACGCCAAGCTGCGTGTGCAGACCCGTACCCAGATCGCCTCGCTCCAGCGCCGCCTGGGCACCACCACCGTCTACGTCACCCACGACCAGGTCGAGGCCATGACCATGGGCGACCGGGTCGCCGTCATCAAGGACGGCCTGCTCCAGCAGTGCGACACCCCGCGCGGCATGTACGAGAAGCCCGCGAACGTCTTCGTGGCCGGCTTCATCGGCTCCCCGGCGATGAACCTCGTCGAGGTCCCGATCGTCGACGGCGGCGTGCAGCTGGACGGCCTGGTGGTCCCGGTCTCCCGGGACGCGCTCGGCGTGGCCACGTCCTCCGGCGCGACGACCCTGACGCTCGGCGTGCGCCCGGAGTCCTTCGACCTCGTCGGCGACGCCGAGGGCGCCATCGCGATGACCGTCCACCTGGTCGAGGAACTGGGCGCCGACGCGTTCGCCTACACCAGCGCGCACGTCGGGGACAAGGACGTCGACATGATCCTGCGCGTCGACGCCCGCGCCGTCCCGATGAAGGGCGACACCCTTTACGCCAAGCCGCACGGCCACGAGACGCACCTGTTCTCGTCCAGCACCGGCGAGCGGCTGGAGATCTGATCCGCTCCAGGCGGAACGGGAAAGCCGGGCGGTCCCGACCGCCCGGCTTTCGCCGTCTCTGCTCGCCGGCCGGCGTGTGCACGGCCCGAGCTTCACGGCCGGTCGAACCCCTCGAAGCGCTCCAGGGCGTCCCGCAGCGCGGCCCGGGACGTCACGCCCAGCTTGGGGAACAGCTGGTAGAGGTGGGTCGAGACGGTCCGCGGGGACAGGTAGAGCTGCGAGGCGATCTGCTTGTTGGTCAGCCCGGCGGCGGCCAGGCCGGCGATCTCCCACTGCTGCGGGGTCAGCGACACGTCCTCGCCGGCCGCGATGTGCACGGCCCGGCCGCCGGCCCGCAGTTCCTTGTTGGCGCGCTCGGTCCACGGCTTGGCGCCGAGCCGGTCGAAGGTCTGCGCGGCGGCGCCGAGCTGGTCGCGCGCCTGGACCATGGCCCGGCCGCGCCGCAGCCGCTCGCCGCAGTGGAGCTGGATCCGGGCCAGGTCGAAGGGCCAGCGTTCGGCGCCCTCGACGGCCGCGGCCGCGCGGAGCCCGGCGACCGCCTCGTCGTCGTCCTCGGCGGCCATCGCCTCGCCGGCGGTCAGGACCATCGCCAGGCGCGGGGACACCGTGTGCAGCCCGGCTTCCCGGGCCGCTGCTACGTGCGCGAGCGCTTCGGCCCGGCGGCCGGTGCGCACCGCCGCCTCGATCAGGTCCAGGACGGCCCACAGCGCGTGCCCGGCGAACGGCGCGAAGGTCCCGGCCGGGGTGATCGCGTTCGCATGCTGATAAGCCTTCTCGAACTCGCTCTGCGACAGCGCGGTCAGGGTTCTGACATGCGAGGCGTAGCGGCGGACGGCCAGCGCGCGCCGGGGTGCGGCCCAGCGGTCCATCTCGTCGGCGTACGCGGTGGCCAGGGCGTAGTCGCCGCAGAGTGCTGACACGCAGCCGAGGACCCACTTGCCGGTCCAGGAGCGCAGCGGATAGTCGAACTCCTCGCACAGTCGCAGTCCGTTGCCCACGATCTCGCGCAGTTCGGACCACTGGCCGGTGGAGAAAGCGTGGCTGGCCCACAGGAACGAGGCCTGGATGGCCGGGAAGTTGTTCTCGCCGGTGCGGCCGCCCCGGGCCGCCAGGCGCAGCGGTTCCTCCATCGCGCCGAGGCGGTCGGCGAAGGCGCCGGCGGTGGCGACGCGGATGATGCGGGCCAGGTCCGGACTGCCGGACATCTCGGCGATGGTGGCGTCCAGCCGGGCCCAGTCCGAGGGCTTGGCGCGGGCCGGGTCGGCGAAGGTGGCGCGCAGCATCTCCAGGCTCGGCGGGACGTCGACGCAGGCGGCCAGCAGCGCGTCGTAGCCGGCCCACATTTCGGGGCGGCCGCCGTGGACGCAGACGATCAGCAGGGTGGACAGCGCCACGCGGAGGGTGACGTCGGTCGCGTCGTAGGGCTCGGGCAGCAGGGCGATGGCGCCGGTGAGCAGGCGGTAGGCGGTGTCGATGTCGCCGTGGCTGTTCATCAGGTAGGTCGCGGTGGCCACCGCGGCGGCCAGGGAGTCGGCGTCCGGCGCGACCTGGTGTGCGGTGTCGAGCAGGCGCGGCACCTCGTGCAGGGCACCGGTGAGGTGTGCGCCGACGTAGGCGGCTTTGGCCAGGCGGCGGGCGCGTTCGGTCGCGGACGGCGTCAGGTCGGCGGCGCGTAACAGCGCGGCGACGGCGTTGACTCCGTCGCCGCGCCGGAATCCCAGGTCGGCGACCTCCTCCAGCAGCGCGGCGATCGACTCGTCGGGGTCGACCGCGGCCTGCGCGAGGTGCCAGGCGCGTTGTTCGGGCACGGCGGCCCAGGCTTCGGCGAGCGCGCGGTGCACGCCGCGCCGTTGGTCGCTGGTGGACAGTTCGACGACGGCCGAGCGCATCAGGGAGTGCCGGAAGGCCAGGCGGCCGGTGACGTCGTCGACGTGGACCAGCCGGGCGCGTTCGGCCGGGGCGAGGTGCTTCAGGCTGCACCGGCCGGCCACCGCGCGGCGCAGGACCTGCATGTTGCCGCTGCCTTCGAGGGCTGCGACGAGCAGCAGGTGGCGGGTGGCCGCCGGCAGGCTGTTGATACGGGAGGCGAACGCGGATTCCAGGCGCTGAGTCAGCGGCAGGCGGGTGGGCAGGGCCTGGGAGGAGCCGCGCTGGGAGTCGGTCAGGGCGGCGGGGAGCTCCAGCAGCGCCAGCGGGTTGCCTTCGGCGTCGGCCATCAGGCGCCGGCGGACGCGCGGGGCCAGGGCCGGGAAGCGTTGGGTGAGCAGTTCTTCGGCCGCGGCGTCGCTGAGCGGGCCGAGTTCGTGGACCGGCAGGCCGGTGGAGTCGAAGAACCCTTCGTCGCCGGGGCGCGCCGCGCACAGCAGGCCGGAACCGGCGGACAGGCGGCGGGCCAGCTGGCCCAGGACGTCGGCGCTGGCGCGGTCCAGCCACTGCACGTCGTCCAGGACGAGCAGCGTCGGCACCTCGGCGGACAGCTTCGCGACCAGGGCGACGACGGCGTCGGTGACGGCGTCGTGGCCGGGGGTGGTACCGCGGCACAGGCCCAGGGCGACGGCCAGGACCGGGGTGGCGGTGACCGCGGCGCGGCCTTCGGGCTGCGAGGTCAGCAGGCGCTGCACGGCGCTGTAGCCGACCTGCGCCCGGTACTGGACGCCGACGGTCGACAGGACCCTGATACCGCTGGCCTCGGCCGCGCCGGTGACGGCGGCCAGCAGCGCGCTCTTGCCGACTCCGGGTTCCCCGACGAGGAGCATCGATCCGTCACGGTCCGGCACGGCGGCCGCGAACTCGCCGAGCCGTGCCAGATCGGTCTCGCGGCCCACCAGGGGTTGCTGATCACCGGTCATGACTGCCAGTGAACCCGGTCCGGGATTGGATCACCAGGAAATCCGGGGTGCGAAAGTACGTCACATGACGGGAGCGAGCGTCCTGGCCGCTTTCCTACTGTCCTGATCAGGGGCCGGATCCGGCTCGCAGGACCAGTGGAGGAACGATGAACGAGGGTGCGGGACGCGGGAGTGTCGTGCTGGTGCACGGCGGCTTCGTGGACGGTTCGGGCTGGCAGGGCGTGTACGACGTGCTGACGGCGGACGGGTACAGCGTCGGCGTGGTGCAGAACGCCACGGTGTCGCTGGAGGACGACGTGGCGACCACGCACCGGGTGATCGAGGGCATGCCCGGGCCGGTGACGCTGGTCGGCCACTCCTACGGCGGCGCCGTGATCACCGAGGCCGGCAGCCACCCGAAGGTGAAGGCGCTGTGTTACATCACGGCCTTCGCCCCGGACAAGGGCGAGTCGGTCGGCACGCTGATCGCCGACCCGCCGCCGGGCGCGCCGGTGCCGCCGATCCTGCCGCCGCAGGACGGGTTCCTGTTCCTGGACCGCGAGAAGTTCGCGGACTCCTTCGCCGGGGACCTGCCGCGGCCGCAGGCGCAGTTCATGGCCGACTCGCAGGTGCCGTGGGGCCTGGAGGCGCTGAACGGCGCGGTGTCGCAGCCGGCGTGGCGCACGAAACCGGCGTGGTACCTGGTGGCCGGGGACGACCGGATGATCCCGCCGCCGGCGCAGCGCGCGATGGCCGAGCGGATCGGCGCGACGACGGTCGAGGTGCCGGGGAGCAGCCACTCGGTGTACGTGTCGCGGCCGGCGGCGGTGGCGGATCTGATCAAGCAGGCTGTGGAGGCTGAGGGCTGAGGTCGCCTTTCGGCGGCGGTAGGTGAAGGCGGAGGCCGAGGTAGTCGCGGAGGCCGACGCGGTACGGCCGGTACGCGGACGCGGACGCGGACGCGGGTGCTGAGGTGGACGCTTAGGCGTGCGCTGCCGACCGGCCGGGGCGGGAGTCGAGTGGATCGGCTCCCGCCCCGGCCGTTTTCCCCTCCGCAGGAGGTCTTGTCAGTTGGCTGCCGCGTTCCAGTCGACCAGCTGCACGATCACGCCGTTGGGATCGCGGACCTGGAACGCCCGCTCGCCCCACTCCTCGGAGGTGAGCGGCATGGTGATGGCGACGCCTTCGTCCTGCAGGCGTGCCAGCTCGCCCTCCAGGTCCTCGACGGTGAAAGCGAGGATCAGGCCGTTGGCGTGGTCGTCGCGCTGGTCGGCCGGCAGGGTCGGCAGGCCGCGGCGCAGGAACACGACGTGCATGCCGGAGTCGTCGCGGGTCAGGGAGGCGAAGCCGTCGGCGGCCATCTCCTCGCGGAAGCCGAAGTGGTCAGTGAGGAATGAGCTGGACGCGGTGACGTCCTCGACGTTCAGGGATATGGCGCTGGCGGTGATGCGCATGGTTCTCCTCCTGCCGGTTAAACTGTACGGCGTACAGTGTACAACGTACAACTCATGATGCGGGAGGATTGTTCCCGTGCCGACAGAACGAACCAGCGCCGGTGATCCGGCCCACACCTTGCGCCTGCTCTGGCGGACCGGCGAGGACCCCGCCGCGACCGCCGCACCGCGCCGCGGACCCCGCCGTGCGCTGAGCGTGGAGGCGGTGGTCGCGACCGCGACGGCGCTCGCCGACGCCGAGGGGCTGGAGGCGGTGACGATACGGCGGGTCGCGCAGGAGCTCGGCGTGGTGCCGATGTCGCTGTACACGTACGTGCCGGGCAAGGCCGAGCTGCTGGACCTGATGATGGACACCGCGTACGCCGCGATGCCGCGCCCGCGGACCGCCGGCCGGCCGTGGCGCGAGCGGGTGCGGGCGGTCGCCGAGGAGAACCGGGAGCTGTTCGAGCGGCATCCGTGGGCGGCGGAGGTCTCGACGGCGCGGCCGCCGCTGGGGCCCGGGTTGATGGCCAAGTACGAGCACGAACTCACGGCGTTCCAGGACATGGGCCTCAGCGATGTGCAGACGGACGACTGTCTGACGCACCTGCTCGGCTTCGTGCAGGGCTGGGCCCGCAGCGCGGCGGACACCCGGGCCGCGCAGGTCGACAGTGCGATGAGCGACCGGCAGTGGTGGCAGGCGAACGCGCCGTTGCTGGAGAAGGTTTTCGACGCCGAGAAGTACCCGACCGCGGTGCGGGTCGGGTCGGCCGCCGGCGAGGCACACGGGACGGCGTACGACCCGGACCACGCGTACGAGTTCGGGCTGGAGCGGGTGCTGGATTCGTTCCAGGCGTTGGTGGCTTAGCCGTCGCTCAGCCGAGCAGCTCCAGATCCTGCGGCGTCAGCCGGATCGCGCCGGCGGCGATGTTCGCCTCCAGGTGCGCGATGTCGCCGGTGCCGGGGATGGCCAGGACGTGCGGGCCCTGAGCCAGGGTCCAGGCGAGGCGGATCTGTTGGGGGCTGACGCCGTGGGCCTCGGCGACCTTCGCCGCGCGGTCTTCTTCGGCTTCGGCTCCGGCCTCGGTGGCGGCGGCGGTGGCCTCAGCGGCCTCGGCTCCGGGGCGAGCGCCGGCGATGGCGAAGAAGGGCACGAAGGCGATGCCCAGATCGCCGCAGGCCCGCATGACCTCGACCGATTCGGTGTCGTCGAGGCCGAACTTGTTCTGCACCGCGACGACCGGGGCGATGGCGCGCGCCTCGTGCAGCTGCGCGGCCGAGACCGAGGACACGCCGAGGTCGCGGATCAGGCCTTCCTCGCGCAGTTCGGCCAGGGCGCCGAAGTGGTCGGAGAGCGAGTCCCAGCGCATGTTGCGCAGATAGACCAGGTCCAGGTGGTCGCGGCCGAGTTCGCGCAGGTTCTGCTCGACGTCGCCGCGCAGGTCCTCGGGGCGGGCTGCGCCCTCCCAGCCGCCGGCGCGGTCGCGGCGCGGGCCGACCTTGGTGGCGACCAGGACCTCGTCGGCGGGGAAGGCGGCGAGAGCGGAGTTGACGATCTCGTTGGCCGAGCGGAGGGCGGAGAAGTAGAACGCGGCGGTGTCGATGTGGTTCACGCCGAGTTCGACGGCGCGGCGGACGACGGCGATGGAGGTGGCGCGGTCGCGGGGCGTGCCGTTGTGGAAGGCGCCGGTGCCGGTCAGGCGCATGGCGCCGAAGCCGAGGCGGTGGACGGTGCGGTCGCCGAGCTGCCAGGTGCCGGAGGCGGCGGCCGGGGAGGCCTGGGTCGGGGAAGTGTGCGGTGTGGCGGAGTGCGGAGCGGTAGTCACAGTGACTCCTATCAGATCGCGGGAGCATGCCGCCAGCCAGAATCAGCGCCGATATCGGCTATAAGGAATGCCTGTGGCCGCCTCGGAAGTGTGCGATGGCGCGTGGGGTTCGATGAAGTGTCACCATCGGAATTCCATGAAAGGCAATTCTCATGACTGCATACTCCCTGGACGGGAACGTGGCCCTGGTCACCGGCGCGACCAGCGGGATCGGGGCTGCCGTCGCGAAGGCGCTGGCCGAGCAGGGGGCGCACGTCCTCGTTGCCGGACGGGACCGGAAGCGCGGCGACAGTGTCGTGAACGGCATTAGGGAACGTGGCGGAAAGGCCGATTTCATTTCCGCGGATCTGAGCGACGCGGCGGCGGTGCGACGGCTGGCGCGCGAGGCCGTCGAGGCCGGCGGCGGGCGGGTGGACATCCTGGTGAACAACGCCGGGGCGTTCCCGTTCGGGCCGACCGCGGAGATGACCGAGGAGCAGTTCGACGAGCTGTACGCGCTGAACGTGAAGGCGAAGTTCTTCCTGGTGGCGGAGTTGGCGCCGGCGATGGCCGCACGCGGCAAGGGTGCGATCGTCAACATCAGCACGCAGGTCGCCGCGTACGGCAAGGCGGGGATGGCACTGTACGGGTCCAGCCTGGCGGCGGTGAACCTGCTGACGAAGGCGTGGGCCGCCGAGTACGGGCCGAGCGGCGTGCGGGTCAACGCGGTGGGCGTCGGGCCGACGCGCACCGAGGGGACGGCCCCGATGGGCGATAATCTGGACGGGCTCGCGGCCGAGGCGCCCCTCGGACGTCCGGCGGCGCCGGAGGAGATCGCGGCGGCGGTGGCGTACCTGGTGGGGGACGGGGCCAGCTTCGTGCAGGGCGTGGTGCTGCCGGTAGATGGCGGTCGGACCGCAGTCTGACAGAGCACTGACAGAGTACTGACAGAGCACCGATGTGGCACTGACCGAGCCCTGCCAGTGCCCTGAGTAAGTCTGGATGATCGCCGATCAGTCGCGCTCGAACGCGGCGATCAGCAGCCCCAGGTCGCGGCGCCGGGAGTCGGCGGGCCAGACCGCCCAGGTGCGGCGCACCAGCGGATGGCCCGCCAGCGGCTGCCACACCACCCCGTCGGGCAGCGGCTGCGACCAGTCGGCCGGGGCCAGCGCGAAAGCCTGGCCGGCCGTCACCGCCGCCAGCTTGACCTCGGCGATGAGGCGCTGGTTCGGCGGGGCGTCGGCGCCGAGGGTCAGGCCGTGGCTGCGCAGGATCGCGGTGACCTCGTCGTACCAGGCCGGGCTGTCGGTGCGGGGGAAGGCCAGCCACTCCAGGCCGGCCAGCGCGTCCAGCGGCACGCCGTCGGCGCCGGCCAGTTCCGCCGCCGGCCCGGCGGCCAGCAGCACGCCGAGCCGTTCGCGCGTCACCAGCATCGCGTCGAAGTCGTCGCCGGCCGGGCGTTCGCGCAGCAGGCCGACGTCCAACTCCCCGGCCCGCAGCGCGGTGATCTGCTCGGCGGTGGACAGGTGCCGCGCCTGGACGCGGGTGTTCGGGCACGATTCGGCGAGCTCGGCCACTGCCGGCGCGAGCACGGCCGAGGGGAACTCCAGCGGGATCCCCAGGCGCAGGACGCCGCCGCTGTCGCCGGCGATGAAGCCGGCCACGACGCGCTGCGCCTGCTCGTAGCGGGCCAGCACGGCGCGCGCCTCGCCGAGCAGCACGCCGCCGGCCTCGGTGACCTTCACGCCGGTGCTGCTGCGCTCCAGCAGCCGGACGCGCAGCGCGCGTTCCAGGCCCGCGATGGTCTGGGACAAGGCCGGCTGACTGACGTGCAGCCGGCGGGCCGCCGCCGACAGGCTCCCGGCTTCGACGACCGCCACGAAGCCCTGCAACTCCCGCAACTCCATCGGACGCAACTCCATCGGACTATCGCACCATGACGGCGGGTTCGGTGGCGTGACGGACACACCGGCGGGCGTCCTCGGGTTGCGCGCCGCCCTTGCGGGGCCCTTGGCGTGCGTTTTTGTTCAGCGTTCTGACATGGGTCTAGACCTAATGGACTAGACCAAGGGTCCGGAAACCCTTGACGCGGTCCGCGCGCGGCAGTAGACCTTCCATGACGAAGGGTTATCCGCATCACAAATCCCGTATATGCGGATCTTCACCACATCGCCTTTCACGTGACGTGCGGGCTGCGGCGACGCCGGCGTGGGACGTGGGGGCGGCTGTCAGCGCTCTGCCTCGCTCGTTCCCGGGGCACCGCGCCATGCCACGGCACCACCTCGGTTCCCGGCATGCCCGCCGGGACCGTCCTGATGAAAGGACTCCCCGCATGCAACGCATCTCCACCAAACGGGGCCTGGCCGCCGGTCTGGCCACCGCCGCGGTCGCGGCCGGGATCGCCGCCCTGGGCTCCGGCGGCAGCGCCGCGGCGGACAGCGCCGCGACCTCCGCGGTCTCGGCCGGGCCCGCGACCTACAGCCAGGCGGTGCCCACCGGCGCGCCGTCGGTGTACAGCTCGCCGCTGGAGCGCTGCGCCACCGGCGTGGACCACCCGGTCAGCGGCGCCAACCCGATTCTGAGCGAGCCGCTGACCACGCAGTTCAGCAGCAACGTCGGCCTGTCGGAGGCGGTGTCGTTCAGCGGCGACCAGTGGTACGGGAACTGGACGTTCACGTTCACCAACACCTCGTCCGAGACCCTGGCCACGGACTGCGCGGTGCTGATCTGGCGCGCGCCTTCGAGCTCTGACAACCACGGCTACACGGCTTCGGTGGCGTACGGGCATCCGCAGCAGGACTACCTGGAGGTGCCGCGCGGGGACGGGACGTCGTTCTACATCGCGCGGCTCGGGTTCCACGACGTGCCGCTGAGCCAGCGGCAGGTCGGGCCGGGGCAGACGTTCACGTACACGTGGGGCGGGGCGCCGAGTACGGCGATCACGAACGAGCAGATTCGGGACTCGCTGCGGTTCACGGCGGACCTGAACCTGAGTGGGAACCAGAGCATGATCCTGCACTACGGGACGAACCGGCTCACGAACTGAGCCTGGCGGTGCTACGGGCGGCGGTTGCGCGGGTTCGGGCCGCCGTCCCGTTCTCAGCTGTCGAGAGGAGGGTTTGATGCGCGCTGCGCGCCTCGGATTGCGCGGCCGGGCCGCCGGGTGGTGGTTCCTGCTGGCGGTGGTGGTCGCGGTGGTCGCGGCCAACTCGGTGTTGGCGGGGTGGTCTCGGGGGTCTGCTTCGGGTGGCGCTTCGAGTGCTTCCGGGCCGTCCGGGCCGTCGATGGTGCGGGCGCGGTCGGTGGCGACGCAGGAGTTCGGGCTGATGTCCGGCGGCGGGTGGGCGCAGGCGTGGGGGCTGTGGTCGGCGGCGGGGCGTGCGGCGTTGAGTGAGGGGGACTTCGTGCGGCTGAACACGGAGTGCCGGCCGGCACTGGGCGAGCCGTACGTGATCGACGCGGCGGCGGACGTCTCTGCGACAGACGTGAAGGTCGACTGGCATCAGGGGTCGATGACCGGCAACAGCACGGTGGTTTTCGAAGGCGGGGCGTGGAGATTCCAGCCGGACGCACAGACGCTGGCGGGATACCGGAGCGGCGTCGCGGCGGTGGTCGCGGAGCGGAAGGCGGCTGGGGAATGTCACTGAGGTCATCGCTCGGACGGCGCATCCTGACGGTGTGCGCCGCGGCGTTCGCGGCACTCGTCGTGCTCGCGGGTCCGGCTTCGGCGCACGCGGAGTTGGCGTCGTCGACGCCTTCGCAGGGCGCTGTCGTGGGCAGCGAGCCGACGCGGGTGGGGCTGCGGTTCTCGGAGGAGATCGTGCTGAAGCTCAGCGCGGTGAAGGTGATCGGCCCCGACGGAAGGCGTCTGGACGCGGGGGCGCTGCATGCCGGGCCGTCCGGAGCAGACAGCCTCGCGGTGGACCTGGCGCCGGACACGCGGCACGGGACGTTCGTGGTGGTGTGGCAGGTCACGGCGGCCGACGACGGCCACGCGAGCTCCGGCACGGTGATGTTCGCGGTGGGGGCGGCGAGCGTGCCGGCGAGCGTCGCGGGGCTCGGACACAACCGCTTGACGAGTGCGACGTACGACGCGGGGCAATGGATCGGGTTCGCGGGACTCGCGATGATCGGCGGGGTCGCGGCGCTGCACACGTATCGGCGGCGGGAGGATGGCGACGCAGGCGCCGGGCAGCTGACCGCAAGTATCGCCGCCGAGCAAGCAAGCCTCGCCACCGACTCGCCTACCACGCAAGTAGGCCTGACCACCGAGCGCATCGCGGCAAGCCCGGGCTCCGGGCAGCCGCCCGCAAGCATCGCCGCCGAGCAAGCAAGCCTCGCCATCGACTCGCCTGCCACGCGAGCAAGTCTGAGCGCCGAGGACTTCGCGCCAGAGCCAAGCACCGGCTCGGGCGCCGGGCAGCCGCCCGCAAGCATCGCCGCCGAGCGAGCAAGTCTGAGCACCGAGCGCAGCGCGGCAAGTCCGGGCGCCGGGCAGCGGCCTGAGAGATCGGCGGCCAGCGCTGCCGAATCCGCGTCCGCGCCGAGCGCCACTCCCACCTGGCCGGCGGCGTTCGGTTGGTCGCTCTTGCTTGTCGGAACTTTGGTCCAGCTCACTGCCTATGCCCCTGCGACGCGCGGGCTGTCGCTTGGCCACCTGCTCGATCGCTCGCTGCTCTCCGTCACGCTCGGGACGCGCGAGGGCCACGCGTTCATGGCGCGGCTTGTCGTGCTGGCTGTGGCGGCGGTGGTGGGGGATGCGGTGTTGCGGTGGGCGCGGGGGCCGGTGGTGCCGTTGGCGTTCACGGTCGCGGTGGCGGGCACGTGGGGTGCGACCGGGCACGCGGCGACCGGGGGTGGGGCGCCGGTGGCGATGGTGGCTTTGACGCTGCATGTCGCGGCGATGGCGGTGTGGGTCGGGGGGCTGTTCGTGGTGGCGGTGTTGTTGGCCGGTGGGGGTGCGGCGGTGGCGGCGGCGGTGCGGCGGTTCTCGCGGCTGGCGCTCGGGGCTGTCGGGGTGTTGGTGGCGACCGGGTTGTATCAGGCGTGGCGGGAGGTCGGGAGTGTCAGTGCTCTGCTGGACACCACGTACGGCCGCCTGTTGCTCGCCAAGGTCGCGATCCTGCTGTGCGTGATCGGCGTGGCCAGGGGGTCGCGCGGGATCGTGGCGACGTGGCACGGCGGGAGTGCGGCGGCGCTGCGGCGGAACGTCGTGGTGGAGCTCGCCGGCGCGTCGGTGCTGCTGTTGTTGGCTGTGTTGCTGGCTGGGAACGCACCGGCGCGGTAGGTGAAGCGCGGAGCTCAGCCCACCCGCAGCACCGTCTTCCCCGACCGCTCCCCCGCCTCGAACCCCCGGTGCACCTCGGCCACCTCGGCGATCGGCACCACGCTCGGCGCCTCGTACGCCAACTCCCCCGAGGCCAGCGCTGCCAGCGCGCGCTCCAGGTGTCCGCCGATCGTGGCCGGGGCCCGGCGTGCCACGTCGCCGATGTTGAAGCCGGCGACCGCCCGCGAGTTCTTCCACAGCGCGAACACGTCCTCCGACCAGTCGTCGTGCCGGCCCTGGTCGCCGAACACCACCACCCGCCCGAACGGCGCCAGCGCCCGCAGGCTCGCCGCGCGCACCGGCCCGCCGATGGGGTCCAGCACCAGGTCCACGCCGCGGCCGTCGGTAGCCTCCAGCACCTGGTCGGCGAACGCCTCGCGCGCGAACAGCGCGTCGTAGCCCGCCGGCTGCTTCGCCGGGGAGCCGACGGTCCCGAAGACGTGCCGCGCCCCGGCCGCCCGGGCGATCCGCGCCGCCGCGCCCCCGACGCCGCCGGAAGCCGAGTGGATCAGCACGCTGTCACCCGCGCGCAGCCGCCCGACGTCGGACACCAGCCCGTAAGCCGTCGGGTAGACACACGGCACCCCGGCCGCGACCTCCAACGACAGCCCGCCGACCGGCCGCACGAAGTCGGCCGACGTGACCGCGTACTGCGCGTACCCGCCGAACGACGGCAGATACGCGGCGACATCCTCCCCCACCCGCACCTCGGTGACGCCATCCCCAACGGCGACCACACGCCCGGACGCCTCCAGCCCCGGCACGTCGTAGCCGCCCGGCCCGTCAGGCTCCCCGAACTCCCCACGCCGATGCTGAACCTCGGCGAAGTTGACGCCGGCGAAGGCGACTTCGATCAGGACGCTGCGATCATCCAGGCCGGGAACCGGCAGCTCGATGGATTCGAAGACCTCGGGGCCGCCGTTGGACCGGAAAGCGTGGGCGCGCATCGTCGCCGGCAGGGTGCTCATGAAAAGACCGCAACAAATCCTTGACGGCTGATCATTCCCACGCCGTCACCGGCGGCCGGCACCGACGATCAGGCGCCGCCCCGCACCGCCACCAGATGCAGTAGCGCAGCGACATGCCGATACGGATCAGTCCGCCCGGCCCGCTCCTCGGCGTCCAGCACGGCCTCCATCGTGGCCTCGTCAGGCAGTTCGGCGTGCACCGCGATATCCGTGAACACGCGAACCCCGTACCACTGCGCCACCGCCAAATCCCGCCGCGCCAACTCCGCAGTCAGCTCCTCCAGCCGATCCGCCCGCGCGTCCACGCCCAACCGGTTGCGATACCCGCTGCCCTCGAACGCCGCGTTCGCCGCCTCCCAGTCGCCGAGCAGCCCGGGTCGCATCGCGAGCGCGTCCCCGTTCCGGACCAGCAGCGACACGGTCCCGCCGGGCGCCACCGCCCCCGCTATCGCATCCAGCAACGGCCCGGGGTCGGCGAAGTACATCAGGACGCCGTGGCACAACACCACGTCGAAACTCCCCGCAGGGAACAGCGAACCGAGCGCCGTAGCATCGCCCCGCACCAGCCGCACCCGCTCGCGGACGTTCTCAGGTTCGGCGGCCAGAGCGGCGCGGAAATCGTCGAGCAACTGCTCCGAGGTGTCCAGTCCGGTCACCGAATGACCGCGTCGAGCCGACAACAGCGCCTGAGTCCCTTGCCCGCACCCGATGTCCAGCACCCGCCGCGCCGGCAGATCCGGCACGTGTGCGGCGACCTGCCGGGTCACCATCTCTTGTCTGACAACCTGCCGAAGCGTCCCCAGGCGCGAACGCCACCGGTCGGACGGAAAAGCCACGCTCACACCAAGCTCCTCAAAGATCCTCAACCCATGGGGCTCGCCATGACCTGCCGGAACCCCCCGCACGCCGTTTGCTACTACTCTCTTTAGTTGTTCTTAACACCGTTCTTACCTAGCGACCGACCATAATGGAGTGAGCATGGCCGGTCGCGTCGCCACCCGAGGGCTGCCAGGCCTGACGTCTTAATGGCTACGACGACTCGAGAAAAACTTCATGCAACCCACCCAGGACACGGTCACGACCATGCCCCTCGGGCGCATCCTGCCGGCCTCGCTGGACCACGCGGTCTGGCCGGTGGCCCAGGCTGCGCGGGCACGGACCCTCGTCGACGTCCTCGACGCGACCGTCCAGCAGCACCCCGAGGCGCCCGCCCTGGAAGCGGCGGGTACCGCGCTCAGCTACCGCGAGCTGCGCGGTGCCGTCGCCGCGCTGGCCGACACCCTGCGCGGGCACGGAGTCGGGCCCGGCGACAAGGTCGGCGTCCGCGTGCCGTCGGGGACCCTCGATCTGTACGTCGCGATCCTGGCCGTGCTGGCCGCCGGCGCCGCGTACGTGCCGGTCGACGTGGACGACCCCGACGAGCGCGCCGAGATGATCTGGCAGGACGCCGCGGTGTGCGCGGTGCTCGGCGAGGACCGTGCGATCGGGCCCGGGCCCGGGACGGCCGGACGGCGCCCCGGACCGCCGGCGCTGACCGACGACGCGTGGGTGATCTTCACCTCGGGCACCACCGGACGTCCCAAGGGCGTCGCGGTCTCGCACCGCTCGGCCGCCGCGTTCGTCGACGCCGAGGCCCGCCTGTTCGTCCAGAACCGGCCGCTGGGGCCCGGCGACCGGGTCCTGGCCGGGCTCTCGGTCGCCTTCGACGCCTCCTGCGAGGAGATGTGGCTGGCCTGGCGGCACGGCGCCTGCCTGGTCCCGGCCCCGCGCTCGCTCGTGAAGGCCGGCACCGATCTGGGGCCGTGGCTCGTCGAGCGCGGCATCACCGTGGTCTCCACGGTCCCGACGCTGGTCGCGCTGTGGCCCGCCGAGGCGCTGGACCGGGTGCGGCTGCTCATCGTGGGCGGCGAGTCCTGCCCGCCGGAGCTGGTCGAGCGACTGGCGGTGCCGGGCCGGGAGTTCTGGAACACCTACGGCCCGACCGAGGCCACCGTCGTGGCCTGCGCCTCGCTGATGCGCGCCGGAGCGCCGGTGCGGATCGGGACGCCGCTGGACGGCTGGGAGCTGGCCGTCGTCGACGGCCAGGGGCAGCCGGTGCCCTGGGGGCAGACCGGCGAGCTGCTGATCAGCGGGGTCGGCACCGCGCGCTACCTGGATCCGGCCAAGGACGCCGAGAAGTTCGCGCCGCATCCGGCGTTGCCGAGCCGGCGCGTCTACCGCACCGGCGACCTGGTGCGCGCCGAGCGCGAAGGGCTGATCTTCGTCGGCCGCGCCGACGAGCAGGTGAAGATCGGCGGACGCCGGATCGAGCTCGGCGAGGTCGACGCGGCGTTGCAGGCGCTGCCCGGCGTGCGGGCGGCGGCCGCGGCGGTCAAGGACAGCCCGGCCGGCGGGCAGGTGCTCGTCGGCTATCTCGTCGTCGACGGCTCGGCGGGACAGCCCGGCGGCATCCCGCATCAGCGTTCTGCCGACGCCGACGCCAGCGGCGGCAGCGACAGCAACAGCGGCGGCAGCAACGGCAACGGCGGTGCGGCGGCAGCGAGCGACTTCGACAAGAACGCGGCGCGCGAACTCCTGCTCCACAAGCTCCCGCCGGCGCTGGTCCCGGTGCTGGCACTGGTCGACGACCTGCCGACCCGCACCTCCGGCAAGGTCGATCGCAAAGCCCTGCCCTGGCCGCTGCCCGGCCAGGAGGCGGCCGCGGCCGGTTCGGCGGCGGGTCTGGGCGGCACCGCCGGCTGGATAGCCGAACAGTGGCAACGGCTGCTCGGCGTCCCGGTCGAGGCCGACAGCGACTTCTTCGGCCTCGGCGGCAGCAGCCTCACCGCGGCGCGGCTGGTCGGCGAGATGCGCGACCGGTTCCCCGGGTTCACCGTCAAAGACCTGTACCAGCACCCGAAACTGCCGGAGCTGACCCGGTTCCTGGACGCCTCCGAACAGGCTGGCGGCCAGGCCGGCAAGCCGCGGGTGCGGCACCGCCGCGTGCACCTGACGCCGGCGACCGCCGGGCTGTACCAGGGCGTGGTGCTGGCGGTCATGTTCGTCGTCACGGCCATCCCGTGGGTGCTCGGCATCGCCGCGATGGACGACGTCATCGGGCCGGTGACGTGGGCTCCGCACACCTCGTGGTGGCTGATCGTCGGCGGCTGGCTGGCGCTGGGCAGCGCCCCGGCGCGCATGGTCATCAGCGGCGTCGGCGCGCGGGTGTTCACGCACAACCTGCAGCCCGGCTCCTACCACCGCGGCGGCTGGACGCACCTGCGGTTGTGGACCGCCGAGCGGCTGGTCGGCGCGTTCAGCCTGGCCGGGGTCACCGGCACACCGATGGCGTCCCGCTACGCGCGGATACTGGGGTGCCGGGTCGGGCGCGACGTGCAGCTGCACTCGCTGCCGCCGGTGACCGGCATGGCGGCGTTCGGGGACGGCGCGGTGCTGGAGCCGGAGGTGGACTGCGCGGGCTGGTGGATCGAGGGCGACCTGCTGCACGTCGGCGGGATCCGGGTCGGGCCGCACGCCTCGGTCGGGACCCGGTCGATGCTGATGCCCGGCGCGGACATCGGCGCCTGCGCTGAGGTCGCGTCCGGCAGCTGCGTGTCCGGGACCGTCCCGGAGGGCCAGCGGTGGCACGGGACGCCGGCCCGGCGCGACGAGGACGTGCCGACGTTCAAGTGGCCGCCGCCGGAGTACCGCACGTCAGGGTTCTGGAACCTGGTCTACATGGTCACGCTGCCGGCGATGCAGCTGCTGCCGTTGCTGGCGGCCGCACCGGCGTTGGTGTTCCTGTACTTGTGGCGCGGCGCGCATCCCGAGCCCGGCGGCCTGGCCGACCTGATACTGCTGTCGTCGGTGCCGTTCACCGTGGTCACGGTGGTCTGCTACGCGCTGCTGACCGCGCTGGTGGTGCGGGTCCTGTCGCGCAAGATCGTGCCGGGGGTGTACGCGGCGCACGGCCGGGTGGCGTGGAACGTGTGGGTCGTGCACCGGCTGATGGAGACCTCGCGGGTCGCGTTGTTCCCGCTGTACGCCAGCCTGGCCACGCCGGTGTGGCTGCGGCTGCTGGGAGCCAAGGTCGGACGGCGCGTCGAGGCCTCGACCGTGCTGGCGCTGCCCAGCCTGATGGAGGTCGACGACCACGCGTTCCTGGCCGACGACACGCTGATCGCGCCGTTCGAGATCCGCGGCGGCTGGCTGCGGCTGGGGCCGGCGTACGTCGGGAAGCGGGCGTTCGTCGGGAACTCCGGGATGGTCGGGCCGTTCCGGCGGGTCGCCGACGAGTCGCTGATCGGCGTGCACTCCGACACTCCGCCGCGCACGTCCCCGGGCGACTCGTGGCTGGGGCGGCCGGCGTTCACGGTGCAGCGGCAGGTGGAGGGCGGAGAGTCCACGGCGCGGACGTACGACCCGCCGTTCCGGCTGGTGGCGGCGCGCGGCTTCGTGGAGCTGTGCCGGTGGCTGCCGTTGTTCCTGACGGTGCTGCTCGGGGACCTGGCGGTGATAGGCGTGCAGGCCGCGTACGACAAGCTCGGGTTGTACGGCGCGCTGCCGGCCGCGATGGGGCTGCTCCTGGCGACCGGGGTGGTCGCGTGCCTGCTGACCACGGCGGCGAAGTGGCTGCTGGTGGGGCGGTTCCGGGTCGGGCAGAAGCCGTTGTGGAGCTCGTTCGTGTGGCGCAACGAGCTGTTCGACACGTTCATCGAGGAAGTGGGGATGCCCTGGCTCGGGGCGTCGCTGATCGGGACGCCGTTCATGAACATGTGGATGCGCAGTCTCGGGGCGCGGATCGGGCGGGGCGTGTGGTGTGAGAGCCACTGGCTGCCGGAGACCGACCTGGTGACGCTGGGCGACGGCGCGACGGTGAACCGCGGGGTGGTGCTGCAGACGCACCTGTTCCAGGACCGGCTGATGCGGATGGACACGGTGACGCTGGGGCGCGGGGCGACGTTGGGGCCGCACGCGATCGCGCTGCCGGGGACGCAGCTGGACGACGCGGCGGTGGCCGGGCCGTACTCGCTGGTGATGCGCGGGGATCGATTGCGGGCCGGCACGCGGTGGCATGGGAATCCCGTCGCACACTGGGATTCGGAGAGTTAGCGGTCAGCAGTTGGTAGTTGGCGGATAGCGGACAGCGGTTTGTGGCCGGGCCGGGGATGGATCCCGGTCCGGCCACAGACGTTTCCCGCTAGGGCTTGCGCGCCAGCACGCCGTAGGTCCGCAGGATCGGCGTCTCGACGCTGTTCGGCTCGGGCTGCCACTGGTCGACCGTGACCAGACCCGGCGGCTGAATCTCCAGGTCTTCGGCGGCCAGCCAGCCGGCGATCACCTCGGGCTCGCGGTTGATGAACGGCACGCGCGTCGAGCGCTGGTAGTCGTCGAGCATCTGCTGCTGTTCGCCGGGGTGCGCCAGGTCCGGGGCGGCGTGCGACAGGGCCAGGTAGCTGCCCGGGGCGGCGGCTTCGATGTAGGCCGCGACGATGCCCGCGGGGTCGTCGGCGTCCGGGACGAAGTGCAGGACCGCGTTCATCAGGATGGCGACCGGCTTGGTCAGGTCCAGGGTCTGCCGCAGCAGCGGGTGCGCCAGGACGCTGTCGGGGCGGCGCAGGTCGGCCAGGATCGCGACCGCGTTGGGGGTCTGCGCCAGCAGCATGCGGGAGTGCGCGATGGCAACCTGGTCGACGTCGACGTAGACCACGCGCGCCTCGGGGTTCACCTCCATCGCGACCTCGTGCACGTTGCCCGCGGTCGGCACGCCGGAGCCCAGGTCCAGGAACTGGCTGACGCCGACCGTGCCGGCCAGGTGGCGGACCACGCGGCCGAGGAAGGCGCGGTTGGCGCGGATCGCGCCGACCAGGGTGGGCATGGCGTCGGCGGCGCGGCGGCCGGCCTCGCGGTCGGCCTCGAAGTTCTGGCTGCCGCCGAGCCAGAAGTCGTAGATACGGGCTGGGCTGGGCTGCGACGGGTCAATGTCCGGAAGACTCAAGGCCAGCTCCGCAGCGTCGATCGCGTCCATGGGCACCAAACTAGCGGCGGCACCGGGTCACGGGCCGGGTTGAGCGGGGGGAAGGGGGCGTCGCGTTGAGGATTCGGCGACGGCACCGCTTTGCGCGCTAGCCTGCCTCGATCACCGGCGCTGCGCAACTGCGCGGTGGTGGGGCGGGGTTTTGGGCCCAGTTTTGGGCCGGTTTTGGGGCAGGTCGCGGGGCGGATCGTGGGTGTGTCCTATCGGGTCGTGGGGAAACGGGGTCGCGGGCGCGGTTCGAGGCGCTCTGGGGCGCTCTGAGCCGCTCTGAAGCGCCGTTCCGGGGTGCGCTACGGTCGAGCCCATGGCTGCGGACGGACGGAAACACATCCTGGCGATCGGCGGCGGGGCGCTCATGCCGCGCGAGACGTTTCCGCTGTACTGCGCGGAGGCGATCCGGCTCAGCGGCAAGGCGCGGCCGAAGATGTGCGTGCTGAACACCGCCGAGGGCGACAACCCGGCCACCACGCAGCGTGTCCACGACCGGCTCGCCGGCGGCCCGGGCGAGCTGCGGCACCTGGCGCTGTTCCCGATGCCGAACGTCGCAGACCCCGAAGACCTTCTGCTGTCGCAGGACGTGGTGTTCGTGGGCGGCGGGAGCGTGGCCAACATGCTGGCGGTGTGGCGCGTGCACGGGCTCGACGAGGTGTTCCGCAAGGCGTGGGAGGCCGGCGTGGTGCTGCTCGGGTCGAGCGCCGGCGGGATCTGTTGGTTCGAGGGCGGGACGACGGACTCGTTCGGTCCGCGGCTGCGGCCGTTCACGGACGGGCTGGGGCTGCTGAAGGGGTCTTACTGCCCGCATTACGAGTCGGAGGAGCTGCGGCGGCCGCTGTTCCAGCGGCTCGTGCAGGACGGGACGCTGCCGGACGGGTACGGGTGCGACGACGGGGTCGCGGTGCATTACGTGGACGACGAGTTGGCGGAGGTCGTCGCGGATCGGCCGGGGGCGCGGGGGTTCTCAGTGCGGCGGGGTAGCGAGGGCGTGGTCGAAGAGTCCGCACTGGACGTGCGGTTTCTGGGCGAGTGACCGGGCGCCGGCAGCTCGCGGCGTCAGCCTGAGCCGGCGAGGCCGGTGAGCACGACGTCGATCGCGCCGCACATCGTCGCGGCGGGGACCGGGGACGCGGCGGCGGCCTGCGCGAGGCCGCGGACCAGGAAGTAGACCTCGTCGACGGTGACGCCGGGGCGGATCGCGTTGGCGTCCTGAGCGCGCTGCACCACGGCCCCCACGGCTTCCTTGAGACGGTCCGAGGCCTGCTCGGCGTCGGCGGGGATGCGGCCGTCGGCGGTGATGAGGGTGGCGAGGGCGATCTTCGTCGGGCCGTCCTCGATCATGGTGCGGACCAGGGTACGCAGCGCCTCGGCGGGGTCGTCGGACGCGGCGAGCCGGAGTGCCAGCTCGGTACGGCGCTCGAAGGTGCGGACCAGCGTCGCCTCGATCAGCTGGTCCTTGGTCGGGAAGTTGCGGAAGACGGTGGCGATGCCCACCCCCGCACGCCGCGCGACCTCCTCCGTGGACCCGGTGCTCCCCTGCTCGCTGAAGACGTCCTCGGCCGCGGCCAGGATGCGCTCGCGGTTGAGGCGGGCGTCGGTGCGCATTGGTTTCTCCCGGGCGTGGTGCGGTCGCGACGACTATATCCGGAGTCTGGACTCTGGTACGGTAAGTGGAGTCCAGACTCCGGAAAGGGGTGCGCGTGAGCATGTCCGAATCTCAGACGCGGGATCCGCAGCAGGTGCCGGCGCCGGCCGACGTCGTCAGGGCGGTCGCCGCAGGAGTGAGCCGCCTGGTCTCCGACGACCTCGACGCCGCCCAGCGCGAGGAACAGCTCGACCGCCTGGCCGCCCTGTACGGCGAAGCCACCGACGTCCGCCACCCCTTCGCACCGCTCGGCGACCACCCCCGCTCCAGCCGCGCCGGCATCCGCGAACACTTCGCCGCCGCCCGGGTCCCGGTCGAGTCGATGACCGCCGTGGACGTCCACGTACACGAGACGGCCGATCCGGAAGTCGTCATCACGGAGTTCCGCTACGTGGGGACGACCGCGGGACGGCCGTTCTCGTTCCCGTGCATCTTCGTCACGCGGGTGCGCGACGGCGTGATCGTCGAAGCCCGCGACTACACCGACCACGTCGGCGCCGCGCGGGCGTTCGGGCAGCTGGACGGTTTGGCCGCGGCTCTGGCCGAGCAGGCAGGGGCCTGATATCTAACGGCCGACGACGGGGAGGGCGCCGAGCAACGACGACCGGCTCGCACGCCGGGCACGAAGCCGCCGACTTCGGCAGTTCCACGCCGGTACCGATCGGCTGATCGCCGACGGGCTCGCTCGTACGCAGGTCCCACCGGCGGATGCGGCCTTCCGGTCCGTGCGACCCAGCGCGCCAACCCGCCGTAGACAGTGCCCGCCGACCGCCGCAGGCGCGCCTAGAACCCGGCCATCACCTCGCGCCCCTGCGGGATCGCCAGGTCCAGCAGGCCGGGGAACAGCTCGTCGAGATCGGTGCGGCGGAGGCGGTTCAGGCGGCGGGTGCCTTCGTCGCATTGGCGGATGACGCCGGCCTCGCGCAGGGTGCGGAAGTGGCCGCTTTGGGTGGACTTGCTGACCGGCAGCTGGAAGACGCCGCAGGCGAGTTCGCCGTCCGGCTCGACGTCGGCGAGGCGGGCGACGATCGCCAGGCGCATCGGGTCGCTCAGGGCCGCCATGACGGCGGTGAAGCGCAGCTCGGCGCGGGTGGGGTGGGTGAGTTCGGTGGCGGTGCGGCTGGCCATGCGGCCATTGTAGGACACCATGTTCAGGATTCCCGAACATCTGCTATGTTCGGGATCTCCGAACATGTTGCCTCGGGAGGACTCTCATGGCGCTCGATCGTCCTGGTGCGGTGCGTACCGCCGATGCCGTTGGTGCCGTTGGTGCCGCGCCGGATGTCGGCGGCGGTGCCCGCACGCTGTCGGTGGCGGGCAAGCGGATCCGTTTCTGGGGAACGGCGTACACGTTCCTCGTCCTGCTCACCGGCACGAACCTGCCGACACCGCTCTACAAGGGCTACGAGGCGCGCTTCGGTTTCTCGCCGCTGACCCTGACGCTGATCTTCACCGCCTATGTCGCGGTCCTGATTCCCTCGCTCCTGGTGGTCGGGCCGGCGGCGGACGCCGTGGGCTACCGCGTCATGCTGCTGCCGGCGCTGTTCGTCGCGGCGGGCGGGGCGCTGGTGTTCGCGCTCGCGTCCGGTACCGGGTGGCTGTTCGCGGGGCGCATCTTGCAGGGCGTCGCGATCGGGGCGGCGACCGGGCCGCTGACCGCGACGTTGACAGAGCTCGAACCCAACGGCGACCGGCGGAAGGCCGCGTTGATATCGACCGTCGCGACGGCCGGCGGCCTCGGATTCGGGCCGCTGCTGGCGGGATTCCTCGCGCAGTACGCGCCGGCGCCGCGGGTGTTGCCGTTCGCGGTGGAGATCGCGTTGCTGGTGCCGGCCGTCGTGGTGGTCCTGTCGCTCCCCGCGCACAGCGCCCGGACGCGCTGGCGCCCGCGACGCCCGGAGATCCCGGCGGCGCTGCGTGCGGAGTTCGCGACGAGCGGGACGGCGTGCTTCGCGGCGTTCGCGGTGGTGGGCCTGTTCCTCACGCTGATCCCGACCTACGTCGCGACGCTGTCCGGCAGCAAGAACCTGCTCCTCGGCGGCGCGGCGGTGGCGCTGATGCTGGCCTGCTCGGCGACGGCGCAGGTGCTCGGCTACGGCCGTTCGGCGCGCGGGCTGGAGATCGCGGGGCTGCCGCTGCTGGCCGCGGGGCTGGTCGCGCTCGCGATCGCGGGAAGCGCGTCATCGCTGGCGCTGCTGATCGGCGCGACGGTGGTCGCCGGCCTCGGGCAGGGCCTGACCTTCCTCGGCGGGCTGACCGCGATCAACAGCGCGGCACCCGCGGACCGCCGGGCCGACGTGCTGTCGAGCTTCTTCGTGATCCTGTACCTGGGGGTCGGCGTACCGGTGGTGGGCGTCGGGTTCGTGGCGACGCGGGTGGGGCTGCTGACGGCGGTGCAGTACTTCGCATGGGGCGCCGCGGTGCTGTGCGTGGCGGTGTTGGCGGCGCTCGTGCGGATGGCGCGGAAGGTTACGGTTGATCTCACGTAAGACCTCTCGGGAAAGGACGGCGTCCATGGCCGGGCTGCTGGAGTCTGATCTGCCGATCGTGGCGGCGCCGATGGCGGGCGGTCCGACCACGGTCACGCTGGCCGAGGCGGTGCTCAAAACCGGGGCGTTCCCGTTCCTGGCCGGGGGCTACAAGACGGCCGACGCGCTGGCGGCAGAAATGCGGCAGGTCCGGGAGTTCGGCGGGGCGTTCGGTGTGAACCTGTTCGTGCCGGGCCCCGGGGCCGTCGACGAGGCCGCGTTCCGCGCCTACGCCGCCGAGGTGGCACCGGAGGCGGCGCGGCTCGGGGCCGACGTGAATCCCGTCCCGGTCCTCGACGACGATGACGCGTGGTCCGACAAGCTGGCGCTGTTGCTCGCCGAGCCGGTGTCGGTGGTGTCGCTGACGTTCGCGTTGCCGGACGCCCGGGACATCGCGGCGTTGCGCCGTGCCGGGAGCCGGGTGCTGGCGACGGTGACGACCGCGGCGGAGGCCCGGGCCGCCCGCGACGCGGGGGTCGACGGGCTCGTGGTCCAGGCGCCGGCGGCCGGTGGGCACAGCGGCACGTACGACCCGCTGCGCGCCCTGACCTCGGTGAGCGCGCCGGATCTGGTGCGCGAGGTCCTGGCGGCGGTGGAACTGCCGGTCGTGGCCGGCGGTGGCGTGGCCGGCGGCGAGGATGTACGTGCCCTGTTTCAGGCCGGCGCCGAGGCGGTCGCGGTCGGGACGCTGCTGCTGCGCACCACCGAGTCGGGGGCCTCGCAGACCCACAAGGACGCGCTCGCGAACCCGGCCTTCACCGAGACCACGATCACCCACGCCTTCACCGGACGCCCGGCACGCGGCCTGCGCAACGCCTTCATCGACCGCCACGAGGCCACGGCGCCCCACGGCTACCCGGCGATCCACCACCTGACCCGGCCGCTGCGTCAGGCTGCTGCGAAGGCCGGGGATCCGGACCGGCTGCACCTGTGGGCCGGCACCGGGTTCCGGGCCGCACGGGAAGGGTCGGCGGGTGAAGTGATTCGGGGGCTGGCCGAAACCTTGTAGCCGTCAGCGGCCTGGCATGGCCAGGCATTTTTGCCACAAGACTCAGCATTTTGAGAGACGCCCGGAACCCGCTGCGATCGGACACTCACTTCGCGTGCACCATCCCGCGCGCCCCCGACCCCGATCGTGCCGGAGGCCCCGTGAGTTCCCTCACCGTGTCCGAGACCCCCGCTTCCCCGCCCGCGCCCCAGACCTCGCTGTTCGTCAACGGCTGGTTCCCGCGCCACCGCGCCCTGTGCTTCCTCGTCGGAGCGCTGGGCGGCTTCCTGTTGTCCTACTTGTGGTCGGCGTCGTTGGCGGACGAGACCATCGGCTTCAACTCCGCCGACGCCATGCTCGGCCACTCTGCCTCCACCGCCCCGATCGGCAGCATCGCCTCCGGCATCGTCTTCGCCTTCGTCTCCGGCCTGGCCGGGTCGTTCACCGCGTGCAACGTGGCAGTGTTCGGGGCGGTGGGGCCGCTGGTGGGACGCGCGGAGGGCCGGCGGACCAAGTTCCTGCAGACGCTGCGGCCGGTGGGGTGGCTGACCGTCGGCATGGTGCCGGTGTCGGCGCTCTACGGGGCCATCGTCGGCGTCGTCGGGACGCGGATGCCGCAGTACTCGAACGCGAGCGGGCACGGGATCACGCCGCGGACCGCGCAGTCGATGATCGCCTTCGGGGTGGTCGGGGCGGTCATGATCGTCATGGGGCTGGCCGCGCTCGGCGTCGTCAGGGATCCGCTGGCGCGGGTGTCGCGGCGCTTCCCGAACGCCCCGCTGATCCTGATGGGAGTGCTGATCGGCGGGTTCCTGATCGGGCGGCCGTATCCGTTGTTCCACAAGATGTTCCAGCACGCGGCGAACACCCACAACCCGCTCTACGGCGCCGTCGCCTTCACGCTCCAGTCCATCGGCAACATCATCGTGATGGCGACGCTGTTCCTGCTGCTGTCCTACGGCCTGGGCGGACGCGTCCAGCGCTACCTGGCCGCGAACCCGACGCGAGCCAGTGTCCTGACGGCGACCACGTTCCTGATCGCCGGCTTCTTCACGGTGCTGTACTGGGACGTGCGGGTGCTGCACCGTTTGAACTACCTGTGGTTCCCGACGCCGCCGTGGACGTGACGGACCCGGTGGCTTAGGCGTTCACGACGGCGGCCGCAGCTGTCGCGGCCGTCGTGGCAGTGGCGGCGGTCGTCGCAGCGGCGGCCGTGGGCACGACCGCACGCCGGCGGCTCAGCGAGCGGTAGATCATCGCCGCCGCGTAGACGACGGTGGCGACCGCGGTGATCGAGAAGCTCGGCGGCATGCGCGGGACGAAGTAGGCCAGCGTCAGGCCGGCCCACATCTCCCCCACCGCCAGCGCGATCGCCAGGCCCAGCCCGCGGAACGGCCGGTCGGTGAGCACCAGCGCGGCGCCGGCCGGGGCCGCGACCAGGCCGAGCAGCAGCAGCGCGCCGACGGCCTGGGTGGCCTCGGCGGTGGCCGCGCCGACCAGGGCCAGGAACAGGAATCCCAGGACCCTGACAGGCACGCCGCGGGCCGCGGCCACGGCCTCGTCCAGCGTCGCGAACAGCAGCGGGCGGGCGATGACCAGCAGGACCGCGACCACGCCGACGCCGATCCACAGCGCGGTCTGCGCCTGGCTCGACGACAGCCCGAGGATCGAGCCGAACAGCACGTTGATCGTCGCCGAGCCGTTGCCGGAACCGGAGCGGTCGGTGGTGTACATCGTCAGGAAGAAGACGCCGAGGCCGAGGATCCAGGCGAAGACGTTGCCGATCACCACGTCGTCGGCGCGGCCGCGGCGGCCCAGGGCGCCCAGCAGCAGGGCCACGGCGATCGTCGCGGCGAACAGGCCGATCCGCAGGTCGACGCCGAAGGCCAGGGCAGCCAGGGCGCCGGTGAACGCGACGTGCGACAGGGCGTCGCCGGTGAAGACCTGCGCGCGCAGCACGAGGAAGAACCCGACCGCGCCGCAGGCGGCCGCGATGCCGGTGCCGCCGAGCAGCGCGTAGATCATGAAGGGATGGCTGAACATGCTCATGAGGCCCCCAGGACTTCCACGACGTGGCGGCGGCCGGTCCCGCGCCAGCGCGTGACGAAGCCGTAGACGTTCGCCAGCAGGTAGCACCCGAACGCGAACGTCGTGATCCAGAACCCGATCGGGTACGGCGAAAAGTACGCCGCGCCGAGGCCGAACCAGGTCACGAGCAGCCCGAAGACCACGGACAGGAGCAGGCTCAGCGCGGGGCGTGCGGTGATCCGCTGCGCGGTGGCGGCGGGCATCACCAGGAGTGCGAAGACCAGCAGCGAGCCGGTGATCTGCGAGACCTCGGCGGTGGTGGCGCCGAGCAGGACCAGGAACAGCACGCCCAGGGCCCGGGTCGGGACGCCGCGGGCGGCGGCGACGGCGGGGTCGACGGAGGCGAACAGCAGCGGGCGTCCGATCAGGGCCATCGCGGCCAGGACCACGACGGCGACCACCGCGAGGACCGCGATGTCGCCGGGGGTGACGCCGAGGAAGCTGCCGAACAGCAGGGAGTTGACGCCGTTGAGGAAGCCCTTGTACAGGGCCACGAACAGCATCCCGCAGGCCAGGGTGAAGGACTGGACGATGCCGGTCAGCGCGGACTCCTCGGCCAGGCCGCCCTTGCCGTTGCGGGCCAGGGCCGCGATCACGGCGCCGGCGCCGACGCAGAAGCCGAAGTAGCCCCAGGAGGCGCTGACGCCGAGGAAGACGGCCGCCGCCGCGCCGGGGAAGCCGGCGAGGGCGACGGTGTGGCCGGCGAAGGTCTGGCGGCGCAGGACCATGAACCAGCCGACGACGGCGGCCAGGATGGCGACGATGGTGCCCGCCCGGTAGGCGTTGACCATCGAGTCGAGCTGCCACATCTGGGTGATGTCGGTGATCGGGTTCCAGGAGAGGCCTGCGTCAGCGGACATCGTCGGCCCCCGATCGGGGGGCGGGGGTGGCCGGGGTGGGCGGTGCCGGGGTGGCGGTGCCGGTGCCGGTGCTGGTGCTGGTGCTGGTGGCGACGCCGACGCCGGTGCTGGTGCTGGTGCTGGTGGCGACGCCGACGCCGGTGCTGGTGCTGGTGCTGGTGCCGTGGCCGGTGGTGGCGCCCGGGCCGATGACGCGGCGCACGCCGACGCGCGGGTCGTGCCCGGCGTGCGGGTCGTGCCCGTGCCGGTCGGAGTGCAGGGCCGGGGCCTCGGGGCCGCCGACCACGACCAGCCGGCCGTCGGAGGCGCGCAGCACCTCGACCGGGGTGCGGAACAGGTTCGAGAGGGTCTCGGTGGTGATGACCTCCTCCGGGGTGCCGGAGGCGGCGCCGCCGTCGGCCAGGTACACGACCCGGTCGAGATAGGGCAGGATCGGGTTCACGTCGTGGGCGACCATCACGACCGCGACGTCCTCGGACCGGGATATGCGTCCGATCAGGGCCGCGACCGCCGCCTGGTTCGGCAGGTCCAGGGAGTCCAGCGGCTCGTCGAGGACCAGCAGTCGGGGCCGGCGGACCAGCGCCTGGGCGATCAGCAGGCGCTGCTGCTCGCCGCCGGAGCACTCGCCGATCGGACGGTGCGCGTAGGCCGAGGCGCCGACCAGGTCGATGACCTCGCGGACGCGTTCCTGCTCGGCGCGGCGGCGGGCGCCGAAGCGGCGGGTGCCCGGGAGCGGGACGCCCCAGCGGTCGCCGTCCAGGCCGAGGCGGACGACGTCGACGCCGCGGATGCGGAGCGAGGCGTCGAAGGAGCGGCGCTGCGGGAGGTAGCCGATCTGCGCGCCGGCCGCGCCGGGGCGCTGGCCCAGGACGCGGACCTCGCCGGCGGCCGCGGGCAGGACGCCGAGCAGGACTTTGATGAGGGTGGACTTGCCGACGCCGTTGGGGCCCAGGACGGCGACGAACTCGCCGCAGTCGACGGTGAGGTCGACGCCGCCCCAGAGCGTGCGGCCGCCGACGGCGGCGGAGGCGCCGCGGAGTTCGACGACTGCGACGGGGGTGTCGCCGGCGTTGCAGAGCTGGGGTTCCGGGGGCGCGATGTTGTTGCCGGTCGCGATGTCCTCGCCGGTCGCGGCCTTGTTGCCGGTCGCAAGGTTCCCGCCGGTCGCGGTGCTCTCGCGGGGCGCGATGTTCTCGCCCTCGAATGCTGCGGCGACCGCTTCAGAATTCGTATCCGTATCCGTACTCACTGCTTCCACCGCATCCATCGCCGTCGTCGTCTCCGCCGCTTCTTGCCGTTCCTACCGGCCCGTCGCCTGTGCCAGCGCCGCCTTCAGCCCTTGCAATTCCCCGACCATCCAGTCCTGGAAGGTAGCGGACGCCGGCGCGAGGGTTTCCGTCACGGTGGTCACCGGGATGCCGGCGGCCTTGGCCTCGGCGACCTGAGCGGCGATGTCCGGCGTGGAGTTCTGGGAGTTGTAGACGTAGACCTTGATCTGCTTGCCCTTGATCTGGCCGTCGATGGCGGTCTTGTCGGCGACGGAGGGATCGGTGCCCTCGGAGATGTCCTTGAGGAAGGAGTAGGGCGTGAGCATCTTCAGACCGAGCGTGTCGGCCAGCGGCGAGACGATGGACTCCGAGGCGCCGATCGGGACGCCGGCGTACGTGGTCTTGATGTCGGACTCGAGCTGGTTGTAGGTGGCCAGCGTGGTGGTCTCGAAGGTCTGCTTCTGGGTGTCGAAGTAGGCGGCGTCGGCCGGATCCAGCTTCTTGTACTCGGCGACGATCGCGTCGATGACCTTGTAGACGCTGTCGTGGGAGTACCACTGGTGCGGGTTGTCGCCGTCCTTGAGGCCGACGACGTCACCGACGGTCAGCACCGCGCGTCCCGAGGCGGGGTTGGCCTTGACCAGGCCGGGGGCCCAGGAGGTGTCATAGCCGATGCCGTTCTGGATGAACAGCTGCGCACCGGAGATGAGCTTGGCGTCGTTGGGGGTCGCCTCGTAGGAGTGCGGGTCGGTGTCGGGGTTGGTGATGATCGACGTCTCGGTGACGTGCGCCCCACCGAGCTGCAACGCGACCGAGCCCCAGAAGTTCTCCGCGGCCACGACCGCGATCTTCGCCGACGACCCGACGGCCCCGGCAGGCTGGCTCGCGGGAGCCGCCGACTTGGTCGAGCACCCGGCGGTCAGCGCCGCCGCCGCGCCGATGGCCAGCACACCCCCGGTGACGCGCTTCAGGCTCTTGGTGGTGTTCTTGGTCATGGTGAGCCCCCCTCCTTGATGATGAAAACCGTTTTCAAGTCCCGATAAGGGAAGCATATGAAAATCGTTTCCAGTTGGCAAGGTCACGGTGGGTGGCGAAGAGACCACGGGGACGGCGCGCAGGGCGCGGTCGGGCCGGTCCGTCGGCGGGCTCCTCTAAAGTTCGGCGGATGAGTGATGAGCGTGCGAATCTCCTCCGCTACCTGCGCATTCAGCGTGAGCATGTGCTCGGGGCGCTGGAGGGGTTGGACGAGGAGGCTCTGCGGCGGCCTGTTCTGCCTTCGGGGTGGACGTGTCTGGCGTTGGTGAGTCACCTGACCTACGACGACGAGCGCTTCTGGTTCCGTGGGGTCATCGAGCGGGATCCGGAGGTCATCGCTGCGGTGGAGCGGCGGGAGCCCAATGGGTGGCAGCGGCTTGATCCCGGGGTGGCGGCCGGGGAGGTCTTCGCGCGGTATCGGGCGGAGGCCGCGTTGGCCGATGACGTGTTGGCCGAGTGCGATCTCGATGCCGCTCCCGCGTGGTGGCCTGAGTACGTGTTCGGCGAGTGGCGGTTGGATTCGGTGCGGCAGATCGTCCTGCACCACATCACCGAGACCGCGACGCATGCCGGGCATCTGGATGTGGTGCGGGAGTTGATCGACGGCGCGCAGTGGATCGTTCAGGACTGAGTCGGCTGGAGCAGGCGCCGCCGCTCCACCAGCGTCCAGAGCGTCGTTGTCGCGACGTAGAGACTGCTGGCCAGCGGGAGCACGAAGGCCCCGAGGACCGTGAAGTACGGCAACAGGGCCATCAGCTTCGTGACGCCGGCTGTCGGCGCGCCGGCGGTAGGTGTACCGGCGGTAGGCATGCCGAAAGCCGCGGCGTCGCCCGCAGTGCTCTGCCGCATCCGGCGCGAGGACCACGTGGCGAGCGCCGCCAGCGCGGCGAGCAGGACCGTGAAGACCGCGACGTGGCCGAGGACGGCCGGTGAGCCGGCGGCGCTGAACGCGTCGCGGAAGTGCGAGCCGAGGCCGACGCCGAACAGCTGGTCGGTGAGCAGCCGGTTGTGGTGCCCGCCGATCGTCGGCGACACGAACAGCCGGTACACCACGAAGAACACCGGGATCTGCACCAGTCCGAGGCCGATCCCCGGCACCAGCTTCACGCCGTTGGCCCGGTACAGCTCGACGGTCTCGCGCTGGGCCCGCAGCGGGTCGTGCTTGTACGTGCGCTGGAGCTTCTGCACGGCCGGGGCCAGCGCGGCCCGGCCCTTCTGCGAGGCCAGCTGTGCGTTCATCTGCGCGCGGTTCAACGGATGCAGGCACAGGCGGACCGCAGCGGTGAACATGACGATCGCCACCGCCGGTCCCAGGCCGCCGAGGACGGGGACGAGCATGACCGACAGGCCGGTGACGGCGTGGTAGGCGGCGACGATGGCAGGCGTGAACAACGAGTAGAACGGCATGGAGGACGAACCCTTCGGGACATCTTGCGGATGAATGAGATCAGCGAGATGGACCGTGCGGCCGGTGCGAAGAACAACCGGTCAGACGGTCACAGGGTTCATTCCTGGCGCTCGTGGATGAGGCTTGCCGGCGGCGTCGGGATCGCGTTGCGGCAGGAACGCGGTGTCCCGCAGCGAGGAACGCGCGGCCGCGGCGGTCTGCGCGGCCATCGTCGTACCGGCCATCAGCACCGCGAGCACGCTGCCCCGCAACGCGGCGGCGAGCAGCGTCAGGGCGGTCGCCGACGCGACGAGCACGGCCGTGTTCTGGCCGCCGAGCAGCACCAGGAGCGTGACGAACGCGGCGAGCAGGCTCGCGGCGGTCGCTCCTCGATGCGTCACAGAGCTCAGGGTACAACTGCGAGCGCGACTACGGATCGTTCGATGTGGCGCACCCCAAGATCAAGCCGTCTGCGGCTCGGGCACCCCCTCCAGCTCCTCCACCGTCGCGGTGACCATCGCCAACACCTCGTCCTGAGTAGGTGCCGCAGCGCGGTTCACCCAGCGCAGCGTGGAGACGATCGTGTCGAACAGGAACACGATCCCGCGCACGACCGGATCCTCGACGTCGTCCCCGGCCACCACCGAGAACGTCACCAGCCCCCACACCCCCGGGCGCTCCGGATGCGGCAGGTAGTACGACACCCGCACCGCCGCCGTCTGCCTGCCGTACATCTCCTGCCGGATCACCGCCGAGATCCGGGCCGCGGTGGAGCCGCCGACGTCCAGGCAGGTGCCGTCCGGCCCGGCGTCGTCCAGGATCGAGGCCAGCAGCTGCTCGGGGTCCTGCGGATCCTGGTCCTCCAGGATCGTCAGCAGCAGCGAGCCCGGGATCCGGGTCCCGTTGAACTCCCGCAGCGGCAGCACCACCCAGCGCGCGCCCTGGCGGCCGGCCTCGTCGGTCGCGGCGGTGAGCTGCTTGCGCAGTTCGCGGCGCCAGGGTTCGGCGCTGTCGCGGGGCAGGGTGGACGGCAGGGCGCGCGCGACGATGCGGTCGACGGCCCATTTCCGGACGCGCTCGGTGTCGGGGGCGGTGGGCAGCACGGCCCAGCCGGCCGGCAGTACCAGTTCGACGTCGATCATCGGGCTGCGCCTTCCGGAATCGCGGTCGGAGTCGGTGTGCTCATCGGCTTCGGGTTCTCGGCGATCTGCTGCATCAGCCCCTCCACGCCCGGACCGATCAGCGCAAGCAGTTGCAGGTCCATCACGCGCGTGGTCAGGAGCACGTCGACGCGCGCCGCCGGCCGATCCCCGGCGGCCGGCCAGTCCAGGCGCATCGCGGCGTCGAGGCGGCCGTAGGCGAGGCGGTCGGGAGTGCGCTGGACGCTGAGCACGCGCAGTCCGTCGCCGTACGGCGTGGTGACGTACTCGATCTGCCGGTCGGTGACGTCGTCGGGACCGGCCTCGGCACCGGATCCCGCGCCGACCAGCTCCATCAGGTAGATCGGGTCGTCGGCGACCGGGGCCCGGTACTCGACCACCACCGGCACCGGGGACCAGCGCGGCCAGCCCTGGACGAAGGCGGTGCCCCAGGCCATGCGCTGCCAGTCCGGGAGGGTGGCGGCGCGGTCGGTGAGCCAGCGCGCGATGCCGCGGCCGACGTTCTCGGCGGTGAAGGGGTAGTCCTCCGGCAGGCCGCCTTCGGCGATCCAGCTCGCGCGGAATCTCTCGTCCCAGCCGTCGCGGGTCCATTCGTCGAACATCGTGACCAGGCGGTCGGCCCAGGCCCGCCGTTGGTCTTCTGAAGCGTCCGGTTCGGGGACGCCGCCCCAGAACCAGGGCACTGTGATCTCGGCAGTCTCGTCGTCCACTGTCACGGCCGTCGCCTCCTCACGGGTTCACTGCGGGGATCAGGCCGGATTCCCGGCCGCCGGTGTAGGAGATCCCGATGCCCAGGCCGAACAGCCCGTTGAAGCCGCCCCAGACGTACCAGGCCGGATTCATCTTGCCGCCGACGGCGCCCAGCACCCCGGACAGCCCCTTGTAGCCGCTCCAGCCGCCGAGCACGCCGGCCCAGTCGGCGATGGACTTCAGCGGGTTGGTGCCCAGGCCCTTCCACATGTTCCAGGCGTCGCCGATCTGCTTGCCGGCCGAGCCCCAGAAGCCGATCTCGGGCTGGGAGCCCATCATGCTGCCGAACCGGCCCCAGTCGCCGGGCAGCTTCCCCAGCTGGCCGCCGAGCCAGCCCAGGGCCTTGTTGGTGACCGGGTTGTTGTACCAGTCGGACATGTGGGACCACTTGGAGGCCGCGTTGCTCACCGGGTCGATGAGGAACTGGTCGTTCATGGTCGACGGCGCCGGTCCGATGGGGCGCAGCGGGATGTGGTTCAACGACCCGCCGAAGGTGTTGTCGGCGAAGCCAAGCTGCGGGGCGCCGGGCCGGCCGGTGATCCCGGACAGCGCCTTGGCGTCGGAGGCCAGGCCCTTCGCGAGCTGGGAGGCGCCGACCCCGATGAATCCCAGCCCCAGCCCGATCGCGCCGAAGACCACGTCCAGCACGCTGCCTTTGCCGTCCGCGTACAGGATCGAGTTGACGATCAACGACGCGGCGCCGACCACCACCCCGGCCAGCACCACCACGTCCAGTCCCGGGATCAGCAGCGCGATCGCGCCGAGGGCCATGCCGATGTAGCCGAGGATCTTGCTGAACCAGCCAAGGATCTCGTCCATCTTGTCTTTCCAGGTATCGCTGAGCCCGTCGTTGTAGTTCTTGCTGTTGACGGCGTCGCCGAACCGTTTGCCGGCCGTGTTCAGGTCGTCCAGCGCGGTGTTCAGCCGGTTCTTGGCGGCGGTCAGGGCGTCGTTGGCCTGGTTCTCGGCGTTGGTCTTGTCAGTGCCCTTCTTCTGCTCCTCCGGCGTGGTGGTGCCGTCGGAGGCCTTCTGCGGGTCCGGCATGGAGCTGGCCTGTTTCTGATCGCCGACGGCGGTCTTCGCGTCGTTCAGCGCCCCGGCGGTCTCGTCCAGGCCGGTCTGCAGCGGCGTCTCGTAGATCTTGATCTGGTCGGCGACGTCGTGGTAGCGGACGCCGGCCTTCTGCAGCTTGTCGTGCAGATCGCCGGCGGTCTTGCGCAGGCCGTCGATGTACTGGCCGACGAGTCCTTCGGCGTTGTCGTCCATCACCTTCTGCAGGCGGGACACGGCGTCGTCGATGGTGGCGGCGACGTTCTGGTAGTGCGTCTGGGCCTCGGCCACCGCGTCCGGGTCGGCGTAGACCGGGTCGGAGTCCAGGCCCAGGGCGTCCCAGCCGTCGAGGTTGCGGATGCTCACGATTCCTCCTGCCGGCTCACGACTGCTGGTTCAGGCTGTCGTGGAGCTGCTGGTCGGCCTGCTGCCAGGCCTGGTTGACCTTGTCGACCGAGTCGCGCAGCGATTTCATGTCCTTGACCATCGCGTCGCGGTGGATGCGCCAGTTGGCGGCGAAGTCGCCCATGGACAGGTTGGCGTTCTTCTGGCCCCACAGGCCTTTGTCCTCGTTCTGGACGTCCAGCGCGCCCTCGAACTCGCCGATCAGGGAATTGAGATCGCTGACCAGGCTCACCAGGTCGTCGCGGACGATGAGGTCGGCCATCAGCCCTCCTTCGGTTTCAGGGTGGGGATCTGCGCGGTGATGAGGACGCCGTCGCCGAGGTGGACCAGGCAGGCGCCGGGCACCACGCGCGGCGCCAGCTGCGAGCGGGCCAGCCGGATGCCGACCAGGTCGCCGTTGCTCAGCTCCGGCGGGGACAGCAGCGCCCCGCGCCGGTTCTTCTTCACCTCGGCCTGCCAGCCGGAGAAGCCCATCGCGACCGAGCCGATCTCGCCGCCCAGGACCAGGCCGCGCCGGCGGCCCGAACCGGTGCGGACGTAGGCGCGCAGCCATTCCCGGGCCCGGCACTCGCGCCATGCCTCGCCGTCGTCGAGGATCAGCGCCACCGGGCCCTCGCCGGGGTCGAGCAGCTCGGCCAGCTCCTCCTCGACCGGGTCCGGGGCGTTCACGACGCCGCGCACGCCCGGCCGGCCGGCCAGCGCGGTCAGCGGCGACACGCCCGGCGCGCCGATCACGATCTCCGCGCCGGTGCGCAGCAGCGATTCGGCCATCACCGCGAGCGCCGTGCTGCGCCCGGAGCCGGAGGGCCCGGCGATCAGGAACGTCGGTCGGTCCTCGAACAGCGCCGCGCCGACCGGTTCCAGCTCGTCGCCGCCGACGCCGAGCAGCGCCCACGGCTGCTGCGCCTGCCCGCGACCTGCCTCGCTCGAATCGCGCTCGCCCTCCAGGTATCCCCAGGCCTCTTCGAAGGTCAGCTGCGCGGGCAGCACCGCGATCCGGCCCGGGCGCAGGCTCTTCGGCACGTCGGCCTCGCGCTCGCCGAGCCGGGCGGCCAGCGCGCGCAGCGCGGCGACCTGGGCCGGTCCGGAGGCGTCGGCGGCGACCAGCGCGACCTGGGTCTCGACCGCGCCGGCGGAGCGGTAGCCGCGGCCGGGCGGCATGTTCTCCGGGATGGTACGCGGGTTCAGGCCGACGAGTGAGTAGTCGGTGCGGTCGGGCAGCCGCAGCACCAGCTTGTCCTCGGTCAGGGAGCTGATCCGGCCGGACATCAGGGTGCGGTCGCCGGCGATCACCACGTGCACGCCGACGCTGGCGCCCTCGCGCATCAGGGTGTGGATGATGTCGGTCAGCGAGCCGTTGTCGTGCTCGCTGAGCGTGCCCATGAAGCCTTCCCAGCGGTCCAGCAGCAGCAGGATGTGCGGCAGCCGCTCGCCGGGGGCACTGGCCTGGCGCTGTTCGGTGACGTCGGCGAAGCCGCCCTCGCCGAGGATCCGCTGCCGGTTCATCACCTCGCCGTGCAGCCGCTTCAGCATCCGGGAGGCGCGTTCGGTCTCCGAGCGCTGCACGATCGCGCCGCAGTGCGGGAACTTGCTCAGCGGGAGCAGCGCGCCGTTGCCGCAGTCCAGTCCGTACAGGTGCAGGTCGGGCACCGAGGCCGCGCTGGCCGCGGCGGCGGCGATGGTGCGCAGCGCCTGCGACCGGCCCGAGCGGGGCGCACCGATGATGTGCAGATGGCCGAAGGTGGCCAGGTCGAAGGTGACCGGTTCCTGCTGCTGGGCCGCCGGGAGGTCCTGGATGGCCCAGGAGAACACCGGCTCGCCGGAGTCGGCGGTGGTCGGTTCGGCGGCGAGCTCCACGACCGGGGCGAGGGGCAGCGGCGGCAGCCAGGGCCGGCGCTGGTCGGGCAGGCCGAGCAGATCAGTGGTCTGCCGAAGGGCGGAGACCAGCACCGACAGGTCGGTGACCACGTCGGTCTCGGCGGCCGCGGCGGGCCGCTCGGGTGCCGGACGGCCCAGGTCCAGCCAGCCGACGGGGCGCAGGAACGGTGCCGGGGCGGCGACGGACCGGTCCTTGCTGGGACGTCGTCCGCCGACGCGGCCGGTCTGGAACGGCAGCAGCGAACTGTGGCCGAGGCGTGCGTAGGCGCGGCCGGGGTGGGCCTGAGAGATGTTCGCGGCGTCCCGGGCGTCGATGACGTCGGTGCTCTCCCCCGCGTCGGTCACGCGCAGCGCCACCCGCAGGTTGGTGTTGGCGCGGATCTCGGCCGAGACCACGCCGGAGGGCCGCTGCGTGGCCAGGATCAGGTGGATGCCCAGGGACCGGCCGCGCTGGGCGACGTTCACCAGGCCGGTGACGAAGTCCGGCAGCTCGCGGACCATTGAGGCGAACTCGTCGATCACGATCAGCAGCCGCGGGATCGGGGCCAGCTCGGGGCGCCGGGTGGCGTAGTCGAGGTAGTCCTCCAGGTCCTTGGCGCCGGCCGCGGCCAGCAGCCGCTCGCGGTGCGTCAGCTCGGCGCCCAGGGAGGTCAGCGCGCGCTCGACCAGGTGCGTGTCCAGGTCGGTGACCATGCCGACGGTGTGCGGCAGGTCGACGCAGTCCTTGAACGCGGCGCCGCCCTTGTAGTCGACCAGCACGAAGGTCATCGCGTCCGGCCGGTTGGCCACCGCCAGCGAGGCGACCAGGCTCTGCAGGAACTCTGATTTGCCCGAGCCGGTGGTCCCGGCGACCAGGCCGTGCGGGCCGTGCGCGACCAGGTCCAGGGCGAAGGGGCCGTCCAGGGACGCGCCGATGACCGCCTTGGTGCTGCGGCCGGAGGCGTGCCAGCGTCCGCTGATCGCCGCCGGGCTCGGGTCGCGCAGGTCCAGCAGGTCCAGCAGGCGTGCCGAGTCCGGCAGCGCCACGCCGCCGGCGACCTCGCTGACGTCGCGCAGCGGCGCCAGGCGGCGGCCGACCACCGGGTACCAGTCGGCGCTCACCTCGTCGGCGAGGATCGGCTCGATCAGCGCGGCGCGCTGCTGGCGCAGGCCGACCGGCCGGCCGGGGATGCCGCCGGCCAGGATCGTGGTGCACTCCTCGGGCAGGGTGCGCTCGTCGGCGTCGACGCAGATGCTGTAGACGCCGACCGCCGGGCCCTCGCGCAGGACCGTGACGACGCCGGGCAGCGCGCGCAGCCGCAGCGCGCCGTCGAGCACGACGACGATGTCGGGGTCGACGCGGACCGCGCCGGCGCCGGCGTCCAGCCGGGACCGCTGCCGGGCCGCGATCAGGTCTCCGAGCTCTGCGACGCGGTGGCTCAGCGTCTCGGCGTCCGCGCCGACGAGGGTCAGGGCCCGTTGTCCCAGGCTGGGCCGGGCGTGCGGGAGCCAGGTGGCCCAGTCCCACAGGCTGTCGCCGGCGGGGTCGGTGAGGACGTAGAGCTGGAGGTCGCGCGGGCTTTGCAGGACGGCGATCTGGCCGACCAGCCAGCGGGCCATCCGTCGGGGCCACTCCCCGCGTCCGGCCACGCCGACGACGCCGGCCTGTGCGATGGAGAACGCCGCCGGGGCGTCGTGCGCGGCGCGGTACTGCGAGGTGCGCTGCGCTCCGTCCACCTGCTCGACGACGACCGAGCTGTCCAGATCGGCCAGCCCGACCCGGACCAGCAGGTGGTCGGGGTCGCTGCGGCGCCGTTCCCACAGCCGGCTGCGCGGGCCGGTGGCGATCAGCAGCAGTTCGGCGGCATCGGGGCTGGAGGCCCGCAACCGCAGCCGCTCGGCCTCCATCGCGCGGCCGATGTCCTGCTCGGCGGCGGCCAGCCGTTCGACGTACTCGGCCTGGATCCGGCGCTGGCCGATCTTGCCGGTGCGGCGGCTGTTGAGCCAGTTGCCGACCATCATCACCGGCGAGAACCCGGCCATCAGCAGATAGCTGGAGTTGTGCATCACCGTCATCATCACCAGGCCGAGGCCGGCCGGCAGCAGCGCGGTGATCCACGGCAGCGGGCTCGGGCGGGCCGGGAGCGGCTCGGCGGGGAGCCGGAAGGAGGTGCGGGCCTCGGGCGGCAGCAGCCGCGGCGGACGGTTGTAATCGAGCCATTCCCCTTCCGGCGAGACCTCGATCATCGCGTCGGGCTGGCGGACGGCGGCCTGTTCGTACCTGCTGTCGCCGATCCGCAGCGCCGTGGTCTCCGGCCAGACGGTCTCGGCGTCGAGCAGCGGGACGCGGTCCAGTTCCGGCGGCTCGCGCAGCGCGACGGGCCGGATCACGACCGAGGCGTCCAGGCTCACCCGGACCGTCGCGACGACGCCGGGCTGCTCCGATCCGAGCCGGACCGCGCACGCGGGGTCCGAGCCGATCTGGTGCACGCCGGCGTTCAGATGCCAGACCCGGCCGCTGTCCAGGCCGGCGACGGCGCGGACGGTGACCAGGCCGGAGGCGGCGCTCTGGCTGCCCTGGCCGGGCGCGCCGAGCCAGAGCACCGCGCCGTCGTGGATGCCGGCGGCGCCGAGCAGGGCGGACAGGTCGAGGCGGACGCCGTCAAGGAAGACCGCCTCGTCGGCGCCGCCGGCATCCGCGCCGACCGCGTCCAGCAGCCCCTTGACGACGTCCCGGACCGGCGTCGCGGGATCGGCGTCCACCACGACGTCGTGCGCCGGGCCGGCGGGCCGGGCCACGGTGATCATCATGCGCATGGCGGTCGCCTCCGCGAATCCTGGTTCGGCCGGTCTGGATCTACTTCTGGGGCAGCGACTGCGCCATCTGCGTGTCCATGTCCTGCATCGCCGAGACCGCCTTGTCGAGCCACTGCGACAGCTGGTCGAGCGAGTCCATCAGCTGGTTCGCGGAGGTCACGAACTCGTTGTGCACCTCGTCGAACCGGCCGGAGGCCTGGTCGGTGACGAAGCCGCTGGCGGTCAACTGGTCGACGATGCTCTTGCACTCGGCGATCTTGGAGTCGATGTCGGCCTTGTCGTTGCGCATCCGGCTCGCGGCATCCGACATCTCCCCGTAGGTGACGTTGAGGTTCGGCATCGGTGGATGCTCCCTTCGAAGTGGTCTGGGCTGACACCGCCTCACGCTAGGCGCCGCGCCCCGCCGCGAGCCAGCCTCTGGCCTGCGGTTATGGGCCCAGGGACCCAGGGTCCTGCGTTGACACCCCGTACCGGACGGGCCAACGATTCACCCGTCGAAGAACGCCCCGCCGCACCCGAGGAGACGCAGATGTCAGTGAACAGAGCGGGGAAGGCCGCGGGCGAACGCTGGCTGCGCCGCACCCTGACGTCCGCCGTCGCGGCCGCGCTCGTCCTGCTGGCCGGACTCCAGCCGGCGACCGCGGCGACCGCGGCGGCCGTCCAGGCCCCGCCGGCCGCCGTGAAGTACTACGTGGTGTCCAGCAGCTACCAGGGGCAACCGGAGTTCCTGTACGAGATCGCACAGCGACTCCTGGGCAACGGCAACCGTGCGACCGACATCTTCAACCTGAACAAAGGCCGTCAGGAGCCTGACGGCAACACGGTCAGCGACCCGACGGTGATCCGGCCGGGCTGGCTGCTGCAACTACCGAACGAGGCGAAGGGCGACGGCGTCATCACCGGGGCGATTCCGGTGCTGCACTTCGATCCCCAGGGCCAGCCGGTGAAGTACTACTGGATCCGCAACGGCTACCAGGGCAAGCCGGAGTCCCTGGCCGAGATCGCGCAGCGGTTCCTGGGGAACCCGAACCAGGCGCAGGCGATCTTCGCGCTGAACAAGGGACGCCGGGAACCCGCCGGAAAGACGCTGGCCGACGCGACGAAGATCGAGTCCGGCTGGTTCGTGCAACTGCCGGACAACGCTCAGGGCGACGGCGTCATCGCCGGACCGCTGCCCCAGCTCGGCGCCGGGACCGGACAGCAGCCACCGCCCTCGCAGGCTTCTGTTTCCGCACCGCCGACGTCAGCTCCGGCAAGCGTTTCGCAGAGTGCTTCCGCTCCGGCTTCGGCCCCGTCCTCGACACAGCCCTCGGCGTCCTCGGCGTCCACGAAGTCCTCCAGCAACCCGCTGCCGCTGATCCTCGCGATCGTGCTGCCCCTGCTGCTCATAGCCGGCGCGGTGTGGTGGGCGCTGCGCGCCGGCCTGTTCGCCAAGCTCGCAGCCGGAATGCGATCCCGCCGGACACGTCGTCCCGGACCGGCCGCACCCCGCGACGAGGCCGCGGCCTGGACCATCGACCGGGTCCTGCGAACGCTGGCGACCGCGTGCGCGCAGCACAACCGCCCGCTGCCGGGGGTCGCGGCGGTCGTGGTCGGGACCGACACCATCACGCTGCGCCTGGCCCGCCCGGACGAGCAGCCGCCGCAGGGCTGGAGCGCCGAGCACCAGGGCCGTTCGTGGTCGGCATCGCTGCGAGCGCTGCAGAGCGCGCCGGTCGACGACGCGCTGCCCGCGCCGTACCCGCGCCTGGTCTCCACCGGCGACACCGAACAGGGCAGGGTCCTGCTGAACCTGGCCGAGGCGCACGGCATGATCAGTCTGGAGGGCGAATCCCGCCTGACCAAGCCCCTGGTCGCGGACTGGATCCGGGAGCTGGCCGGCAGCCCCTGGTCCCGCGGCACCGCGGTGCTCCGCATCGGCTTCGGCTCCGCCGGCGAGGAACTGCCGGGGGTCGAGGACGCCCCGAGCATCGAGGCCGCGGCCGCCACCCTGGACGAGTCCGACGGCGGAGTGCTGGTCCTGGCGCACGCCCCGAGCGGCCGCGAACCCGAACGCGTCGGCGCGCTGGCCGGCGCCGCCGACGGCCGCTGGTCGGTCCTGGTGCTGGGCAGTCCGAAGAACGCCAGCTGGCGCCTGGTCGCCGACGCCGCCGGGACGCTGGACACCGGGCTGCTGGGCGAGCCGGTGCGGCTGCACGGGAAGCGGCCGCTGGAGCACGCGTGAGGTGACCGACAGGCATCCACGGAACGCACGTCAGACCGCTGACATCTTGACCTGACACCGATCCAAGCGTAAACAATGCGAATACCACTCCGAATCGCAAGTGAAGCAACATTCGGACGTGGCTCGGATCGGTCGGGGAGGGACGTGCGCATGCAAGACAGTGGTCGACACCTCCGCGTCGAGGTCCTGGGCCCGCTGCGGGCGTTCGCCGACGAGCGGGAGATCGCGATCGGCGCCCCGAAGCAGCGGGCGGTCTTCGCCGCCCTGGCGATGGCCGCGGGCACCGTGGTGGCGCGCGGAGAGCTGATCGACCGCATCTGGGGCGAGGACGTCCCGATGACCGCGGCGGGCAACCTCCACACCTACGTCTCGGGGCTGCGGCGCGCTTTGTCGGGGCTCGGCCTCGGCGACCCTCTGGCCAGCAACGGCTCCGGCTACCTGTTGCGCCTGAGCCCGGACGCGTTGGACCTCAACCGGGCCGAGCGGTTCGCAGCGGCCGCACGCACCGCCCGAGACGCCGGCGACCGCCACCGCGCGATCACGGCGCTGGATTCCGCGCTGGCCCTGTGGCGCAGCGGCCGTCCGTTGGAAGCCCTCCCGGGACCGTTCGCCGCCGAGCAGCGTGCGCGGCTGGCCGACATGCGGCTGCGCCTGCTGGTGGACCGCACCGAGCTGATGATCGACGCCGGGGAGGTCGGCGACGCCCGGTCCGCCGACCTCGCCGCCGCCGCCGACGAACTCGCCATGCACGCCCGGGCGCATCCCTTCGACGAGCGGCTGCGGTCGGCGCTGATGATGGCCTTGCACCGCAGCGGCCGTACCGCCGACGCCTTGGCGCAGTACCAGATGCTGCATCGGGTCCTGGCCGACGAGCTCGGCATCGAGCCGGAGGCTTCGACGCGGGCGGTGCAGATGGCGATCCTGGCTCAGGAGGCGCCACGCGTGCGTCGTCCCGGTCCGCGTTTGGGAACCGGCCTCCGTGCCGGTCAGGGCGCCGGTCCCGGTCACGGTGCCGGTCCCGGTCCGCGCCCGGTCAAGGAGCTGCTTCGTCCGATCGCCGACGCGACCGCCCGACCGACCGTTCCGGCCCAGCTGCCCCACGACAGCGCCTCGTTCGTCGGCCGCGCCAAGGACGTCGGGCAGGTGCTCGACCACGCGCGCGCCGACGGAGCCTGCTCCCCGCGCGTGGTGATGGTGGTCGGCGTCGGCGGAATCGGCAAGACGACGCTGGCGGTGCGGTGCGCGCACCTGCTGCGCGAGGCGTATCCGGACGGCCAGATCTACATCAACCTGCGCGGCTTCGACCCGACGCACCCCGCGCTCACACCATCGGCCGCGCTGCACCAGCTGCTGGCCTCGCTCGGCGTCGCGGCCGTCCCGCCCGAGCACGAGCAGCGCGTGGCCCTGTGGCGGAGCATCGTCGCGGGGCGCCGCATGGTGGTGCTGCTGGACAACGCGCGCTCGGCCGAGCAGGTCGAGGACCTGTTGCCGGGAACGGGATCCAGCTTCGTGATGGTCACCAGCCGGGAGCGTCTGGGACGGCTCGCGGTGAAGTACGCGGCGCGGCGCGTGACGCTGGCCCCGCTGGCCGTGGCCGACGCGCTCGGGCTGCTGGCCGACGCGGTCGGCGCGGAGCGGGTGAACGCCGAGGCGCCGGCGGCGCGGCGGCTGGCGCAGCTGTGCGACCACCTGCCGTTCGCGCTGCGGATCGCGGCCGAGCAGCTGGTGGCGGTGTCCGACGGGCGGATCGCGGACCTGGTCGGGAGCCTGGAGGACGCGCATCAGCGGCTGGACACGCTGCGGCTGGAGAACGACGACCTGTGTTCGGTGCGCAGCGTCATGGCGTGCTCGTTCGATGCGCTGGACGCGGATACGGCGCGTGCCTGCCGGATGCTGGGGGCGTTTCCGGGGGTGAACCTGACGCGGTACTGCGCGGCGGCGCTGCTGGACGTGCCGGTGGCGCAGGCTTCGGAGCTGATGCAGCGGCTGACTGCGCAGCATCTGCTGGAGCAGCACGGCGACCGCTATACGATGCACGATCTGACGCGGACGTATATCAGGGAGCTGGCTCGGGGGCTGCGCGACGACGAGGTGCGGGCGGCGCGGGACCGGGTGAGTGGCTGGTACACGGTGACGCTTTCGCAGATGGCGGGTGTGGGGCGGCGGCGGGTTGTCGGCGACGGCGACGGCGAGGGTGCGGGCATGGGTGCGGGTGCGGGCGTGGGCGCGGGTGCGGGCGTGGGCGCGGGTGCGGCCGGCGATGTCCCGCCCCACGAGCCGCAGCCCTTCACCGGCCAGGACGAGCTGCTGCGCTGGTGCGCACAGGAGTGGCCGAACATCAGCGCCCTCATCCGCAGCACGGCGCGGTCGGCGGACCACCTGTCGACGTGGCGGCTGACGTACTTGATGTTCGACTACTTCTACGCCAGCGGCTCGGCGGCCGACTGGCTGGAGCTGCTGCGGATCGCGACGCGTTCCGCCGAGGCGTCGGGCGACCGGCGGGCGCGGATCGTGCTGCTGATCCATATGAGCGTCGCGCACTGCCGGACCGGGCGGGCCGACGCGGCCGTCGCGGACCTGTGCAAGGCCCTGGACCTGCTCGACGCCGCCGACGAACCGCCGCTGCGCGTGAGCCTGCTCAGCACGCTGGCGTCGGTGATGCGGGCTTCGAAGGCGTACGAGCAGGGGCTGGCGGCCGGGTTGGAGGCGCTGGCGCTGGCGGCCGAATGTGACGACGCGTACCAGCGCGCGGCAGCCGAGGACGTGCTCTGCGAGCTCTACACCGAGACCGGCCGCCGGCTCGAAGCGGTCGCGCACGCCGAGGCCGGACTCGTCGAGGCCCGCGCCTGCGGCAGCCCGCTGTTGGAGGCGAACCTGCTGATCAACCTGGGCCTCGCCCGCAACGGCCTCGGCGACCCGGTCGCCGCCCAGGCGTGCCTGGTGCGCGCACTCCGCGTGACCCAGGCCGCCGGCGACCGCTACCACGAGGGCCTGGCGCTGCTGGCGCTGGCGCGGGTCCGGTCGCTGGAGCGGGACGCCGCAGCGGCGATGGCGAAGCGCGCGCTGGCGCAGTTCCAGGAGTTGGCGGCCGAGGAGGCGAAGGAAGTTCTGGAGTTCCTGGGGGATCTACAGCTGGCGGGGAGCGTCGTGGCGGCGTGAGCGCGAAGCGCGCGCCAACCGCGCTGAGGTGCGCTAATGTCGCAAAAATGGGAGAAGTCACCGACTACTACGCGACCCTGCCGGCGGAGGTCGGGGACCTCTTCGACGGCATGCGTCGGCGAGCGCTGGAGCTGGTACCGGACGCGGTCGAGGGGCGCAGCTATGCGATGCCGGCGCTGCTCTATCGGGGCAAGGGTCTGATCGCGACGATGCAGACCGCGAAGCATCTCGCGCTCTACCCGTTCAGCGGGAAGGTCGTCGCGCGGGTGGCCGAGCGGCTGGACGGGTTCTCGCTGTCGTCGGGGGCCATCCGGTTCAGCGTCGAGCATCCGCTGCCGGCCGAGGTGCTGGACGACGTCGTGCGGCTGCGCGCGGCCGAGATCGAGGCCGCCGCGGCCGGCGGTGCTCGGCGGCGTACTGGCTAGCGGCGTGGCGCGCGTGTAGAACATCTTCTGCGGACTTCGCGCGGGGCAAAGTCGCAGTTGGGTCGGGGGAAGCGATGAGCAGGCGGCGTTCGCGGGACCGGGTGGAGCGACCACGGCGCGGACCGGCGGCGGCGGTCGCGGCGGTGCTGACCGCGATCGCGGTGGCCGGCACGGTGCACCTGGCGAACCGGGCGTCCGCGGTGACGGCGGACGAGCACGCGCTGGCCCGCGCGCAGCCTTGTGCGGCTCAGGGATCCGGGAACCGCGACTGCGTCGAGGACGTCGCGGGTGTCGCCGTCGGACCACTACAGCACGTTTACAAGAGTCCGGTCGTCAAGCTGCGGGTCTCCGGCGGCGGCACGCAGACGACGCTCACCTTCCCGCGCGGAGTCGGCGCGGTGTTCCAACAGGTCCAGGACGGCGACTTCGTGGCCTTGACGACCTGGCACGGAGCCATCGTCTCCGTCACTGCCCAAGGGGACACGGAAATCCCCTCCGCGGCGCCGTCCGAGCAGTACCGGTCTCGGTTGACCGCCACCTTCTACGCGGCCGCGTTCACGGTGGTCCTGGCCGGGCTCACGCTGCTCTCGGCCGCGTTCACAGGATGGTTCGGCGACTCGCGCAGGGGGCTGGGGTTCTTCCTCGCCGCTACCGTGATCTTCGCGGGCTTCGCGACGGCTCTCAGCGCCGCAGTGATCGCCTCGGGCGGGAGCCTGCGTGCCGCGCTGGTGACGGCACCGGTCACCGTCGCGGTGGGCTTGGTCGTGGCGGGTGGGGTCAGCCTTTGGCGGCTCGTCCAGCGGCGTCGGGAGACAGAGCGCATGCTCCGCGAACTGCGGGCCGAAATGAGCTGAGGGGCCCAGTCAATGAAGGCACCGGCGCCGCGTCGTCACGCGCCGCCGCCCTCCCGCCCCTGCCACACCAGCACCGCCTCGACGCGGCTGCGCGCGCCGAGCTTGGCGAAGATGTGGTTGACGTGGTTCTTGACCGTCTTCTGGCTCAGGCGCATGCGTTCGGCGATGTCGGCGTTCAGCATGCCGTGGCTGATGCAGGTCATCACCTCGGCCTCGCGCGGGGACAGCTCGCGGCCGTGCGGGCGGGCCGTGGGGCGGTGCCCGGGGGCCGGGTGCCCGGGCGCCGGGTGGCCCGGCGGGGCCGTCGGGGGCCGGCGGCGGCGCGGGCGCGTGGCGTCGGCGTCGGTCCGGGCCGCCTCGGCGACGAGCGAGAGCTGGTAGTGCGCGCTGGCGGCGGGAGCCTTGTGCGCCGCCGGGCCGGCCAGGCGGCTCAGCACGTCGGCGAGCGCGGCGGCGGCCGGAGGCGCGCCGGGGCCGGGCTCGACGGTGAGTTCCAGGGCGGGCAGACGGTCGATGCTCACGGCCAGGCCCTTGCTGGCGAACTCCTGCCGGATGCGGGCCAGGATGTCGGGGCTCACGATCGCGATGCGGACCCGGCCCCGTGAGCCCGGCGCCGCCGCTGTCCCGTTAGCTGTCCCAGTCGCAGTTACCGTCATGTTTCCAGCGTCTGACACTCGGCTTCAGGTTTCCTCCAGACAGTCTCCAGAGGTTACATGTAGGTTCCCGTTGAACGTGTCGCATGTCCTATCGAGTTGTCGCTGATCTGTCACTTGCGACAGTTCGGTGGGATTGGCTGCTTGGGCTACAGGTCCGGCCAGTCGTGTCCAGGCAGATAGGGGCTCTGGCCGCTGAACAGCCAGGAACAGAGGTCGAACGTCCTTCGCTTCGCGTCCTCGAAGTACTCCTGCGGTTCGGGATCCGGGAAGGACTCCTCTTCGCGCACGAAGCCCTCGGCGTACCAGAATGCGTCGGCGATCCAGCGGTCGATGCGGTCCTGACCTTCGAGTTCTTCACAAACCTCGCGCATGGTGCGCTGGAGCCGGTTGTAGGCGTCACGGTCCCACGTGCGCTCGATGCGGCCGGGGTACAGGAAGGTGCCAGGGTCGGCGTCGTATTCGCTGCGCAGCGCGTCAATGGAAGACACGGCGACCAGGATGCCAGCGGGGTCTGACCGGCCGGTCCGGGCCTTGGGGTTGTCGTGACCTGGCCCTATCCTGGCCGGCATGAGCATGATCGGGGAGTATCTGAGGGTCACGCCGTCCGAGCTCGATCGGGCCGTGAACAATCCGGAGTGGGCGCAGAAGCTGGCTGAGCAGGTCCAGGACGAGCAGGAGGATGGCGGGCTCGGTCCCGAGGACGCCAAGCACTTCAGCACGTACCAGACGTGGCACCTGCTGGACTTTCTGCTGCGTCGCCGTGGCTTCCCGGTGGATGTGGTGATGGGTGAGACCGAGTTTGGCGGGGAGGACTGGGGTTACGAGCCGCCCCGTTTCCTGTCTGTCGACCGGGTCCGGGTCGCGGCCGAGGAGCTCGGCCGTCTGTCCTACGACGACTTGATCGATGGTGTGGATGTCGCCGAGGTGGCCGCCGCCCAGATCTATCCGCAGGGTTGGGACACGCGGGAGTCGCTGGAATGGGGACGCGACTACTTCGGGTCGTTGGCGTTGTTCTTGCAGGCGACCTCTGCTGCCGGTGACGCGGTCATCGCCTGGATCGACTGAGAGGGGGGCCGTCGTGTCTTTGGGGATGCACTTCGCGTTGGACGCCGGTGATCTGGCCCGGTTGCTGGCGGCGAACGGCGACGACGACCTCGCGGAGGTCTTCGAGGAGATTGAGGAGTCGCCCTACGGTGAGTGGTCGATGGGCACCGACAAGGCGTGGGACGCGATCCACCGGTGCCTGACTGACGGCGAGTTGTTGTTCGAGAACGGCGAATACCCGCTGTCCCACGTCGTACTCGGCGGGCGTCAACTTCATGAAGGCGACGACTACATCGTCGCGCTCGTCACGGCCGAACAGGTCGTCGACGTCGCGCAGGCATTGGAGCGTGTCGACGAAGGGTGGACGCGGGAACGGTTCTTCGGTCTCGACTTCGACGACTACGACGGGGCGCGCGACGAGGACGACTTCGGCTACACGTGGACCAACCTTGACGACCTGCGGGGCTTCTACCAGCGGGCAGCACAGGCCCGGAGAGCCGTGATCTTCACCGTCGGCCTGTGACCATCATTCGAGTCCGCCGCGGCGCCGGCGCTGTTGTGAGCCCGAAACCGGCAGGAAGCACACGCCCACGAGTGGGTAATCTGCGCCCGTGACACAACCGGCAAGCGTTGAGGACTGGCAAGACGTCGAGGGCATCGAATACTTCGTCGCCTACCTTCATCTGCTCGCGGCCGAGGCCGGGGCCGCCGAACATGGCATGGGATCTTGGCGCAATGCCACGATTCCCGACTTCCTCGCGGCGATCGGCACCTTGCTGGCGTTCACACAAACGCAGATCGCGCTCGGCAACCCCGTGTTCGCCGAGCCGATGATGACCGACTGGTGGGAGGTCGCATGCCTGCTGAGCACCGCCAGACACGAAGCGCCTGCTTCCTTGCCGGAGGCGACGACCGGCAACCTCGGCGACGCCAAGGCGGTGGAGGGGCTGGACAGCCTGCTGGACTACGTCCGTTGGTTGATTGGCGACTTCCGCCTCGACGCCGCTGAGGTTGCTGAGCGCACCAGCTGGAACAAATGGGATAGCCAAGGGCGATGGGCCTACGGGGTCTTGTCGAACTGGCTGGGAACCTGGGCGGCGAAACTGGAGGACGCTTACCTCAAACCACTGCCTGCGCTGATGATCAAGCTCCGGATCCAGCGCGACCCGGTGGAGCCGGTGAGTTGGCGGTCTATCGCCGTCCAACTCTCCGGCGCCCGAATCTACGAATGAACGGACCCAGCGCCGAGGAAAGCGACAACTTACTGGAACAGCCCGCCCGCCAAGACGATGGGAATCAGAGTGAAGGACCAGGTCGGCGTCGCTAGGGGCGACAGATCCAACGGGAACCTACATTACAGACTGCGCTCATACGTCGGCGGTGGCCGTTAGCAGGAATCAGAGCCGCGATCCCCCGGTCACCACCGGCTCCGGTGCCTCCAGGATCAGCTCGCCGCGCTCGGCGTCGTAGGCGAACAGCTCGGCCCAGCGGCCCCAGTCGATGGCGATGTCCAGCTGCCGCCGCGCCTCGTCCTCGGAGAAGCCGCGGCGCAGCAGGTCGACGAAGAACCCTTCGCGCAGCGAGCCGTCCTTGGTCGCCCGCAGGGCCTTGACGATCGCGCCGACCAGCGGGGCGTGCTGGACGACGAGTCCGGCGAACTGGGCTTTGGCCGGGTCGGTGGGAGAGGCCACGAAGGTGCGGCCCTCGTCGGTGATCTCGATGTCGGAGCCGGAGACCTTGGCCATGGTGAGCATCACCGCGGCGTCGACCAGCGGCAGCAGGTCGTCGACCTCGAAGTTCAGGTCCTCGGCGATCTCGGCCAGACCGTCGCGGCCGCCGCGCGCGTCCAGGATCTCCAGCAGGCCGGACAGCCCGCCGACGGAGGCTTCGGGCAGCGGCAGGTCGATCGGGGTCAGGGCGGCGACGGCGGCCGGCGCGACCACCGCGGCCTTCTCCAGGGCGGACTCGCGGCCGGTGAGGATGTCGTAGACGGTGTCGACGAGTTCCTCGTAGCCGGGGTCGCGCTTGTCGCGGGGGCGGGGCAGGTCCACGCGCAGCTCGGCCAGGATGCGGCCCGGGTTCGAGGACAGGACCAGGATGCGGTCGGCGAGCTGGACCGCCTCGTCGATGTTGTGGGTGACGATCAGCACCGCCTTGGTCGGGAACTCCCGGCTCTCCCACATCTTCGTCAGCTCGCCGCGCAGGTTGGCGGCGGTGAGGACGTCCAGAGCGGAGAAGGGCTCGTCCATCAGGAGCGCGTCGGGTTCCACGGCCAGGGCGCGGGCGAAGCCGACACGCTGGCGCATGCCGCCGGAGAGCTCCTTGGGGTAGGCGGACTCGAAGCCGTCCAGGCCGATCAGGTCGATGGCGCGCAGCGCCTTGTCGCGGCGCTCGGCCTCGGGGACGTCGCGGGCCTGCATCGCCAGCTCCACGTTCTGCTGCACGGTCAGCCACGGCAGCAGCGCGAAGGACTGGAACACCATCGCCACGCCGGGGTTGGCGCCGTTCAGCGGCTCGCCGCGGTACTCCACGGTGCCGGAGGAGGGGGCGATCAGGCCGGCGATGCAGCGCAGCAGCGTGGACTTGCCGGAGCCGGACTTGCCGAGCAGCGCGACGATCTCGCCCTCGCGCAGCGTCACGGAGACGCCGTCGAGGACCGGCAGCGCGTGGCCGCCGGGGGTGGTGAAGGTCTTGGTGACGCGTTCGGCCTCGACGATGACGGTGCTGGCGGCGTGCGGGACCTTCTCGGTCACGGCCGGCTCCTTCGCGCTCACAGGGAATACCTCGCCTCGGCCAGGGCGTACAGGCGCCGCCACCACAGCCGGTTCAGTCCGACCACGTACACGCTCATCACGACCACGCCGATCAGCACCTCGGGGAAGTCGCCGGACGCGGAGGCCTTGGCGATGTAGGCGCCCAGGCCCGCGGCTTCCAGGTGGTGTTTGCCGTAGTCGACGATCTCGGCGACGATCGAGGCGTTCCAGGCCCCGCCGGCGGCGGTGATGCCGCCGGTCACGTACGCCGGGAAGATCGCCGGCAGGATGAAGCGCTTCCAGCGCAGCCAGCCGCTCACGCCCATCAGCCGCATCGCCTCGCGCAGGTCGGAGGGGATGGCGCTGGCGCCGGCGATGACGTTGAACAGGATGTACCACTGCGCGCCCAGGGCCATCAGCAGGATGCCGCCGAAGTTCAGGCTGATGCCGGCGGCGATGAAGAACGCGGTCGCGAACGGGAACAGCAGGTTCGCCGGGAAGCTGGCGGCCACCTGCACCACCGGCTGAGCGATGCGCGAGACCCGGGGGTTCATGCCGATCCAGACGCCGATCGGCACCCAGATCACCGTCGAGAAGATCAGTAGCACCACGACGCGGGAGAACGTCAGGCCGCCGAGGAGGAAGGCGTGGCCGAACTGGCCCAGGGCGCCGCGCGCGTGCAGGTAGGTCGCGGCGCGCCAGGCGCCGAAGGCCACCGCGGCGGTGACGACGCCGGCGAAGAACACGTCCCCGGTCCGCTGCCGCACCACCGGCTTGGACAGCGGGTGCTCGGCCAGCCCGAAGGGCCGCGTGAGCCGGTCCAGGAGCCGGCCGACCGGCCGCACCGGCCGGGCCACCGCGGCCGGCACCACCGAGCGCCGCAGCAGGTCCAGCACCACACTGCGCGGCTTGTCGGCGGCGGCGGAATCCTCGGCGCGGAAGCGCTCGGACCAGGCCACCATCGGCCGCCAGAACAAGATGTTGACCGCGATGACCATCACGACCATCACCACGATCGCCATGCCGACCTTGCCCAGGCTGCCCTGCTTCATCGCGGCGGCGACGTAGGAGCCGATGCCGGGCAGCGCGTAGGTGTGGTTCAGGACGCTGATGGACTCCGAGGCCGCCAGGAAGAACCAGGCCCCGCCGAAGCTCATCATGCCGTTCCAGACCAGCGGGATCATGCCGCTGGGCACGTCCAGCCGCCAGAACCGCTGCCACTTGGTGAGGCGCATGATGCGCGCGGCCTCGTCCAGGTCCCGCGGCTGGGAGACCAGCGACTGGTAGAAGGCGAAGGTCATGTTCCACGCCATCGCGGTGAAGATCGCGAAGATGGACGCGCACTCCAGGCCGAGCGAGGAGCCGGGGAAGAAGTTGATGAAGGCGGTGACCGTCACGGTGAGGAAGCCCAGCACCGGCACGGACTGCAGGATGTCCAGGAGCGGGATCAACACCTTCGAGGCGCGGGGCAGGCGCGCGGCGGCGGTGGAGTAGACGAAGGTGAACAGGACCGAGAGCACCAGCGCGATGAACATGCGCAGCAGCGAGCGCACGGCGTAGTACGGCAGCTCGCCCGGATCGGTCGACACGGTCGAGGGCGCCTGGCTCGGCAGGAACGGCGCGTTCAACGACGGCGCCAGGCGCAGCAGGCCGAACAGCAGCACGGCGACGCCGACCAACACGACGGCGTCGACCCAGCGGAACGCCGGACGCCGCCAGACCCCGCTGGACGGGAACTGCCCCCACGACGCCATCGACCACCTCCGCGCAGACCCGGGCTGCCGCCGTCGGCGGCGGGGACGGGTTCATGATTCCACGGTCGGTTGGCCGCGCCGGAGCGGTTCGGAACGTGGGCGCGGCGGGAGCATGAACAGAAGTTGATTCCGCACGGAAGGCAAACAGCCTCCTCACGGGATCGCTCAGTCGGCAGCCTCCCGAGCCAGCTCCGCGACCGCGCCGACCGCGGCGTCCAGCTGTGCCTCGGTCAGGAAGTAGTGCGGCGAGGCGCGCACCACCTCCGTCAACCCGCGCCGGACCATGTCGTAGAACGTCGACGAGCGCCGCGAAACGCTCACCGCGACGCCCCGTCGGGCCAGCCCCGCCTGGACCTCGCCGGCTTCGAGGCCGGCGATGCCGAAGGTGACCAGGCCGCTCTTGCGCGCGCCGAGGTCGTACCCGGTCACGCCGGGGATCGCGGCCAGTGCCGTGCGCAGGTAGGTGCTGCGCTGCGTGACCTCCTGCTCCACCGCCACGGGGCCGAGGTCGAGCAGGTAGCGGGCGGCGGCGATCAGGCCGAGGCGGGCGGCGGTGTCGTTCTCCCAGAGTTCGTACACGCGCGCGTCGTCGCGCAGCGTGTAGGTGTCGGCACCGGTCCAGGTGCCGCCTTGCAGGTCGGCGAGCTTGGGGCGCAGCACGGCCCGGGCGCGGTCGCGGACCACGAGGAAGCCGGTGCCGCGCGGGCCGCGCAGCCACTTGCGGCCGGTGCCGGTGAGGATGTCGGCGTCCAGGGCTTCGGCGTCGACGGCCAGTTGGCCGACGGCCTGGCAGGCGTCGAGCAGGACCAGGGCGCCGGCGGCGTGGGCGGCGTCGCTGATGCGGCGGACGTCGGCGACCGCGCCGCCGTTGGTCGGGACCTGGACCACCGACACCAGCTTGACGCGCTCGTCGAGCAGGTCCGCGAGCGCGTCGGCGGAGAACGTGCCGTCGGCGTCGCTGGGCACCAGCTCGACCGACGCGCCGACGGCCTGGGCGCGCATCAGCAGCGGGATGGCGTTGCCGCCGTACTCGAGCTCGCCGACCAGGATCCGGTCGCCGGCGGCCAGCGGCAGCGCGTCGAACGCGGCCAGCCAGGAGCGGGTCGCGCTGTCGGTGAAGGCGACCTGGTCGGGGCGGCAGCCGAGCAGCTCGGCGAAGACCGTGTAGCCGGCTTCGAGGTCGGCCTCGCGCTCGTCGAGCGCCTCGTAGCCGCCGATCTCGGCCTCGCGGCGCAGGTGGCCGATCACCTCCTGCAGGACCGGCGCGGGAGGCAGCGAGCTGCCGGCGCTGTTCAGGAAGACCTGCTTCGCCGCCCCCGGCGTGTCCGCCAGGATCCTGGTCATATCGATCATGGCTCTGAGATTATCGGACCGACGGCCGGGACGATCTGTACTGACGGCCGAGACGATCTGTATCCATGGCCGGGACGATCTGTATCCATGGCCGGGACGATCTTGGATGATCGGTACGACTAAGCTCCGAAGGCGTGGCGAACTCCGACGAATCCCTGCGGCCGTTCCGGATCGCGATCCCCGAGGCCGACCTGGAGGATCTGCGCTCCCGGCTGGACCGCACGCGGTGGCCGGACGAGCTGCCGGGGGTCGGGTGGGCGTACGGGGTGCCGCGCGACCACCTGCGGGAGCTGGTGCGCTACTGGCGGCACGAGTACGACTGGCGGGCGGCGGAAGCGCGGCTGAACCGGTGGCCGCAGTTCCTGACCACGATCGACGGCGCGACCGTGCACTTCGCGCACCTGCGCTCCCCCGAGCCGGACGCCACGCCGCTGATCGTCACGCACGGCTGGCCGGGCTCCTTCGCCGAGTTCGAGCACATCGCGGGCCCGCTCACCGACCCCCGCGCGCACGGCGGCGATCCGGCCGACGCCTTCCACCTGGTGCTGCCGAGCATCCCCGGGTTCGGGTTCTCCGGGCCGACCCGGGAGACCGGCTGGGACCACCTGCGGGTGGCGCGGGCGTTCGCCGAGCTGATGCGGCGGCTGGGGTACGAGCGCTACGGCGCGCAGGGCGGGGACTGGGGTTCGGCGATCTCGCGGGAGTTGGGGCGGCTGTTCCCGGAGCAGGTGCTCGGCGTGCATCTGAACCTGATTCCGGGCGCGGCGGCTTCGGCGGAGCCGACGGCTGAGGAGCTGGACGCGTTGAGCGCGGCGGAGCGGGAGCGGACGCTGGCGTCGTGGGCTCGGACGCAGGCGTGGCTGAAGGAGAAGCAGGGTTATGCGGATGTGCAGTCGACGCGGCCGCAGACGTTGTCCTACGCGCTGACGGATTCGCCGGTGGGGCAGTTGGCGTGGATCGCGGAGAAGTTCAAGGAGTGGACTGATCCAGGGGATGGGGTGGGTGACGCTGTCGATCGCGATCATCTGCTGACGAACGTGATGCTGTACTGGCTCACCGGGACGGCGGGGTCTTCGGCGCGGATCTACTACGAGCGCGCGCACGCGCCGTACTGGGGTTCGGCGCCGGAGCCCTCGCGGACGCCGACCGGGTTGGCGTGCTTTCCGGCGGAGAACTTCATCGTTCTGCGACACCTCGCCGAGCGGAGCAACAACCTGGTGCGGTGGACGGAGTTCGACCGGGGCGGGCACTTCGCGGCGATGGAGGTGCCGGAGTTGTTGGTCGGGGACGTCCGGGCGTTCTTCCGTCAGTTGCGGGAGGCCTGAGGCGTTTCGGAGGCATTCCTGAGGCGTTCCGGAGGCGTTCCGGACGACAGGGCTCTGACCGGCCCGGGCGTGTCGTCTCACCCGTTCGGGTGCCGGAATCATCGAACCTTAAGATCCCCTGAAAAAGCTCTCTGACCTGCTGGTTATCCGGGTTCCGGGACGGGCGTCTACGAGTTCGATCATCAGACTTCACGCATCATCTGTCCGGTCAGCGGCTATTGCCTGTTTCGTGACACGGGGATCCAGCAGCGGCGCACCAGGCGTCGCGGCCCGTGGACGAAAGGGCTGACAGATGCGCTCGATCAAGACCACCGTGACCGCCGCCGCCGTGCTGACCGCGGGCCTCGTCCTGACCGCTCCGGCGGCCCACGCCGCGACCGCCGCCCCGCAGGCCGGCAAGGCCACCTGCTGGAGCGCGATCTCGGCCGCGGAGAAGGCCAAGCACGACTTCAACGCCGCGGCCGCGGACCTGAAGAAGCAGGTCGCCGCCGGCGGCCACCCCGGCACCGCCGAAGAGGAGAACCTGCGCGACCTGATGGGCAAGGCCAAGGCGGCGATCGCGTCGGCCGAGAAGGTGTGCAAGGGCGACCGGGACCGCGACCACCGCCACCCGCGCGGCGCGATGCGCACCGGCGTGGGCAGCACGAGCCAGGGCGTGAACGGCGGCGAGCTGGCCGGCGGCGTGGGCATCCTCGGCGCGGCGGGCGCGGGTGCGCTGGTGCTGCGGCGGCGTCGCGCGGGCGGCGAGAGCTGACGCCGCACCTGACGGTGTCGGCATATCGATAAATCGGCGTCATGTGGTCGAGCGCGCCTCGGGTGTTGGTTCGGGGCGCGCTAAGACCGTTCTACGTCACAGCGGATTCATTACTTGCCTGACCTCTGCGAGAGATGCGCAATGAAGCACGGAGATGCTCGGCGGCTGTTCGATGGCGGCGACACGACGGCTAAGACGGCGAAGGCCCGGCATGGGATCTCAGCGCGGGGCGTGCTGACCGCGTCGCTGGTCTCGCTCGGGCTGTGCGTCGGCGTCGTGATGGTGGCCGACAGCCTGCACACCCCGGCTCCCCCTCCCCAGCCGACGGCCGCGCAGGGCTTCCCGAAGGCCGCGAGCCCGGCTCAGGCGGCGGTGGCGGCACCGGCGTTCGACGTCAGCAAGTTCCAGCCGCTGGACGCGCCGCCGATCCTCGCGCCGGCGACCCCGACGCGGGTGCGCATCCCGGCGATCAACGTCGACGCGCCGCTGATGTCCCTCGCCCTGGACTCCACCGGGCGCCTGGCGGCCCCGCCGGAGCGGGACCGGAACCTCGCGGGCTGGTACGGGGACGGGACATCGCCCGGCGACATCGGGACGGCGGTGATCGCGGGGCACGTCGACAACGATCAGGGCCCTGCGGTGTTCTACGCGCTGGGCGCGCTGAAGCCCGGCGCGGAGGTGGACGTCGACCGGGCCGACGGGGTGACGGCGGTGTTCACGGTCGACGCGGTGCAGGCATACGACGCGCGGGCGTTCCCGAACGACAAGGTGTACGGCGACGCGGCGCGCGCCGAGCTGCGGGTCATCACATGCGGGGCGGGATTCGACAAGCGGCGCTATGAGTATTTGGGGAACGTGGTGGTGTTCGCGCATTTGACGGCTGCACGGGGGCAGGCGGCCGGGAGCTAGCGGCGCGGGCAGCCGACGGCGGGACCGGTCAACCGGCTTCAGTCAATCGGCCAGGCTGGGGTGCGGCGGCCGGTCGGCGGCGAGCAGTCCGGTCTCGGCGAGGATGCGCTCGACGGTGTCGTGCTCGGTGCTGTCGGACCCGATGACGCGGTCCACGCCGCCGGGGAGCACGTCGTGCTCGACGTACCAGTCGCGCATGTCGTCCACGGTCCAGTCGGCGTGGTTCGGCTTGGTGAAGTGGCGCTCGACGGTGACGTCGAAGGGGATGTCGAAGTAGTAGGAGTGCGCGGCGCCGGCGTGGTCGGCCAGAAGCGCGGCGAGCATGGCGCCGTAGCGCCCGGCGTCCATGATGCCCTCCACGAGATCCCGCTCGCGGAGGATGTCGCGCCGGACCACGTCCTGCCGCACGATCGCCAGGCCCCGTCCATAGCGCTCGCGCAGAGCGGTGGCGGTGCGGCTCTTGCCGGAGCCGGAGGGGCCACGGAGGACGATCAGAGGGCTGGGCATGGTGGTCAGGTTAAGTGGGGGGTCAATCAGTTTTGTCGCGGCGGGCGACGCAGAAACGGCAGGCGGCCGGCGGCAGGCCGGTCGGCGGGGGGCACGGCGCGGAATGGCACGTGCGGGCGGCAGCGGGCGCGGCGGGCCAGGCGGGGCGGCGAGCGCGGACTCTCGGGGCGAGACAAGTGGCAAGTGGCAAGCAGCAACCTCGTGATCCGCAGACCGACAGCGCCCCACCGCCTCAGCGCATCGGCCTGTTCCGCGGCGCCCGCGGAGCGCGGCGCGGCGCGGCCCCTGGCGTGAGCTCCAGCAGCCGGCAGACCCGGTAGCGGTGCGGGCGCCACTGCTCGTAGAAGGCTTCGACCTCGTCGTCGGCGAGGGGGCGGCCGAGCAGTGCCATGCCGGTCATGCGTCCCAGGTGGTAGTCGCCGAGCGGCAGGGCGTCGGCGTCGCCGAGGGCGCGGTGGCCGACCTGCGCGGCGGTCCAGACGCCGATTCCTGGTATCGCCGCCATCAGGCGGTACGCCTCCTGGGGGTCGGCGGCGGACTGGTCGAGGCGGGTCGCGTGGCGCGCCGTGAGGATGACAGTGCGCGAACGCTGGTGGTCGATGCCCGCCTGGCGCCAGTCCCAGCTGGGGATTTGCTCCCATGTCGCTGGCGTCGGGGGGACGCGCATGCCGGCCGGGGCCGGTCCCGGGGCGGGCGCCGGGGTGCCGTGGATCTTGACCAGGCGGGTCCAGGCCGCCATGGCGTCCTTGCCGACGACGCGCTGTTCGATGATCGCCGGGACCGCGGCCTCGAACAAGCGTCCCGTGGCCGGGACGCGCAGGCCCGGGAGACGGCGGCGCGCCGCGCGCAGCAGCGGGTGCTCCGGGTGGAAGTGCTCGGGGTGGTCGCGGGCGCCGAGTTCGTCGCGGATGCCGTCCGCGAGTTCGGCGGCGCCGGGGCCCCAGGCCTCGATGACCAGGTCGTCCAGGCGGTGCTGGCGGATGCGGTAGGTGACGGCGCCGGTGCCGGTCAGCGCGGTGCGCCACAACGTCCCGTCCGGCTCGACGCGGTGGGTGGGGTCCCGGAGGCCGTGGCGCAGGCTCGACAGGGTGAGCCGGGCGTTCACCGGGAACGCCGGCTGCCAGTGCACGGTGTGGTCCGCGGGGTGCTCCACGGCCGGGTGGGACACGGCACAGGCTCCTCGGCTGGCGGTGATCGCGGGACGCTTACTGTCCTACAGCCTCCCGTAAGGCGCCACCGCCGCTCGGCGCCACCAGGGTGAACGTCGCGCGCCTCCGTCCCCGCGAATGGTTCGTGGTCCTGCGGCGAGGCGCTACAGGCTCCGGTCGTTCCGCGTCGTCACCCGGCGATTTCCTGGCGCCAGCGGCCGGGCGGCAGTCCGACGTGGCGCCGGAACGTCGCGGCGAAGGCGTTCGGTGAGCTGTATCCCGTGCGGCGGGCGATCTGTTCCAGGGTGAGTTCGTCGGCCAGCAGGTATTCGCGGGCCAGGGTCAGGCGCCAGTCGGTGAGGTACTGCATCGGGGTCTGTCCGAGGGCTCGCTCGAAGTTCCGGGCGAAGGATGCGCGTGACATCGTGCTGAGCTGTGCCAGTTCCGGCACGCTCCAGGTGCGCGCCGGCTCCTCGTGCATGGCCTGGAGCGCGCGGGCGAGCCGCGGGTCCTCGGCCGCGCGGTACCAGCGCGGTGCGGTCGGGCTGTGCTGGTAGGAGGCGCGCAGGACCAGGACGAGCAGGACGTCCAGCAGGCGGTCCAGGACAGTCTGCTGGCCGGGCGCCGGCTGGGTGAGTTCGCGGGAGATCAGGGAGATGACGTCGTGGACCTGGTCGTGCGCTGATGGCCGGATGACCAGCATCGGGGGCAGGGCCTGCAGGAGGCTGCGGCCCACGTCGCCGGCCAGGCGGTAGGCGCCGCACAGGAAGACGGCGGCCCGCGGGTCGTCGGCGCCGGCGCCGGCGCCGGTGTTCGCCGCCCAGAACCGTTCGTGGTCCAGGCACCGGTCGGGGGCCGGCTCGTCGGCGATGTGGTGGTCGCGGCCGCCGACGACGATCGCGAGGTCGCCCGGCAGCAGGCGTTCGGCGGCGGCCGGGTCGTCGAGCCATACCCAGGCGTGGCCACGCAGCACCGTGTGGAGCGACAGCTGGATGGAGCCGGGCAGCGTCAGACCCCACGGCGGCCGGGCGACCGAGCGCGCGAAGACCGCGCCGGACGCCCGGGCTCTCACCAGATAATCATGCAGAAGGTCCACGGCGCGAGCGTATCACTGTGCTTTTTGAGCGAATCAAGCATTGATCGGCGCACTTTCCACGCCATAGCGTCGGATCATGAACTTCGCCCGCGAGAACGCCGCGGTACGGAAGGAGTCCTCGAAGTGATCGACCACGTCTACATCTCCGTCACGAACGTCGACAAGTCCCTGACGTTCTACCTCGCAGCGCTCGAACCCCTGGGCTGGCGCGCGTTCGGGAACTACGACGCGGCAGCAGGCCCCGACACCGTCCCCGACTTGTTCGGCATCGGCGACGCCGGCTACGTCTCGGGCACCGGTGTCGGATCCAGCATCTGGCTGCGCCGCCGGCAGCCCGGCGAGACCGGCCTCTACCTCGGCATCGTCTGCGACACCGACGAGGCCGTCGAGGCCGCCCACGCCGCCGCGATCGCCGCCGGCGGCCTCGACGAGGGCGGTCCCGCCGACCGGACGTACTTCGCGCCGGGCTACTACGCCGCCAACGTCGCCGACTTCGACGGCAACCGGCTGGAGTTCGTCCACAAAGCCTGGAACAGAGTCTCCTCCCCGGCCTCAGCTCCAGTCGAAAGTCAGTAGCGCGAGCCGGTCAACAGGCTCGAAGAACAGCAGAATCGAGTCGGCGCCGCCACGTCGGTAGTGCCAGCCCGGCACCGACGCCACGAACCGGAACGGGTTCCCGGCCGGGCTCACCGGCCACGCGATCTGGTCGTCGTGCTCGATGTCGAACAGATCGGGCTGAGCCCAGTTGCCGTGCGCATCCGCCTCGCCGCCGAGCTGCTCCAGGAAAGCCACCGCCTCGGCCCCGTCGAACTGCGGAGAGCCGTCCTCCCGCCGCATGAGCAGGACGCCTTCACGCCGGAAGGCGTCCCGGTGTGCCAGGTAACTGCGTTCCTCGGACTCGCAGTGCTCGTGGAGCTGCGTACGGAACCCGGGCCAGGGATCGGGCAATTCCTCGGGGGTCGTCGCCCGCGCGAAGTAGCGCCAGTCGCCGAGCAGACGGTAGCGGTCGTCCTCCATCGAGAACCCGAGCCAGTTGGGTTTCTGCAGGGACGAATGGAAGGCCTCCGTGTGGTCGCCGAGGTAGCCCTCGGTCGGCTCCAGCGGGCTGACCAGATGGATCCACCCATGCCAGGCCGGGTCCACCCCGGCCAGATCGATCGAGATCAACGGGTGCACGTGCTGCGCCAGTTCGACCTGGTCGGCGACGAACACCTCCGCGGGCTCGGGGTAGACCCGCAACCCCGCCCCGGCCGTCATGACGTCTTCCTGCATCGTGAACCTCCACCGCTGTCCCCCCGGCAATCGGCCGAGGCCGCCGGGCATGTAGATCGATCGAGGGACAGTCAACCGTACCCATCGGACACTCGCAGGGCCCCTCCCCATTGATCGAACATTCGTTCTATAGTGGCTCGCATGAGATGGTCCGGCCAGCTGATCAGCGGAAACACCGATCCGACGGAGGATTCGGAGGACGACGCCCCGGGTTCCGGCGCCGCGCAACCGGTGCAAGCCGGGCTGTTCGCGGCGTCCGACACCGTCGTCCGCACCTTCGACACCCCGGGCTTCCGGGGTGCCACGTTCTACGAGGTCCGCGCGAAGTCCGTGCTGAACAAGGTGCCGGGCGAGTCGCCGATGTTCGGCTGGACCATCAACCCCTACCGGGGCTGCGGGCATCGCTGCGTCTACTGCTTCGCCCGCAAGACGCACACCTACCTGGACTTCGACGCCGGGCTCGACTTCGACACGCGCATCGTCGTCAAGGTGAACGCCCCCGAGGTGCTGCGGCGGGAGCTGGCGCGGCCGTCCTGGCAGCGGGAGCACGTGGCGATGGGTACCAACGTCGACTGCTACCAGCGCGCCGAGGGCCGGTACCGGTTGATGCCGGAGATCATCGAGGCGCTGGCGCGGTCCGGGACGCCGTTCTCCATCCTGACCAAGGGCACGCTCATGCTGCGCGACCTGCCGTTGTTGGAGGCGGCGGCGCGGGACGTGTCGGTGGGGCTGGCGATGTCCGTCGGGTCGATCGACGAGAGCGTCTGGCGCACCGTCGAGCCCGGGACGCCGAGCCCCGCGCGCCGCCTGGACGCCGTGCGCACGCTGGCCGACGCGGGCCTGGGGTGCTCAGTGCTGATGGCGCCGATCCTGCCGTTCCTCACCGACTCCCCCGAGCAGCTGCGCGCGACGGTCGCGGCGATCGCCGAGGCCGGGGCGCGCTCGGTGACCCCGATCGTGCTGCACTTACGCAGCGGGGCCCGCGAGTGGTACTACGAGTGGCTGCAGGCCACCTACCCGAGCCTGGTTCCCCGCTACCGCGCGCTGTACCGCAACGGTTCGTACGCCCCGTCGTGGTATCAGGACCGGATCACGTCGGCGGTGCGCGAATTCGCGAAGGCTTACGGGCTGAACCGCCCGAAGCCGGTTGCGGAAGAGCAGCCCGCGAACTTCCGGAAGGCAGGGCCGCGGCCCCCAGCGCGGGCCGTCGAAAGCCAACCCGCGCTGTGGGACGACGATGAGCTCGGTCCGAGCTGACCGTCGGCGTCGGTGGAACTCGGTGCTTTCAGCAGAATCGACCGGTGTTTCGCAGGATCAGCGCCCCCGGCGCGAACTGGGCTTGGCGACCGCACGCTTCCCGGGCTTGGCGGCGGCACGCTTCGGCGGCGGGGCCGCCGCCTTGTTCGCGGCCTTCTTCTCCTCGGCGGCCTGCTTGTCCTTGACCCGGATCGCCTCGCGGCGCACCTCGGCCTGGATCGCCCGCTCGGTCCGCAGCCACTCGGGCATGTCGGCCCGCATGGCCTCGATCTGCGCGCTGGTCAGCGGCTCGGTGACACCGCCGCGCGCCAGCCCCGAGATGGAGATCCCGAGCTTCGCGGCGACCACAGGGCGCGGGTGCGGTCCGTCACGACGCAGGTCGCGAAGCCACTCCGGCGGGTCGGCCTGGAGCGCGTCGAGCTCGTCGCGGGAGACGACCCCCTCCTGGAACGCTTCGGGGGTGGCCTCAAGGTATACGCCCAGCTTCTTCGCCGCTGTCGCGGGCTTCATCGTCTGGGGGGACTTCTGCGACGTCATGGGTCCAACCCTAATCGAGCCGGACGCGGCCGGTGATCGCACCGGGGGATACCGATCACGGCAGGTACCCTGACCGAGTGACAGGCACCGTTCCCACCCCGACCTTCCGGCTCGCCTACGTTCCCGGCGTGACGCCGGCGAAGTGGGTGCGCACGTGGGGTGAACGCCTGCCCGAAGTCCCGTTGGAGCTGGTGGCGGTGACGGCCGCCGAAGCCCACGCGACGCTGGTCGAAGCGGGTGCCGACGCCGGCCTGGTACGGCTCCCGGTGGACCGGGACCGACTCAGCGCCATCCCCCTGTACGCCGAGACCACCGTGGTCGTGGTGCCCAAGGACCACGAGCTGACGGCGCTCGACGAGGTGGCCCCCGACGACCTCGGCGACTACATCGTGCTGCATCCGATGGACGACTGCCTGGAGTGGGAGCAGCTGCCGGGCCGACCCGCGATCTCCCGGCCGGAGACCACCGCCGACGCGATCGAGCTGGTGGCGGCCGGGATCGGGGTGCTGCTGGTGCCGCAGTCGCTGGCGCGGCTGCACCACCGCAAGGACCTCACCTACCGGACGATGACCGGCGTGCCGGAGTCGCAGGTCGTGCTGTCCTGGCCGGCGGGCGAGACGAGCGACCTGGTCGAGGAGTTCATCGGGATCGTGCGGGGGCGGACGGTGAACAGTTCGCGGGGACGCGGTGCGCAGGACGCGGCGTCGGCGGCCAAGCCAGGTAAGACCGCGAAGACCGCGAAAACCGCCAAGTCGGCCAATGCCGCGAAGTCGGCCGTGAGCAACAAGAGCGCCAAGGCTGCGCGGACCGCGAAAACCGCCAGGTCGGCGAAGGCCGCCAAGCCCCGGCGCCACAAGTAGCAGCGCCCGGACCACCAGGACGGCCGGCTCAGTTCCACATCTGGAAGCCGTCGCTCCCGGCGCACGTCCATTGCCAGATCGCCGCGCCGTCGGCATGGCTGGTCCGGTCGGCGGCCACGCAGGTGCCGTTGCGACTGTTCTGCATCAGCGCTTGAGCCGAACCGTCGGTGTTCAGCCGGCCGCTGCCGACGAACGAGAACTGCTGACCGCCGTCGGCGGCGTCGCAGCTCCACTGGACGATCGGCTGCGCGTTGCCGGCCTTCGTCCCGTCCCACTCCAGGCAGGTGCCGGTGCCGACGTTGCGCAGGATCGGCGGCACGCCGACGCTCGATGAGACGACGGTCCACTGCTGGTGGGAATCGGCGGCGTCGCAGGCCCACTGCCGGATCGGGGCGCCGTCGGCGTGGTCGCCCCGATCGGCGTCCAGGCAGGTGCGGCCACCGGAGTTCGCGAGCTGGAAGCTGAAGCCGCCGGAGATCGCGGCCCGGGCGTCGCCGACGAAGGACCGCCAGGAGCCGTTGTTGTAGGCACTCCAGGGGCTCCAGTTCGCGCCGTGGTCGGAGACCTTCCAGGCGGCGTTGGCGTTGCACTGGATCTGGAAGGCGCAGGCGTTGGAGACCTCGGAGTGGTAGACGCTGTTCATCTGCCACAGGCCGCGGTCCTCCGAGCCGCCGGAGTTGACGTTCACCGCGCCCGGGTCGCAGCTCGATTCGGCCATGGCCACCGCGATCGCGACGACGATCTGCGGTTCCCGGCCGAGCGAGGTGGCGACGGTGCGGTCGAAGGAGTAGCCGGCCTTGGCCGCGACCTTCGCGCACAGCAGCGTCGAGGCGGGGACCTTGGCGTAGCTCAGGCCGAGGGTGTGCGGTGAGCGGTGCGAGCCGCCGTCGGCGGGGCGGGAGACGGCCCGGGCCGGAGCCGCGGCGAGGAGAGCCGCCAGAGCCGCAGTCAGAACCGTGGCCAGGGCAGCGGTCACGGCAGCGGTCACGGCCGCAGCCGGGGCGCTGGGTCGGGGGACGCGCACGCTCCACCTGTCCTCTCGACGGCCCGGGCCGGTCCGGTAAGCCATTGACTATGTGCTCTGATATCAAGTCTATGGTTCACGACCTGCGAAACCGCTGAAGACCGGCGTGGCGCGACGGGGAGGCGAACGCCTGGCGTACAGGTGGCGGATCGAGGTGCACAGTGCCGCCCGGCGTGGTCTGCTGGAGTCGAGGCGGTGATCGCGATGGTGTACGTCGTCTACTTGCAGGGCGGGCCCGAGCCACTCGGGGTGCGCACGGACAACCGCGTCGTGACCACGACCGAGGCGGTTCCGGAGATGAGGGTGCCGTGCGAGGGCGGCGTGGGGCTGTGGCGCTACGCCGACGAGCACATCACCATCGGGACGGGGCAGGCCGCGGTGTTCGAGTTCGTGGAGCTGGTCGAGCAGGAGCCGCCGCCGGCGTGACGTCGGTGCGCCGGTGCGCCGGTGCTGCCGGTGCCTCGGTACGCCGACTGGTTCCGGGGCGTCGCGGACATGACAGCGGCCCGGGTCCGACGGGAGTCTCCCCGCCGGACCCGGGCCGCTGTGCCCTTGCCCTTGCCCTGCTGTTCTGAGCCGTGTGCCCCGGCTCAGCCCATGTGGACGGCCCCGCCGGTCGGCAGGTCGTCCTTGCGCGCCTTGACCAGGGTGGCGACCACCAGGGTGGCCACGGCCAGGATGGCGGCGCTCCAGATGAACGCGGTCACGTAGCCGTGGACCGCGGCGTGCGCGGCGAGCGACGCCGGGTTCGCGGTCGGCGAGGCGTGCGAGGTGAAGTAGTTCGTCGTCGCGGTGGTGGCGAACGTCACCAGCATCGCCGTGCCCAGCGCGCCGCCGATCTGCTGCGTGGTGTTCACCAGCGCCGAGGCCACACCGGCGTCGTGGTCGGCGACGCCGATCAGCGAGGTCGAGGACAGCGGCACGAAGAACAGGCCGATGCCGAAGGACATGACCAGCTCGGCCGGCACCACGTGGGTCAGGTAGGAGGTGTCCACGCCGATGAAGGTGAACAGCACCATGCCGACGGTGGCCAGGCCGAAGCCGACGCTCATCAGCAGCCGCGGGCCGATCTGCGGCAGGAACCGGGTGGCCACGCCGGCGCCGGCGACCACGCCGAAGGTGAACGGCAGGAACGCGAAGCCGGACTTCAGCGCCGAGTACCCGAGGATCTGCTGCATGTAGTAGGTCAGGAAGATGAAGACCCCGAACATGCCCACACCCATCAGCAGGGAGCTGAGGAACGAGCCGCCGCGGTTGCGGTCCAGGATGACGCGCATCGGCAGCAGCGGGTGCGAGGTGCGCAGCTCCCAGAGCACGAAGCCGATCAGCAGCACCACGCCGGCGGCCAGCAGGCTCAGCGTCGTGGTCGAGCCCCAGCCGTCGGTGTTGGCCTTGTTGAAGCCGTAGACCAGGGCGGCCAGGCCGATGGCCGAGCTCAGCGCGCCGGGGATGTCGTACTTGGTGTTGCCGTGGGCCTTGCTCTCGCTCAGCACGCGGGTGGCCATGAACGCGGCGATGGCCGCGATCGGCACGTTCACCAGCAGCGTCCAGCGCCACGAGGCGTACTGGGTCAGCACGCCGCCCATGATCAGGCCGATGGCGGTGCCGCCGCCGGCGATGGCGCCGTAGACGCCGAACGCGCGGGCTCGCTCCTTCTCCTCCGTGAAGGTGACGGTCAGCAGCGACAGGGCCGCCGGGGCCATCAGCGCGCCGAACACGCCCTGCGCCGCGCGGGCGCTGAAGAGCATGGCGGCGTTGGTGGCCGCCCCGCCGACCGCGGAGGCCGCGGCGAACCCGAGCAGACCGATGACGAAGGCCCGCTTGCGTCCGGTGTAGTCGGCGACCCGGCCGCCGAGCAGCAGCATGGAGCCGAACGCCAGCGCGTAGGCGGTGATGACCCACTGCTTGTTGACGTCGGAGATGTGCAGGGAGCGCTGCATCGTCGGCAGCGCGATGTTCACGATGGTCGCGTCCAGCACGATCATCAGCTGGGCGATGGCGATCACGACCAGGGCCGCCCAGCGGCGCGGGTTGAGTGCCGGACTCTCCGTCTCGGTACCGGCGCCCGCGCCGGTCGGCGACAGGCTTTCTGTGGTGGTTGACATGCGCTTCTTCTCGCTTTCGACGGGCGGCCGTTTCCGGCAGCACTCGATCGACGCGCGGCCCCCTCGAGTCGCGCGAGTCCTTGTGTGGGCAGGCTGGTCCGGCTCGCCTAGCGGCTTCGGGCCATCAGTGGAATGAGGATGTCGTCGGTCAAGTGGACCAGGAACGCGTCGTCCACGGGCTCGGCGTTGAGGAAAATCCGCATGAACATGATCCCCGGGGCGACCTCGGGGAAGATGGCCGGATCGGTGTCGGCCGGCACTTCGCCGCGGGCGATGGCCCGGTCCAGGATCCGGCGCGTGACCTGCTGCTTGTCCTCCAGCATCGAGGTCTGCACGGCGCGGGCGAGCTCCGGGTCCTTCTGCAGGGGGGCGACGAGTCCGGCGATGAGCTGGCCCATCTCCCCGGACATCAGGTCCCGCATGGCGGTCAGCGTGGCGAGCACGTCGCCGCGCAGGCTGCCGGTGTTGACCTCGTCGGTGAGGTCGGCCTGCTCGTAACAGCTGATGGCGTCCACGACCAGCTCGGCTTTGCCGGGCCAGTGCCGGTACAGGGTCGCCTTGCTGGCCTTGGCCCGGGACGCGACGGCGTCCAGCCGCAGCGCCTCGTAGCCGCACTCGGCGAGCAGGTCGAGGGTCGCGCCGAGGATGGCCTGCTCCCGCTCGGGATCGAGCTTGGGCCCGGCTTCCATGGCCGCTCCTTTCGGCTGGGTGTACTAAGTCTTGATGAGTCTCGGTGTACGAAACCGTTTCGTACAGTAGCACTATTCCCGCGCGAAACGAAACCGTTTCGTACACCAGAGGACCATCCGGGTGGTGACGTTCGCCACAGGGGTAAAAGGGCTGGTCGTTGAGGGTTGTCGAGAGTCGGTCAGCTGATTTCGGCGGCGGCCTCGGCGGCCCACGCCAGCACGTCCGGCAGCGCCGCGGCGTCCACCGGCGCCCACAGCGAGCAGGAGCTGACTCCGGCGTCGGACAGCCGGCCGAGCTCGTCGACGATGCTCTCGCGGCTCGGTCGGTCGCCGCCCAGGAGCGGTCCGGGGGACTTGCCGGACAGCTCGAAGCCGGGCGGCAGCAGCATGGCGACGGTCGTCAGGTCGAGGGTGGACGGGTCGCGGTCGGTGCTCTCGGCGAGTCGGGCGATACGGGTCCGGATGGCGGCGACGGTCTCGGGGTCGCCGGAGCCGTGCCAGGCCGTGCCGAATCGCAGGGCTCTGCGGAGAGCCGCGTCGCTGGTGCCGCCGACCCAGACCGGCGGACCGTCGGGGGTGCGGGGCGGCATACCGAGGGAGTGTTCTGATTCGCCGCGCCACAGGGCTCGCATGGCGGCCAGGCCGGCGTCGGTGCGCTTGCCGCGCTCTTCGAAGGGGGTGCCGACGGCCGCGAACTCGGTGCGGTCCCAGCCGGTGCCGACGCCCAGGACGAAGCGGCCGTCGCTGAGCGCGTCCAGGGTCGCGGCCTGGTGTGCGGCGACGAGCGGGTCGTAGAGCGGCGCGATCAGGATGCTGCTGGCCACCCGGACGCGGGTGGTGGCGCCGGCGACGGCGGAGAGCAGGACCAGCGGGTCCGGGGACAGGCCGAGGTCGCCGGCCAGCAGGTGGTGGCCGGCGATGACGTGGTCGAAGCCGAGGTTCTCGATGAGGCGCGCGGTGTCGAGGACGTCGGCGAGGTCGGCGGGGGCGGTGGGCCACAGGCGGTGCGGGGCGAATCCGAGGTGCATGACAGAAGCCTAGGCACGCGACGGTGTCAGTGCGTTGATTGCAGGACTCGCCACCTCCACCCCGCCTGGCGGCCGGCCGGGGTTCATCCCCCGCACCACCCCCGTGGCTGGACACCGCCACTCCAGCGCTCACCAGACAGTTGACGTTGACGCGCCCGGCGGCCGGTTCTAGGTTCCGTGCTGCCTTCTCGCCGAACCGCCCCCCACCGTTTCAGCGCACTGATTCAGGAGGCCCACATGTCCCACTCCCCCACGACCCGCCGTCTGGCCGCGGCCGCCGGTGTCGCGCTCGGCGCGGCACTCGTGCCGGCCCTGACCGCCACCGCCGCGACCGCGCAGGACCCGGTCGTCATCACGCCGAACACGTTCTTCGTCGGGCTGGTCAACGGCAAGACCGCGGACGCGATCGTGACCGTGGTGTGCCCCGGCCCGATCACCCCGACCTCGCTCGGGCACCCGGTCGCGAACCAGACCGCCGAGGTGCGCAGCATCCTGCCGCCGGTGACCCCGGTGGGCTACACCGGCAGCCAGGGCCGGGAGATCCTCGCCGGCTTCACCTCGCCGACGGCCGCCGACCAGAGCATCGTGTTCGGCGCGTACTACGCGCCGGCCGCGATCCCCACGACGTGGCTGGTGCCGTGCGGCGGCACCGGGGTGATGACGTTCGTGCCGGAGCCGACGAGCCCGACCGCGCGGGGCTACACCGTGACGGTCACGTTCGCGAACATCGCGGTGTGAGCGACGGCGGCGCCCGCCCGGACATCCCGGGAGGGCGCCGCCGCCACCAAGCGCCGGACCTACTTCCCGCGCAGCCCGATCGTGTTGCCGTCCTTGTCGAGCAGCACGCACACCCGCGCCTCCGGGGCCACCTGCTGCGGCGCGTCCCGCTCGGTGGCGCCGGCCGAGAGCAGCGTCTCCCGGGTGCCGTCCAGGTCGTCCACGTCGACGTAGGCCACAGGGCCGCCCTGGACGTTCCCCGGCGCCAGCGCCACTTCGAAGCCGTCGACGTTGTAGCCGACGTAGTACGGCGTATCGGTGTGCGGGGCGCCGAACAGCGCGGTGTAGAGCGCCTTCGCGGCTTCGAGATCGGAGACGGGGATCACCTGGCTGCGGATCGCTGTGGTCATGAGAGGAAGCTACATCCGCCGCCGGGCGCGCGGCAGCAAAGCCATCCGTCCAGGTGAAGCGGCACTTGTCAGCCCGCTCCCCTACCATCGAACCCATGACCGCCCCCGCGACCCCCGAGCAGCGCCTCGCCGACCTCGCCCGCCTGCGCCGCGTCCGCGACCGCATCGACCGCGAGTACGCGCAGCCGCTGAACGTCGAGGCGCTGGCGCGCGGGGCGCACATGTCGGCGGGGCACCTGAGCCGCGAGTTCAAGGCGGCCTACGGCGAGTCGCCGTACTCCTACCTCATGACCCGCCGCATCGAGCGGGCCATGGCGATGCTGCGGCGGGGCGACATGACGGTCACCGAGGTGTGCTTCGCGGTCGGGTGCTCGTCGTTGGGGACGTTCAGCACCCGGTTCGCGGAGCTGGTCGGGATGCCGCCGAGCGAGTACAAGCGGGTGGCCGCCTTCGCGACGGCGGGACTGCCGTCGTGCGTGGCCACGCGGGTGACGCGACCGGTCAGGATTCGAGAAGCCCGGCTGGGGGCGCTCACCTAGGGTGAAGGCCATGGACCTCACCATCAACGCCAGTTTTCTCCCCGCGACCGATCCGGAGGCCTCGCTGGCCTTCTACCGGGACGTGCTCGGCTTCGAGGTGCGCAAGGACGTCGGCTTCAACGGGCTGCGGTGGATCACCGTCGGGCCGGCCGGGCAGCCGGGGACCTCGATCGTGCTCTACCCGCCGGCCGGGGACCCGGGGATCACCGAGGCGGAGCGGCAGACCGTCGCCGAGATGATGGCCAAGGGCACGTACGCTGTGGTTCTGCTGGCCACGCCCGATGTGGACGGGACGTTCGACCGGATCCAGGCACACGACGCGGAGGTCGTGCAGGAGCCGACGGACCAGCCGTACGGGGCACGGGACTGCGCGTTCCGCGACCCGGCCGGGAACCTGGTCCGGATCCAGCAGCAGAAGTAGCAGCAGCAGCGCCGACCGCCCGAAACGAGGAGACGCACCATGCACGCCGCCGACAGCCACGACCTCATCCGCGTCCACGGCGCGCGCGTGAACAACCTCAAGGACGTCAGCATCGAGCTGCCCAAGCGCCGGCTGACCGTCTTCACCGGCGTCTCCGGCTCCGGCAAGAGCTCGCTGGTCTTCGGCACCATCGCCGCGGAGTCCCAGCGCCTGATCAACGAGACCTACAGCGCGTTCGTCCAGGGCTTCATGCCCACGCAGTCGCGGCCGGAGGTGGACGTCCTGGACGGGCTGACCACCGCGATCATCGTCGACCAGCAGCGCATGGGCGGCGACCCGCGCTCCACGGTCGGCACCGCGACCGACGCCAACGCGATGCTGCGCATCCTGTTCAGCCGCCTGGGCGAGCCGCACATCGGCTCGGCGAAGGCGTTCTCCTTCAACACCGCCTCGATCAGCGGCGCGGGCGCCGTCACGATGGAGAAGGGCGGCCAGACCGTCAAGGAGCGCCGCAGCTTCAGCATCGTCGGCGGCATGTGCCCGCGCTGCGAGGGCCGCGGCACGGTCAGCGACATCGACCTGGCCGAGCTGTACGACCAGAGCCGGTCGATCAACGACGGGGCGATCACCGTGCCCGGCTACTCCGGGGGCGGCTGGAACTCGCGGCTGTACGCCGAGTCGGGGTTCTTCGACCCGGACAAGCCGGTCAAGAAGTTCACCAAGAAGGAGCTGCACGACTTCCTGCACCGGGAGCCGACGCGGATGAAGATCGCGGGCATCAACATGACCTACGAGGGTCTGATCCCGCGCATCCAGAAGTCGATGCTGTCCAAGGAGCGGGAGTCGCTGCAGCCGCACATCCGGGCGTTCGTGGACCGGGCCGTCACGTTCACCACGTGCCCGGACTGCGACGGGACGCGGCTGTCGGCCGGCGCGCGGTCCTCGAAGATCAGGGGCATCAGCATCGCCGACGCCTGCGAGATGCAGATCAGCGACCTGGCCGAGTGGGTGCGGGACCTTTCCGAGCCGTCGGTGGCGCCGCTGCTGGAGGCGTTGTCGCAGACCCTTGACTCGTTCGTCGAGATCGGGCTGGGCTACCTGTCCCTGTCGCGTTCCTCCGGCACGCTGTCCGGCGGAGAGGCGCAGCGGGTGAAGATGATCCGGCACCTCGGCTCCTCGCTGACCGACGTCACCTACGTCTTCGACGAGCCCACCGTCGGCCTGCACCCGCACGACATCCAGCGGATGAACGAGCTGCTGCTGCGGCTGCGCGACAAGGGCAACACGGTGCTGGTGGTGGAGCACAAGCCGGAGATGATCGCGATCGCCGACCACGTGGTCGACCTCGGGCCGGGCGCCGGATCCGGCGGCGGCACGGTGTGCTTCGAGGGCACGATCGACGGGCTGCGGGGCAGCGACACGGTCACCGGACGGCACCTGGACGACCGGGCCGCGCTGAAGAAGGAGACGCGCGAGGCCAAGGGCACGCTGGAGATCCGCGGGGCCTCGGCCAACAACCTGCGGGACGTGGACGTCGACATCCCGCTCGGCGTGCTGGTGGTCGTCACCGGCGTGGCCGGCTCCGGCAAGAGCTCGCTGATCCACAGCTCGATGCCCAAGCGGGACGGCGTGGTGTCGATCGACCAGAGCCCGATCCGGGGCTCGCGGCGCAGCAACCCGGCCACGTACACCGGGCTGCTGGAGCCGATCCGCAAGGCGTTCGCGAAGGCCAACGACGTGAAGCCGGCGCTGTTCAGCGCCAACTCCGAGGGCGCCTGCCCGACCTGCAACGGCGCCGGGGTGGTGTACACCGACCTGGCGATGATGGCCGGCGTCGCGACGGTCTGCGAGGACTGCGAGGGCAAGCGGTACCAGGCCGAAGTGCTGAAGTACCACTTCGGCGGCCGCGATATCGCCGAGGTGCTGGCGATGTCGGTGGACGAGGCCGAGGCGTTCTTCGCCGACGGCGAGGCGAAGCTGCCGGCCGCACACAAGGTCTTGGCGCGGCTGTCCGACGTCGGGCTGGGCTACCTGAGCCTGGGCCAGCCGCTGACCACGCTGTCCGGCGGCGAGCGCCAGCGGCTGAAGCTGGCCACGGCGATGGCCGACGACGGCGGCGTGTACGTGCTCGACGAGCCGACCTCGGGGCTGCACCTGGCCGACGTGGAGCAGCTGCTGGGGCTGCTGGACCGGCTGGTGGAGGCCGGGAAGTCGGTGATCGTCATCGAGCACCACCAGGCGGTGATGGCGCACGCGGACTGGATCGTGGATCTGGGTCCGGGGGCCGGGCACGACGGCGGGCGGATCGTGTTCGAGGGGACGCCGGCGCAGCTGGTGAAGAAGAAGTCGACGCTGACCGGGCAGCATCTGGCGCAGTACGTGGGGGCGTGACACGCCCCAGCACACAAAAACGCGCCACCCGAGATCATGTTCCCGAAGGAACGGTCGGCGACGGATTCCGCTCCTGGGCTTTCGCCTGGTTAGCACGAGCCGAAGCTCTCAGGCCTGATCTGTGTTCAACCTCGGGCAGCGGACCGAAGTTCCCCCAGATACTGCCCTACCTTAGGGACGTTATAGTTACGAAGTATCCGTTTCCTACGCACCGGGAGGCGCTGGAACGGAGTATGCCAGATCATGCCGGTGCAGGTGGAGCGTATTACCGTGGAGAGGTGACGCAGCAACTGCCGGTGATCGACCTGTCGCTGGCCGGCGGGTCCGCCGAGGAGCGGGGCAGGCTGCACCAAACGCTGCGCACCGCAGCCACTGACGTCGGCTTCTTCCAGCTCGTCGGCCATGGCGTCACCGAAACCGAGACCACCGCGCTAGGCGACGCGATGCGCTCGTTCTTCGCGCTGCCGAAGGCCGACCGGCTGGCGGTCAGCAACCTCAACTCGCCGCACTTCCGCGGCTACACGAGCACCGGCGACGAGCAGACCGCCGGCGCCCGGGACTGGCGCGACCAGATGGACATCGGGCTGGAGCTGCCGCCGCGCGTGCCGGGGGCCGGGGAGCCGGCGTACTGGTGGTTGCAGGGCCCCAACCAGTGGCCGGAGAAGCTGCCCCAGCTGCGGACGGCGACGCTGGGGTGGATCGACAAGCTCAGCGCGGTCTCGCAGCGGCTGCTGCACGAGCTGCTGGCCTCGATCGGCGCCCGGCCGGACTTCTACGACGACGCCTTCGCCGGGCATCCGCACCTGCGGCTGAAGCTGGTGCGCTATCCCGGTACCGCGCCGGACGGCGCCGCTCAGGGCGTCGGCACGCACAAGGACTACGGCTTCATCACGCTGCTGCTCCAAGACTCGGTCGGCGGGCTCCAGGTGGCGCGGCCGGACGGGTCGTTCCTGGACGTGCCGCCGATGCCGGGGGCGTTCGTGGTGAACCTCGGGGAGCTGCTGGAGGTGGCCACGGACGGGTATCTGAAGGCGACGAGCCACCGCGTGGTGAGCCCGGCCGGGGCGCGGGAGCGGTTCTCGGTGCCGTTCTTCTACAACCCGCGGCTGGACGCGCAAATCGAGCCGCTGGAGTTCCCGCACGCGCACCACGCGCCCGGGGCCGACGACGACCCGTCGAACCCGCTGTACGCGGAGTTCGGGCGCAACGAGCTGAAGGGCTATCTGCGCGCGCATCCGGAGGTGACGAAGAAGTTCCACGCGGATCTGGCGACCGCGTAGCCGCTGTTGAGCGGGGCGGGGAATTCGGCGGGGAATGCCGTCCCGGCTGTGGACGTTGACCGACGACGCACACCGCTGACCGCACGGAGCAACGCGCGCCAGGACGTGTCCGCGTGCTCCGGGAGACGAGGGTTCCATGAAGTATTCGCTGCTCGACGTCGCCGCGGTCGCGCCCGGCGAGCATCCGGGCGAGGCCCTGCACGGCGCGGTGCCGCTGGCGCTGGCCGCCGAGCGCGGGGGCTACGAGCGCGTCTGGTACGCCGAGCACCACAACATGCCGGCCATCGCCTCCGCGGCCACCAGCGTGCTGATCGCGCACGTCGCGGCGAACACCGGGCACATCCGGCTGGGCGCCGGCGGCGTGATGCTGCCGAACCACTCGCCGCTGGTCATCGCCGAGCAGTTCGGGACGCTCGCGGCGCTGCACCCGGGCCGGATCGACCTGGGGCTGGGCCGCGCGCCGGGCTCGGACCAGGCCACGATGCGGGCGCTGCGGCGCAGCCCGGAGTCGGCGGACAGCTTCCCGCAGGACGTGCTGGAGCTGCAGGGCTTCCTGTCCGGGGACACGCGGATCCCGGGGGTCCGCGCGACGCCGGGCGACGGCTCGAACGTGCCGCTGTACATCCTGGGCTCCTCGCTGTTCGGGGCGCAGCTGGCCGCCGCGCTGGGGCTGCCGTACGCGTTCGCCTCGCACTTCGCGCCGGACGCGCTGGCCACGGCCACCGAGATCTACCGCGCGGAGTACCGGCCGAGCCCGGCGAACCCGGAGCCGTACCTGATCGTGGCGGCGAACCTGATCGCGGCCGACACCGAGGAGGAGGCCGAGATCCAGTACCAGGCCGCACTGCGGTGGCGGGCCAAGCGGTTCCTGCTGCGCGCCGACGCCGAGCTCAGCGACGCTGAGCTGGACCAGCTGCTGGCGACCCCGGCCGGGGAGCACGTGCGGGGCATGATGCGGGTCACCGCCGCCGGGACGCCGGAGCAGGCCGCGGAGTACCTGGAGCGGCTGGCGAAGCAGACCTCCGCGGACGAGGTGATCCTGGCTCCGGCCTCGCCGCAGCGGGCCCAGCGGATCCGGTCGGTGGAGCTGATGCCGGCGCCGAGCCGGCAGGCCGCGAAGGCTTCGTAGGGGCGGTCGGCGGGGGCTCTCGACGGCTGTCGAGGGCCCTTCACGGCTGGGCTGTTCCGGCAGTCGTCAGCGCCGCGACGCACCGAAACAGCCCAGTCGGCTGGCATCTCGGGGCGGCATTGGCCAAGGTGGAGTCCATGGCTGAAGCTGGGATGCGGAGCGGACGGCGCAAGAGGACCGGCGGCGTGGCGGCGGTCACGCTGGTGGCGGCGGTGGGGCTGCTGAGCGGGGCGTGCTCCAGCGGCGGGTCGAAGTCGGCGGCGAACGGGAGTTCGAGTTCGTCGTCGTCGACGCCTTCTTCGACGTCGTCTTCGAGCTCGACGCCGAGCAGTTCGTCGTCTTCTTCCTCGTCTTCGTCGTCGTCATCTTCATCGTCGTCGTCGTCGAGCTCGTCATCCTCGGCGCCGCCGACGACGCCGTCCAGCTCCTCGGCCGTGCCGGGCGGCCTGACGCTCCAGCAGGAGGCCGGGCAGCGGATCATCTACTCCTACCAGGGCCTGACGCCGCCGCAGCACCTGCTGACGCTGATCCGGCAGGGCGATGTCGGCGGCGTCATCTTCTTCGGCGGCAACATCTCCAGCGAGTCGCAGATCGCCGGCGTCATCACCGAGCTGCGCCAGGCGCAGGCGGCCAGCCCCGTGCACCTGCCGCTGCTGCTGATGACGGACCAGGAGGGCGGCATCGTCAAGCGGCTGCCGGGGCAGCCGTACATCTCGGCCAAGCAGATCGGCGAGAGCTCGAACCCGGTCGGCGCCGCGACCACCGCCGGCACCGAGGCGGCGCAGAACATGTCGGGCGTCGGGATGAACCTGAACCTGGCGCCGGTACTGGACGTCTCGCGCAGCCCCGGTGACTTCATCGACGCCGCGCAGCGCTCCTTCGGCGAGAACCCGAACTCGGTGTCCCAGCTGGCCTCGGCGTTCCTGACCGCACAGCAGAACACCGGCGTCGCGGCCACCGCCAAGCACTTCCCGGGCCTGGGCTCGGCGCCGAACGGCGCGAACACCGACGAGCGCCCGGTGACGCTGACGGTGTCGCTGGACAACCTGCGCAACATCGACGAGCTGCCGTACGCGGCGGCGGTGCAGAACGGCGTGAAGCTGGTGATGCTGTCCTGGGCCGTGTACACGAACCTGGACGCGAACCACCCGGCCGGCATGTCCTCGACGATCGTGCAGCAGGAGCTGCGCGGCCGCGTCGGGTTCAAGGGCGTGACGATCACCGACGCACTGGAGGCCGGCGCGCTGCAGGCCTACGGGAGCGCCGGCAACCGCGCGCTGTCGGCGGCCGAGGCGGGCATGGACCTGCTGCTGTGCTCCTCGGGCGACCCGGCGCAGGGCGACGCGGCGGCCGCGGCGATCGTGAACGGGGTGAACAGCGGGGCGCTGAGCCGGTCCGGCTTCGACGCGGCGGTGGCTCGTGTTGATGCGCTGCGGGGCGGGTTGAAGTAGGGCGGGACGCGGCTGGCGGCCGGGCCCGGCGCCCGAGCGCCCGGCGCGGGAGCCGGGTCGGCTTGTCGGCTTGTCAGGCTTGTCAGTGCCCCGTGCGAAGCTGGGTACCGTGATGGTCACCTTCGACGCCGAGCTGTGGCTCTGGGAAGCGCGGGCGGACAGCTGGACGTTCGTCACCGTGCCGGCGGATGTCAGCGAGGACATCCGCGAGCTGGCCGCCGCACCCCGGCGGGGGTTCGGATCGGTACGGGTGCAGGCGGCCATCGGCGGCAGCACGTGGCGGACGTCGATCTTTCCCGACGCCGCGCACGGCTGCTACGTCATGCCGGTCAAGGCGAAGGTACGGAAGGCCGAGGGGCTCGACGTCGGGGGCACCGCCTCGGTGAGCATCGAGCTCGTGGATTTCTGACCGCTCGGTTCTCACTCCCCCGGTTTCCACTCCTCCCGGTTCTCACTCCGCCGGGATCGAGCGCGGCAGACCGAACCAGGGCAGCGCGCCCTTCTCGAAGCGCGTCATGGCACTGATGCCGTCGGCGCGGGCTTCGATCACGAACAGGCCCACGCCGTGCAGGACGTCCTCGGCGCCGCGAATGTACGTGCCGAACGCGGGCTGGCCGTTGGCACGCGTCGGCACGAGGCGGTGGCGGCGGCCGGAGCTGAAGATGCTCGCGATGAAGGCGACGGTGGCCTCGCGTCCCTGGTACTCGAAGGGCATCGGGGGCATCGAGGTGAAGACGTCGTCGGTGAGCAGCGTGACGAGGGCTTCGATGTCGGCGGCCTCGTAGGCGGTGGCGAACCTGGCGGCCAAGGAACTTTCCTCGGTCGAGCCGGCGGCGAGCACCGGACGACGCCGCTCCAGGCTCCCGCGGGCCCGCTTCAACGCACTGGCGACCGACTCGGCCGTCGTGTCCAGCATCTCCGCGACCTCGGCACCGTGATAACCGAGCACGTCGCGCAGCAGGAGCACCGCCACCTGGCGCGGCGGCAGCACCTGGAGCGCCGTGACGAAGGCCAGGGAGATGGCCTCGTTCTGCTCGTAGCGCGCCTCGGGCCCCGGCGGGGCGGCGTCGAGCACGCCTTCGAGCAGCGCGTCGGGGAACGGCTCCAGCCAGAACACCTCGCCGAGCCGGGTCGGCGCCGGCGGCTCCACACCCGGGACGTCCCACTCCTTGGCGCGGCGACGGCTGGTCGAGCGGCGCGCGTTGAGGCAGCGGTTGGTGGCGATGCGATAGAGCCAGGTCCGCACCGAGGAACGTCCCTCGAATCCGGCCAGCGCCTGCCACGCACTGAGCAGGCTCTCCTGCAGCGCGTCCTCGGCGTCCTGGAACGAGCCCAGCATGCGGTAGCAGTGCACCAGCAGCTCCCGGCGGTACGGGGCGACCAGCTCGTCGAACGCCGCGCCGTCCCCGGACCTGGCCCGCGCCAGCAGCACCGGCAGATCGGCAGTCATCGCACTCATCTCGTCGCCTCCATGCTCACACATCCGATCGTCATCGTCGGTGCAGACACCCCCCGCAAGCCGGATTGGGCGGTCCCGAGGCGCCCAATCCAGCGCGCCCCGCGGTGTCTCCATCGCCGACAGGAACACGGCACCGGAAGCCAAGGAGCACGACCATGGGAAAGATCATCATCAGCACCAACAGCTCATTCGACGGCGTCGTCCAGGACCCGGACGGCACGGACGGCTTCCCCCGCGGCGGCTGGTTCGACCAGGTCATCGCTGACGACAGGCCGGAGTGGGCGCAGTACTTCGTCAAGGAAGCCCTCGGCGCCTCGGCGTTGCTGATGGGACGCACGAGCGACGCGTGGTTCGCCTCCCGCTGGCTCGACCGCACCGGCGACTGGGCGGACAAGCTGAACGCGATGCCGAAGTACATCGTCTCCAGCACCCTGGAGCACACCGCCTGGTCCAACGGAACGATCATCGGCAGCGACCTGGCCACCGAGGTCGCCAAGCTCAAGCACGAGATCGACGGCGAGATCCTGGTCTACGGCAGCTTCCAACTCGGCCACGCCCTGATCGAACAGGACCTCGTCGACGAAATCCGCGTCATGCTGCTGCCGGTCCTGGCCGGCGACGGCGTACGCCTCTTCGGCACCACCGCCGGAATCAGGCCCCTGCGACTCACGCACACCGCAACCGTCGGAAGCGGGATCGTCTCCCTCACCTACGAGGTGGTGCGCGAGGGCTGACACAAGAAGAAAAGCCAAAGGCGCCCGAGATCAAGTCGGCTGCGGAAAACCGGCCGAAGCCGGTCAGCCGCTCTTCCATTGAGCTACCGCCTCCCGCAAGGGAGCCGAGCCGGATTCGAACCGGCAACCTGCTGATCCAGAAGTAACCGCTGCCTGCGCACCGGGCGCCACCACCAACAGTAGCCTGACACGCGGCGCGGGAGCGAACGATTTCGCCACCGCGCCGCACCGCAGCGTGAAGGCCTGGCCGGCCACGTCGTTAGGGGGTCCGAAGGACCATGTGGGGTGTTGGTTCTGGGTCCCTCGCCGCGTCGACGGGCGAAGCCAACCTGGCCGGGCCGGTGGTGTCAAGCCGGACGAAACAGCACCACAGCAGCAGGGGTGCGGCTTGATACCGCCGGACCGGGCCAATGCCGCGTAGTTAAGTGTTTGTGGGGATTTGTCAAGGTGTTTGATTGATGGTGTAGGTGGCTGGGGCGGTTTTGGTGAAGTGGCCGTAGCGTGCCCATGTGGAGAGTTGGACGCAGAAGCTGTTGAGGCGTTCGGTGACGCCCAGGGCGTGGGCGATGTGTCGGGCGGTCCAGGGCTGGTCGCCGTTGGCGGCCAGGAATGCCATCACCTGGTCTCGGCGGGCGGTGCGGCCTGGGTGCGGCTGGTCGGGGGTATCTGGCGGGGCTGGTGGTTCGGGTGCCTGGTGGATGGCGGCGGTGATGCCGGTGATGGGGGTGCTGGCTGCAGGCCGCCATTCGCCTGGCGGCCGGGAGGCGTAGCGGGAGCGGCTGGACTTTACTTTGCGGGCGGATATGCGCAGGCGCCGTGGCGGGTTCAGGTCGGCCAGCACCGCACGTCCGATTTCACCGACCAGGTCCAGGCGGCCGTCGTCGCTGGTGGTGGGTTGGATCCCGGCGGCCAGGACTACCTGGTCGCGGGCGGCATCGACGGCGCAGGCGAAGGAGGCCCGATCTGGGTCGGAGCCTTTGATGGTGTCGGTGGCGTTCACCATCGCGCAGCGCAGCAGTTGGTAGAGACACAACAGCGCCCACATCTCCTGCTCGATGCCGAACCGGTCTTCTGATCGCAACTGGTGGCCGTGGAGCAGGCCTTGGCGCAGGCCGTGGAGGGCTGTTTCCACCTCCCAGCGTTCGTGGTAGAGCCGCACCAGCGCTGATGCGGGGTCGCAGCGGGCGTCCAGCAAAGAGGTGATCAGCCGGTAGCGCTCAGCATGGCGGGTACCATCGGCCAAGGTCACCACCACGTCGACATCGATGATCCGCACTGGCAGGGCCCCCAGCCGAGACAGAAACGAGCCATCGGACAACCGGGCCAGCACCGGCGGGTTGCGGGCGGCGGTGGCCCGGATGAGGAATCGTGCACCGGTGCCGGCCAGCTCGGCTGCGAAGTCATCGGAGTCGAACCCGCGATCGCACAACACCAGCATCTTGTCGTTCAGCAGCGGCAGCAGC